>JANQGU010000126.1 GCA_028282935.1 Kiloniellales bacterium
AAGACCGTCAGCTTGAAGCCCTTGCGCTGCAGGTTGCTGGCCATGCCCAGGCCCATGCGGCCGAGGCCGATAAATCCGATTCTGTCCACCTCGCCTCCCGGGGTTCTTTCCGCCCTCGCGACACTCTACGTCATTCGCGCCGGCTCGCCATAGAGGAGTCGGGCGCCCGCCTCGCCGCTCTGCAATCCCCCAGGCGGCGGATGCAGAACTCAAGGCGCCAGGGGCCGCGCCGGCTGCTATGCTGATCGCCGTCAGTCATAGGAGATAGGGAGGCTAGGATGTTCCGCGGTTTGTTTTGCTTCTGCGCCGGCCTGGCGGTCTCGGCCGTCGCCGGTCTCGGCGCCGCCCAGGCGGCCGAGATCCAGTGGTACGGCCAGGCGGCCTTCAAGATCACCACCTCGGGGGGCAAGGTGATCCTGATCGATCCCTTCATCTCCCGGAACCCCAAGACGCCGGAGGCGCTCAAGGACCTGGGCCAGCTCGGCAAGGTCGACCTGATCCTGGTCACCCACGGCCACGGCGACCATGTCGGCGACACGCCCAAGATCGCCGAGATGACCGGCGCCAAGGTCGGGATGAACGCCGACCTGGGCCAGTCCTTCCGGACCCTGGGCGTGGTCCCCAACGAGCAGCTGATCCGCTTCAACAAGAGCGGCCCGATCCAGCCCATCGGCGAGGGCATCACCGTCACCATGGTGCGCGCCGAGCACAGCTCCGAGTACGTCTTCACCGATCCGGCCACCGGCAAGAAGCGGGTCGTCCCGGGCGGCGAGCCGGCGGGCTACATCATCGAGCTGGAGGACGGCAAGTCGCTCTACCACGCCGGCGACACCGGGGTCTTCGCCGACATGGCCTTCATCGGCAGCTACTACAAGCCGGACCTGGCGCTGCTGCCGATCGGCGGCCACTTCACCATGGATCCGACCCACGCCGCCTACGCGCTGAAGGAGCTGCTGAAGACCAAGCAGGTGGTCCCCATGCACTACGGCACCTTCCCGCCGCTCAAGGGCACGCCGGAGGAGTTCAAGGCGGCCCTGGGCGACTACGACGGCCAGGTCGTCGTCATGCAGCCGGGCGACACCCTCGACTTCTGACCGCCGCGGGCGGCAGGATGGGGCGAGGGAACGCCCATCCAAGCAAGGGAGAAGCCAAGGTGATCTTCGATCAACGCACCTACACCTGCCGTCCCGGCACCATCAAGGCGCACATCGAGCTCTATCAGAAGCACGGCTGGGAGCCCCAGACCCGGCACCTCGGCCTGCCGGTGGTCTGGGCGACCACCGAGGTCGGCGACGTGAACACCTACGTCCACATCTGGGCCTACCAGGACGTGACGGACCGGGCGACGCGCCGCGCCGCGATGTGGGCCGACCCGGACTGGCTCGCCTATACCAGGATGAGCGCCGAGGCCGGCTACCTGATCAAGCAGGAGAACCGCATCCTGGTGGCGGCGCCCTTCGCCCCGCTGCCCGGCAGCCCGGCCGACGCGGTCGCGGACAGGAAGGTGTGAGCGGAGGTGCGCTCGTTTTCTCAAGCTGTCATTGCCGGGCTTGACCCGGCAATCCAGGAACCGAAGCGTTGCGGTTCTGCAACCCTGGATGCCCGGGTCAAGCCCGGGCATGACAGTGGTGTCGGTGGCGAGCTTCGCGCGTCCCGCCGGCCGCCGCCATGAAGATCGTCCGCGTCACCAGCCACGTCCTGTGCTACGACCTCGACGAGGAGCTCGGCTACTCGCAGCAGTACTTCACCCAGCGGACGGCGCATCTGGTCGAGGTCGAGACCGACGAGGGGCTGATCGGCTGGGGCGAGTGCTTCGGCGCCGGCAACGTCGCCCTGGCCAACAAGGCCATCGTCGAGCGGGTGATCCAGCCCATGATCCTGGGCCTGGACGCCCTCGATCGCGAGGTGATCTGGCAGCAGGTCTACAACCTGCTGCGCGACCACGGCCAGAAGGGCATGCCGATCCAGGCGCTCTCCGGGGTCGACATCGCGCTCTGGGACCTCGCCGGCAAGGCGGTGGGCCTGCCGCTCTACAAGCTCCTGGGCGGCGCCTTCCGGCAGCGGGTGCCGGTCTACGGCTACGGCATGATGCTGCAGCGGAGGCCCGACCTGGCCCAGGCCTTCGAGGCCGAGGCGGCGGCCATCAAGGCCAAGGGCTTCACCGCGACCAAGATGAAGGTCGGCCTGGGGGTGGCGCGGGACATCGAGCTGGTCGAGGCGGTGCGCGACGGCATCGGCCCGGAGATGCGGCTGATGGTCGACGCCAATCACGCCTTCGCCATCCACGACGCCCTGGCCCTGGGGCGCGAGCTGGAACGCCTGGGCGTCTATTGGTTCGAGGAGCCGGTGGCGCCCGAGGACCGGGCCGGCTACCGCGAGCTCAGGGCCAAGCTGGCGGTCAACATCGCCGGCGGCGAGGCGGAGTTCACCCGCTGGGGTTTCCGCGACCTGATCGAGGGCCGCTGCGTCGACATCCTGCAGCCCGAGGTCTGCGGCCTGGGCGGCATCACCGAGTACCGCCGGGTCCTGGCCCTGGCGCAGGCCCAGCTTCTGCCGGTAGTCAACCACGTCTGGGGCTCGGGCGTGGCCCTGGCGACCAACCTGCACCTGCTGCTGGCCCTGCCGGACCTGCCCGGCGGCGCCCATCCCGAGCCGCCCTACCTGGAGTACGACACCACGCCCAACCGCTTCAAGGACGGGATCCTGGTCCGGCCGCTCGACATCGAAGGCCAGGTCCGGGACCACGACGGGACGGCCGCGCCGCCACCGGGCCCGGGCCTCGGCGTCGAGGTCGACCGGGACTTCCTGGAGGCCCATCGCGCCGCGTGAATCCCAGCGTTTCTGCGGCTTTCAGGCGTTGAACACAGTGCTCCCGGCGCAACCCTGGTTAGGCCTTGACCTGCTAGGGGCGGCAAATCAATGTAGCGCCGCTGGGGAAGCGGGCCCTGCTCCGCGGGTCTTGCCGGGTCGTCGGGCCGGCACCGTCGGGGGCCGAGGGTCGATAAGAAATCGTGGGTCCGATCGAAGGACTCCGGAGCGAATAAACAGGGAGACTAGAATGATGCCAGGACTCATGAGGGTCGCCTGCGCCCTCACGCTCGGCGCGACGCTTGCGCTTTCGGCCGGCGTGGCCGATGCCAAGACCAAGCTCAAGATGGGCTCAGCCTTCCCGTCCAAACTGGTCCAGCTCGGCTCGCTGGGCAAGCAGCTCGAAGCCACGGTCGACTCGGTCTCGGGAGGCGAGATCGAGCTCAAGTTCTACGAGCCGGGCGCGCTGGTGCCGGCCCTCGAGATGTTCGACGCGATCAAGGCCGGGGCGCTGGACGCCGCCTGGTCGACGCCCGGCTACTGGCAGGGCAAGGAGCCCGCGCTGGCGCTCTTCTCCGCGGTGCCCTTCGGGCCCTCGGCCGGCGAATACGCCGGCTGGCTGCTCAACGGCGGCGGCCAGGAGCTGATGCAGAAGGTTTACGCCAAGCACAACATCCATTCGATGATCTGCGGCGTCATCGCGCCGGAGGCCTCGGGCTGGTTCCGCGAGGAGATCACCTCGCTCGACCAGCTCAAGGGCAAGAAGATGCGCTTCTTCGGCCTCGGCGCGAAGGTGATGCAGCGGCTCGGCGTCGATACGCAGCTCCTGGCCGGCGCCGACATCTATCCGGCGCTGGAGCGCGGGACCATCGACGCGACCGAGTACTCCATGCCGGCGATCGACCTCGACCTGGGCTTCTACCAGGTCGCCAAGCACTACTACTTCCCGGGCTGGCATCAGCAGTCGACGGTCTTCGAGCTGATGGTCAACCTGGAGAAGTGGAACGAGCTCAGCGACGTCCAGAAGGCGCAGATCGAGACCGCCTGCCTGGCCAACTTCACGATCGGCCTGGCCGAAGGCGAGGCGATCCAGGGCAAGGCGCTGAAGGAGCTGAAGGAGAAGGGCGTGACCATCCACCGCTGGCCGCAGGAGATCCTCGACCAGATCGAAACCGCCTGGAACGAGGTCGCCGCCGAGAACGCGGCCGAGGACGCCGGCTTCAAGGAAGCCTGGGATTCGCTGCAGGCGTTCCGGGCCGAATACAAGGTCTGGAACGACCTCGGCTATCTGAAATAGGCCTGCCTGTGCGGCCCGGAACCAGAAGGGTTCCGGGCCGTTGCCTTCTCCGTCCCCGGCCGATCGGGGACAGCCTCTCTTTCCGGTCTGCCTGCGCCGTCCGCGCAGTGGCGAGAACTGGGGGCTAGCGTGGAATCCTTGCTTCGCTTGAGCGCGGCGATCGACGGCGTCCTGAAGCGGGTCGCCCAGGTCGGCGGCTGGATGGGGCTGCTTCTCGTCCTGGTCGTCTGCTACGACGTCGTGACCCGCTATTTCGGCGTGCCGAAGCCCTTCGGCCTGAACTCGACCCAGATCCAGGAATCCGAGTACTGGCTGCACACCTTCCTCTTCGCCCTGGTGATCGGCTACGCCTACACCCGGCAGTCCCACGTCCGGATCGACCTGCTGCGTGACCGCTTGCCGTTGAAGGCCAAGTACGCCATCGAGGCGGTCGGGATCGTCGTGTTCCTGATGACCTACGTGGTCATCGGGATCTACTTCACCGCGATCTATACCCAGCAGTCCTTCCTGGAGGGCGAGGTCTCCAAGTCGACCATCGGCCTCAGCAACATCTGGATCCTGAAGGCCGCGATGCCGGTGATGTTCGGGCTGCTCGGCCTGGCCGGCGTCTCGCAGCTGATCAAGTCGGTCGCCGGGCTGACCGGCCGGCTGCCGCAGGAGAAGGTCAAGGAAACCGTCGGCGGAGATCACTGATGGACTTCGCCGAGATCCTCCCGCTGCTGATGTTCGCCGCCCTGGCGGTGCTGCTGTTCTCCGGCTATCCCGTCGCCTTCGTCCTCGGCGGCATCGGCCTGGTCTTCGGCTTCATCGGCATCGCCTTCGACGAGTTCACCCTCTACCAGTTCGGCTCGATCCCCTCGCGCATCTTCGGCGGCATCGCCGAGAACCTGATCCTGACCGCGATCCCGATGTTCATCTTCATGGGGACCATGCTCGAACGCTCGGGCATCGCGCGCGACCTCCTGAACTGCCTCCAGGTGCTGCTGCGCCGGGTGCCCGGCGGCCTGGCCCTGGCCGTGACCCTGATGGGCACCATCCTGGCCGCGACCACCGGCATCATCGGCGCCTCGGTGGTGATGATGTCGCTGCTGGCGCTGCCGGTGATGAGCGCCCGCGGCTATTCCCCGCCCCTGGCCACCGGCACGATCGCGGCCTCGGGCACCCTGGGGATCCTGATCCCGCCCTCGATCATGCTGGTGATCATGGCCGATCTGCTCGGCCGCTCGGTCGGCAACCTCTTCGTCGCCGCGCTCTTCCCGGGATTGATCCTGGCCGCCCTCTATGCGGTCTACATCATGGTCGCCTGCACGCTGAAGCCGGCCCTGGCGCCCCGACTGCACGACAGCATCGGGCCCCAGAGCCTCGGCGCGGTCCTGATCATGATCCTGCGCAGCTTCCTGCCGCCGGTCTTCCTGGTGGTCGTGGTCCTGGGCTCGATCCTCGGCGGCTTCGCGACCCCGACCGAGGCCGCCGGCGTCGGCGCGATGGGCGCGCTGCTGCTGGCGCTGCTCAACCTGGTCATCCTGCCCGCGCTCAAGGTCCCGGAGTTCCACTTCGAGGGCGAAGCCAAGATGGATCTGGACGACGGCGCCACCGGCCGTGGCCTGCGGGCCGACCTCGGGCACTTCCGCTCGGTGCTGTCGAGCGTCGTCGAGCGCACGGCGCAGACCAACGCCATGCTCTTCGGCATCTTCATCGGCGCGACCCTGTTCTCCTTCGTGTTCCGGTCGCTGGGCGGCGACGACATCGTGATCGAGATCGTCGAGAGCCTCGGCCTCGGCTCCTGGGGGCTGCTCTTCGTGCTGATGGGGATCGTGTTCTTCCTCGGCTTCTTCTTCGACTGGATCGAGATCACCCTGATCGTCCTGCCGGTCTTCAGCCCGATCATCGAGCTGATGGACTTCGGCACCCACGTCGACAAGTTCGATGTGGTCTACTGGTTCGCGATCCTCCTGGCGGTCAACCTGCAGACCTCCTTCCTGACGCCGCCCTTCGGCTTCGCGCTCTTCTACATGAAGGCGGTGGCGCCCAAGAGCATCAAGATCCAGCAGATCTACAAGGGTATCATTCCCTTCGTCCTGCTCCAGCTGATCGGCGTCGGCCTGGTCATGGCCTTCCCCGAAATCGCGCTCTGGCTGCCGCGGGTCCTGCTGAACTAGCGTCCTGCCGTGAGACCTCCGCTACCGGAGGTCTCATTTCTTCCTTCGGATACCAACAGCGCGCGCCGGGCGAGGCTGGGCGTGGCATAATGACTCTCCCGACTCGATTCGCCGGGCCCGGGCTTCCGAGGACCATTCGGCCATGCGCTTTCACGTAGACGTCCAGATCCACTCCAAGTACTCCCGCGCCACCGCCAAGAACGCCGATCTGGAGAACCTCGCGCTCTGGGGCCGCAAGAAGGGCATCACCGTGGTCGGCACCGGGGACTTCACCCACCCGGCCTGGCTCGCCGACATCAAGGAGAAGCTGGTGCCGGCGGAGCCCGGCCTCTTCCGCCTGCGCCCTGATCTCGAACGCGAGCTCGACCGCCAGACCCCCGCCGCCTGCGCTGTCGAGCAGCGCTTCCTGCTCGAGGTCGAGATCTCCACGATCTACAAGAAGGGCGACAAGGTGCGGAAGATCCACCACCTGATCTTCGTGCCCGATATCGAGGCGGCCGACCGCCTGGTGACCAGCCTTTCGCGCATCGGCAATCTCGCCTCGGACGGCCGTCCCATCCTGGGCCTGGACTCGCGCGACCTGCTGGAGATCACCCTCGAAACCGGGCCGCATTCCTATCTCATCCCGGCCCACATCTGGACGCCCTGGTTCGCCGCGCTCGGCTCCAAGTCGGGCTTCGATTCGATCGACGACTGCTACGGCGACCTGGCGGAGGAGGTCTTCGCCGTCGAGACCGGGCTGTCCTCGGACCCGCCGATGAACTGGCGCATAGCCTCGCTCGACCGCTTCCGGCTGGTGTCCAACTCGGACGCTCATTCGCCGCCCAAGATCGGCCGCGAGGCGACCACCTACGACACCGCGCTCGACTACTTCGCGATGCTCGACGCGCTGAAGACCGGCCGGGGCTTCGTCGGCACGGTCGAGTTCTTCCCCGAGGAGGGCAAGTACCACATGGACGGGCACCGGAAGTGCGGCGTCCGCTTCACGCCCGAGGAGACCCAGGCCCACGGCGGACTCTGCCCGGTCTGCGGCGAGGGCCTGACCATCGGCGTCTCGCACCGCATCGACTCCCTGGCCGACCGGACCGAGGCCGAGGCGCGCGCCGCGCCTCCGCCCAAGGCGGCCGAGGTCCTGAGCCTGGTGCCCTTGCCGGAGATCCTCTCCGAGATCAAGGGCAAGGGCCCCGGCAGCAAGACCGTCATGCAGAGCTACGAGCGCCTGCTCGCCCGGCTCGGCCCCGAGCTCGCCATCCTCGAAAAGGTGCCGGTCGAGGACATCGCGCGGGCCGGCGAGCCCCTGCTCGGCGAGGCCATCGCCCGGCTGCGGCGCGGAGAGGTGATCCGCGAGGCCGGCTACGACGGCGAGTACGGCGTGATCCGCCTCTTCGAGGATCGCGAGCTGCGCGCGGCGACCTCGGGCGGCCTGCTGTTCGACCTGCCCCTTCCCGAGGCCGGGGCGGATGCGCCGGCGCAGAAGCCGGGCCGGACGCCGGCCGGCGGGAAGACTGACCGCCGCCCCCGACGCGAGGCCGCGGCGCCGGTGGCCGCCGGCGCGGCGGTAGAGACCGACCCGCGTCAGCCCCTGGCGGGGCTCGATCCGGATCAGCGGGCGGCCGCCGAGATCCTGGAGGGGCCGGTCCTGATCGAGGCGGGGCCCGGCTCCGGCAAGACCCGCACGCTGACCCACCGCATCGCCCACCTGGTGGCGGCCCGGGGCGTGCCGCCGCAGGCCAGCCTCGCCATCACCTTCACCCGGCGGGCGGCCCGGGAGATGAAGGAGCGCCTTACCCGGCTGCTGCCCGCCGAGGGGCAGGAGATCCCGGTCCACACCTTTCACTCCCTCGGCCTCGCCCTGCTGAGAGAGACCCCGGAGGCCGCGGGCCTCGAGGCGGGCTTCCACGTCGCCGAGGAGGCGGAGCGGCTTGCCCTGCTGAGAGAGACCCTCGACCTTTCGGAGGGCCGGGCGCGCAGCCTGCTCGCCGCCATCTCGCGGGCCAAGCGCCGGGGCCGGGCGGACGGCGATCAGACCGCGGAGGCCCTGCGCCGTTACGAGGCGGCGCTGGCGCAGCGTAACTGGGTCGACTTCGACGATCTCGTCCTCCGCGCGCTGCGGATGCTGGAGGGCCATCCCGATCTCGCCCGCCGCTGCCGCGAGCGCTTCCGCTGGATTTCCGCCGACGAGTTCCAGGACCTGGACGAGCGGCAGTACGCGCTCTTGAAGCTGCTTGCCGGCAGCGACGGCAACCTCTGCGCGATCGGCGATGCGAACCAGGCGATCTACGGCTTTCGCGGCGCGGACGCCTCTTCCATGCGCCGGTTCCGGGAGGACTATCCCTCGGCCGCGGCGATCCGCCTCGCCCGCAACTACCGCTCCAGCGGCACGATCGTCACCGCCTCCGCCCAGGTCGTTTCCGCCGCCGCGGCGCCGGGCGTCCCGGCCGAGGCGGTGCGCGACATGGCGGCGCGCATCGAGGTCCGCACGGCGCGGAGCGAGCGGGCGGAAGCCGAGTTCGTCGTGCACAAGATCGAGGAGCTGCTGGGCGGGCACAGCTTCTTCTCGATCGACAGCGGGCGGACGGCACAGGGCGAGGAGGTCCCGCTGTCCTTTTCCGACATCGCCGTGCTCTACCGGACCGACGGCCAGGCCGACCCGCTCGTGGAGGCCCTGGCCCGCTCGGGCATGCCGTTCCAGAAGCAGGCGAACCGGCCGCTCGCCGCCCATGAGGGCGTGGCGGCCTTGCTTCGGGCGCTGGCGGGGCCCGGGCCGGCGGGGGCGGGGGACCTCCCCCTGAGCCGGCGCCTCGAGGCCGCCGCCGCCGCGCTTTCCGGCGCCGAGGAGGTCCCCGGCGGCGAGCTCGACGTGGCGCGGCGGCACCTCGGCGCGCTGGCGGCGGCCTGCGGCGAGGATCCCGAGCGCCTCGTGGAAGCGGTCGCCCTCGCGAGCGAGGCGGATCTCTGGGACCCCCGCGCCGACCGGATCTCTCTCATGACCCTGCATGCCGCCAAGGGCCTCGAGTTTCCGGTCGTCTTCGTCGTCGGCCTCGAGGACGGCGTTCTGCCGCTCTACTGGGGCAGCCCGGAGCCGGCGGCGCTCGAGGAGGAGCGGCGCCTCTTCTACGTCGGGATGACCCGGGCCGAGGACCGGCTGTTCCTCAGCCGGGCGGAGAAACGGTTGTGGCGCGGCAAGGTCAGGGAGATGGCCCCCTCTCCCTATCTGGCCGACATGGAGGCCGCGCTGACCGCGCAGAGCCGGATGACGCCGCGGGCGCCGAAGCCCGAGGACCGGCAGCTCCAGCTCTTCGGCTGACCTGAGAGCCGGTTCTGCCGTCGCATACCCGGCGTTGCGGGGGCTTCCCGTTCCTCGCTCTGCGAGCGATTCCCCTGCGCCGGCGGCATCGGCTGCCTGCCCATTTTCTGGGCAGGCTTTGGTTAACGGCCTGTTTCGCCTTGACCTGCAAAGAGGTCCAACCCAAGCTATGCGCCACTGAGGATCTCGGCTCTGTCCCCTAGGCGGCTCGGAAGCCTTCCGGCGCCGCCTGCGGACGAGATCACCAGGAAATCGAGGGTCCGACAGAATGACCCCGAGCGAATGAACAGGGAGGTATGCATGAAGCCAGGAATCCTGAGGACCCTCGGCGTGCTGGCGCTGGCCGTCAGCGCGGCCGTCACCTTTTCGACAACGGCGGACGCCAAGAAGGTCCGCTGGAAGATGCACGCGGCCTTCGGCAAGAACGTGGCGGTGATCGGCCCGCCGCCGCACCGCGTCGCCGACGCGGTCAAGGCCATGTCCGGCGGCGACTTCGACATCAAGGTCTTCGAGCCCGGCGCG
>JANQGU010000138.1 GCA_028282935.1 Kiloniellales bacterium
CCAGCTTGAGCCACTCGGTCTCGTCGCGGCGCTGCAGGGCGACCCGGGCGAAGGTGTGGCAGCGGCCGCAGATCTGGGTCAGGTCCTCGTTCGGGCCGCTGTCGGTCACGCCCGGCGTCTTCTCCAGCACGTAGCGGTAGCCGGCGGTCTCGGCCGGCGCCAGGCCCCGGAGGTCGGCGAGGTGCTTGACCAGGCGGCGCCGTTCCCCGGCGGCGAACTCGACGCCGTGCAGGTTCACCATGCGCACCAGGGTCATGTCCCAGGCCTCGGGCGTCTTGCGGACGTCGTGGACGCGTTCCAGCGTGCCGTCGTCGCGCGCCGCGTGGCAGGCGGCGCAGCGGGCGGCGAGCAGCTCCCGGTCGCTTTCCGCCGAGGCGGCGAAGGGCGCGAGCGGCAGGAGCCCGCAGGCCAGGACGGCGAAAAAGGATGCAGATCCAGCGAGGGCGCGCATCGTCTCTCCCCTTTGTTCTTCTTGTTCCGCGCGAGGGCGACGCCGCCTCGCGCGTTCTTCCACTATCAAAGGACCGCCGCCCCCGCCGCGTCTTGACATTTTCGGCCAGTCCCTGTTGGGCCCCACGCCGAGGGACCGTGCGGTTTTTGACAGCGCCGAAGCGCCTGCCGCATACTTTCCGGCACAACCGGCGCTAGACCGGTCTTAGGGAGACAACCTGGGAGACGCATCGTGACCAGCGGGGCCACGATTTCCTCCAGCGTCCTATCGGGCTTCGACGATCGGCTGGCGGCGCGGGGGCTGGACCCCTACGCGCTGGCCTGCGGCTGCGAGATCCCCGCGCGGGCCTGGCGCGACGACGGCGTCGAGCTGTCCCTTGCCGCCTTCGTCCGGCTGCTGCAGCGGGGCGCCAGCGCGAGCGGCGACCAGGCCTTCGGCTGGGAGGCCGGCCGCGACTTCGACCTGGCCGCGCTGGGCGCCCTGGGCGAGGCGGTCCTGGCCGCGCCCGACCTGGGCAGCGCGCTTTCGACCTTCGCCGGCTACCTGCGTCTGGTGCAGAGCACCTCGGAGCTGCGCTTCGAGGTCGAGGGCCACGAGGCCCGGCTGAGCTATCGCATCCTCGATCCCGACATCTGGCCCCGCCAGCAGGACGCCGAGTTCTCGCTGTCGATCTTCGTCGGCCTGATCCGCGCCTGCCTGGGCCCCGGCTGGCGGCCCAGGGAAATCGGCTTCGAGCACGCGGCAAGCCGTCCGGAGCAGGCCTGGCAGCGGGACGTGGGTCCGCGCTGCCGCTTCGACCAGGCCGACAACGCGGTCCTGCTGCCGCTGGCGGGGCTGGACCAGCCCATGCCGGCGCGCGACGACCGGGCTTGGTCCCAGAGGTCGCGGGCCCTGCGTCTGGCGATGCGCCACCGCAACCGGGCCCGGGCGCTGGCCGACCGCGTGGCCAGCGCCGTGCTGGCCAGCCTGGGCGAGGCGCCGGTCGACCAGGAGGGCATCGCCGGCGGCCTCGGGCTGTCCCGCCGCTCCCTGCACCGCAGGCTGGAGGCCGAGGGCACCGGCTTCAACCGGATCCTCCAGGACTGCCGCCAGCGCCTGGCCCAGCACCGCCTAGTCCACGGAGACCAGCCGCTCAGCCAGATCGCGCTGGAACTCGGCTACTCCGACCAGAGCGCCTTCGCCCGCGCCTTCAAGCGCCAGGTCGGTCTGACCCCCGGGGAGTATCGGCAGCGGCACCGGAAGGCGGGGGCTTGAAGGGGCAGAAGAGAGCACAAGTCCGCGCATCTGAGCGTTTCGGGGAGGCACCCCCACCCCAGCCCTCCCCCTTGAGGGGGGATGGGGCGCGTACGCGCTGCGCTTCGCGCGGTGGGGGTGAAATCGGAGACGACACCACCCAGCAACTAAGGCCGCGGCTCCTGCTGCAGGGCCAGGGCGATGCGGGCGGCGAGGCGGGCGTTGTTCTCGACCAGGGCGACGTTGGCCTCGAGGCTTCGGCCCCGGGTCGCGTCCAGGACCCGGGCCAGCAGGAAGGGCGTGACCTCCTTGCCGGAGACGCCTTCGGCCTCGGCCTGCGCCACCGCGGCGTCGATCACCGGCGCGATCTCGGCGCCGGGGATCTCCGCGGCCTCGGGGATGGGGTTGACCACGAGCTGGCCGCCGGCGAGGCCGAGGGCCGCGCGCAGGCGATGGGCCCGGGCGATCTGGTCCTCCGCGTCCATGCGCAGCGGACAGGCCAGGCCGCTGTCGCGCGACCAGAAGGCCGGGAAGGCCTGGGTCCGCCAGCCGATCACCGGCACGCCGCGGGTCTCCAGTGCCTCCAGGGTCTTGGGCAGGTCGAGGATCGCCTTGGCCCCGGCGCAGACCACGGTCACCGCGGTCTCCGCCAGCTCGTCGAGGTCGGCGGAGACGTCGAAGCTCTGCGCCGCGCCGCGGTGCACGCCGCCGATCCCGCCGGTCGCGAAGCACTCGATGCCGGCGAGGCGGGCGCAGATCATGGTCGCCGCCACGGTGGTCGAGCCGTCGCCGCCCAGCGCCATCTGCGCGGCCAGGTCGGCGCGGGACAGCTTGGCGATCCCGGTCGCGCGCGCCAGGCCCTCGAGCTGCCCGGCATCGAGCCCGACCTGGATCCGCCCGCCGAGGACGGCGATCGTGGCCGGGACCGCGCCCTGGTCGCGGACCGCCGCCTCGACCGCCCGGGCGACCTCCAGGTTGCGGGGCCAGGGCAGGCCATGGGTGACGATGGTGCTCTCCAGCGCGACCACGGCGGCGCCCTCGGCCAGGGCGGCGGCGACCTCGGGGCTCTGGTCCATCATGGTCATGTTGAGGGCGAGCTTTCGGCGGCCTGCCGGCGGGCGGCGGCGAGGCCGGTCGCCAGCGCCGCCTCGGGCGTGCTGCCAGCCAGGGTGGCGGCGAGGTGCGCGGCCAGGAGCGCGTCGCCGGCGCCGGTCACGGAGCGGAGCGCGCCGGCCTCTGGCCGTAGGGTGGTGACGCCCCGGGGGCCCGCGTCGGTGGCGGCGCGGGGGCCGTCGGTCACGACCGCGCGCGCCACGCCGAGCCCGAGCAGGGCCCGCGCGGCCGGCTCGGCGGCCGTGAAGCCGGTCGCGCAGATCGCCTCGGCCTCGGCGCGGTTGCAGTAGAGGGTTTCCAGGCGGTCCAGGACCGGCCGGAGCTTGGGCGCCTTGGCCGGGGACACGGCGTCCGCGACCAGGGCCGGACGCGACGGCCGCGCGGCCAGGGCCGCAATGACCGCGACGGGCAGGTTGGTCTCGAGGAACCAAGCCCTGGCCTCCGCGAAGCGATCGAGAGGCAACTCGGCGGCCGCCAGCGCCTCCAGCGCGGCGGTGTCGGCGACCGCGGCCAGCAGTTCGCCGTCGGCCCGCTCGATGGCGACGTAGCTGCCGGTCGGCGCGCCGCCTCGCACCAGCAGCCCCTCGGTCTCGATGCCGTCTTCCGACAGGGCCGAGATCAGGCGCCGCCCCGCCTCGTCGTCCCCGAGGGGCGCCGCCAAGGCGACCCGGCGGCCGGCCGCCGCCAGCGCCCTGGCGACGTTGAGCGCGACGCCGCCCGGGCGCCGCTCGACCCGGCCCGGCGTATCCGGACCGCACGCCTCGGCCGCCCTGCGGGCGATCACGTCCCAATGGGCGGCCCCGAAGCAGACGACATCCGGCGCTTCGCGCGTCACGTGGAGGGGCCTTCCGGCAGTGTCATTCCGGCCTCGCTGTCCTTGGGTTTCGCGATCCTAGCCCAGAGACGACGGAGTCGCCCGCCTGAAAATCCGGCGACGGCGCCTGAATCGACACGCCCGCCGCGTTGACCCGGGAGGGCGGTCCGGACAGAGTCGGCCTTTGACCTCGGCAAGGGAGCTTCCTCCATGAAGGCGGTCTTCGACCCCGCGCAAAAGGCCCATCATCCGAAGCGCTTCCTGGTCAGCGGCGCCTGGAAGCCGAGCCCGGAGACGCCGGAGCGCGCCGAGGTCCTGCTGCGCGCCCTGGAGGAGCTGGGCTTGGCGGTCGAGGCGCCGCCGGACTCCGGTCCGGAGGCCGTCGCCGCGGTGCACGACCAACGCTACCTGACCTTCCTGCAGGGCATCTATCCGCGCTGGAGCCGGATCGAAGGCGCGCCCGACGAGGTCGTGCCCAACGTCCACCCGGTCTCGCGCCCGGGCGAGGCGCTGGCCGGCTACCCCGCCTCGGCGGTCGGGCAGGCCGGCTATCACCTCATGGACGGCGCGGCGCCGATCAACGCCGAGACCTGGACCAGCGTCTACGCCGGCGCGCAGAGCGCGATCCGTGCCGCGGACCTGGTGCTCGGCGGCGAGACCCTGGCCTATGCGCTCTGCCGGCCGCCGGGCCACCACGCCAGCGCCGACATGGCCGGCGGCTTCTGCTTCCTGAACAACGCCGCCATCGCCGCCGCTCGCCTGCGGACGCGGCACCCGCGGGTCGCGATCCTCGATGTCGACGTCCACCACGGCAACGGCACCCAGCAGATCTTCTACGGCCGCGGCGACGTGCTGACCGTCTCGCTCCACGCCGACCCGATCCGCTTCTATCCCTTCTTCTGGGGCTACGCGGCGGAGACCGGCGAGGGCGCGGGCGAAGGCCTCAACCTGAACCTGCCCCTGCCGCGCGGCACCGCGGACGAGGCCTATCTGGAGTCGCTGGACGGGGCCCTCGCGCGGATCGCCGACTTCGCCCCGGGTGCCCTGGTGGTCGCGCTGGGCCTGGACGCCCACGAAAGCGACCCCTTCCAGGGCCTGGCGATCACCACGGCGGGCTTCGCGCGGATCACCGAACGGATCGCCTCCCTGAAGCTGCCGAGCGTCATCGTGCAGGAGGGCGGCTACGTCAGCGAGGCGCTGGGGGCGAACCTCAGGTCCGCACTGCAAGGCTTCCTCGGGGCCGCAGCGTAGGCCGCGGCGGGGTCAGCGCCGGGCCGCCGTGTCGCGGTCCTTGAGGTAGCTGAGGCCGAGGATCAGGCACTGGGCCAGGACGATGGAGGGCGCGAGCGGCCGGAAGCGCCGCACGGCGTCGTCGTGGACCTTGAAGGCCAGCGCGGCGTGGGTCGCCAGCGGGCTGCGCTCGGTGTCGGTGATCGACAGCACGGGTATGCCGCGGATGTGCGCGTCCTTGACGGTCTTGACCACGTCGGGCGCGTAGGGCGCGAAGCTGACCGCGATCAGCAGGTCCTGTTCCGTTATGGCCGCAACCTGCTGCGGCACCATGCCGCCGACGAAGTCGAGGAACATCGCCTTGAGCTCGAGCCGCGCCAGGCCGTAGGCGATGTAGGCGGCGACCGGGAAGGCGCGGCGCTGTCCGATCACGTAGCAGGTGGCGGCACGGTCCATCATGCCGAGGGCCTGCTTCAGCTCCTCGTTGCCGATCGAGCGACGTAGGCCGTTGAGGGCGTCGATCGAAGCCTGGGAGAAATCCTGAAGGAGACGCAGCGGGTCGTCCTCGGCGAGCTGCTCCAGCGACTCCTGCGCCGCGTAGATCTCGCTGCGCAGTTCCGGCGTGCCCTCGATCAGCCGGTGGCGGAAGACCTTCTGGAGGTCCGAGAAGCCCCGGAAGCCGAAGGTCTGGGCGAAGCGGACCACGCTGGAGGGCTGGACGTCGTTCTCCTCGGCCACCTTGACCACGGTCGAGAGGGCGAAGCCGTTGGGGTTGTGCAGCGCGTAGCGGGCCAGGCGCTGCAGGTGCGGGCTCAGGCTGTCGAAGCGCTCGTCGATGGCATCGCGAAGCTGATCGAAGGACCGGGAGTCTCCGGCGTCGGGGATCGTGTCGGTCATGCTCGGCGTCCTGCTTCCGTTTCCGGTGACGAAGCCGCGCCGGCCGAAGGGCAAGGGACTCGACGGCTGCGCCGCGCCAGCCTCGGAGCCCTGGGATCGAACGTCAATTCCCACGGCCCTTTTGAAAGAAATTTCTATCTTGATGTAAAAAGAATTTTCAAATATAAAAGAATGAGAAAATTAATTCAATAACGACTCCGGATGCGAGCTCGGCGCGGCGCCATCGGTGCCGGGACCCTGCGGCGGACGCAGGAGGCCCAGGCCTTCGCGGGCCCGCGGGCCCGCCGGCCCTCGCAGAGGGAGCGCGGAAAGGGAGGCAGGAATGAAGCAACGTCTCACTCGGCTGCTGCTGGCCGCGGCGCCGCTGGCCCTGGCCGCCGGGCTGGCCGCGGAGGCCTTCGCGGAGAACAAGCCGCTGGTGATCGGTCTCACCTCCGACGCCAGCGGGCAGTACGCCAACTCCGGCGCGTCGGACCGCCGGGGCATGCTGATGGCGATCGAGGAGTTCAACGCCAAGGGCGGCGTTCTCGGCCGCCGGATCGAGACCGTCCACATCGACACCGAGACCACGCCGGCGACCGGCTCGCGGGTCGCCGAGCGGATGATCTCGCAGCACAAGGTGGGCTTTCTGATCGGCGCCGTCTCCTCCGGCGTGGCCAACGCGATCTCGCAGGTCGCGCAGAAGCACGGCGTGATCTACCTCAACACCAACTCCTCCTCGCCGACCGAGTCCGGCAAGAACTGCCACCGGGTCAAGTTCGTCTGGGACGGCAACGGCACGAACTTCGCCCAGTCCGCGGTCAAGAGCGCGATCGGCACCTACGGCAAGGACTGGCTGCTGCTGACCAACGACTACGTCTGGGGGCACAACACCTCGGCGACGACCCGCAAGCTGGCCGAGGCCAACGGCGCGACCATCGTCGAGGAGATCCTGGTGCCCCAGGGCACCCGCGACTTCTCGTCGATCCTGCTGAAGACCCAGCAGATCGGCCCCAAGGTGATCGCCGCGGCGGTCGGCGGCGACGACCAGAAGGCCATGCGCACCCAGGTCGCCGACCTCGGCATGGGCGCCAAGTACGCCTGGATCAACAACCAGCAGGACTGGCCGGACGTCTACGGGCTGCCGAAGGAGAACCTCTTCGGCGTCTTCGGGACGACCTGGTACTACAAGCTCGACCTGCCGGGCGTCGACGACTTCGTGAAGCGCTACCAGGCCCTGTACCCGGACACCAAGATGCGGGTCCCGGGCAACGTCTTCTTCAACGGCTACTGGGCCACGCGCTCGCTGCTGGAGGCCGTCGAGAAGGCCGGCACCACGAACAACCACGCGGTGATCAAGCGGCTCGAGCAGCTGCGCATCCCGGCCGAGGTCCGCCTGCAGCACGACGACGCCTACATGAACCCCAAGACCCACCAGATGCAGCAGACGGTCTACCTGGCGACCGCCAACCTCGAAAGCGACGACCCGGACCACCTCTTCAAGATCGTGAGCCGCTCCGCGCCCGACACGATCGCCGACCGCGCCGCCGAGGAGACCTGCAAGCTGGAGTCCTTCGAGGACACGCCGGTCTACCAGCCCTAAGCCCGAGGTCAGGGCAGAGCCGGATGCGGTCCAGGGCCCGGGGCGGCCTCGACCGGGCGGGCCGCATCCGGCGCCCAGGTTGCGCCCTGGACCCCTGAGATCGGAACTGCGGAGCGGTCATGGACTTCATCAGCGGCCTGCTGCCCCACATCCTCAACGGTCTGGCGCTGGGCCTGCTTTTCGCCCTGATCGCCCTCGGCTTCACCCTGATCGTCAGCGTGATGGAGGTGATCAACCTGGCGCACGGCTCGCTCTTCGCGCTGGGCGCCTACGTCGCGCTGCTGGTCATCAGCCCCGACCTCTCGGCCCTGGGGCCGCTGGGGGAGGCCTACGCCGCGCTACCGCTCGGCGCGCGCTATGCCATCGCCCTGGTGATCGCGCCGCTCGCCGTGGCCGTCGTCGGCTTCGGCCTGGAGGTCTGCCTGCGCCGGACCTACGGCAAGAAGAAGGAGTACGGCCTGCTGCTGACCTTCGGCGCGGCCCTGGTGATCGAGGAGGCGATCCGCCTGACCTGGGGCCCGGCCGAGCAGGTGCTGCCGACGCCCGAGGCGGTCACCGGCGCCTTCCTCGCCGGCGACATGATCTACTCCAAGTACCGGGTCTTCGCCGCGGTCTTCGGGCTCTGCGCGATCGGCCTGGTCTGGCTCTTCCTCGACAAGACGCCCTACGGCGCGATCATCAAGGCCGGCGCCCACGACAGCGAGATGGTCCGCGCCCTGGGGATCAACCTGTCGCGTCTGCAGCTCCTCGTCTTCGGCTTCGGCGCCGCGCTGGCCGGGATCGCCGGCATCATCCTGGCGCCGATCTGGGGGCTGCGGCCCCACGTCGGGGTTGACGCCGTGATCCCGGCCTTCCTGATCATCGTGCTCGGCGGCATCGGCAGCTTCTGGGGCGCGGTCGCCGGCGGGCTCCTGGTCGGGCTCGCGGTCGGCATCACCGGCGCCTACGCCACCGACTGGTCGATCCTGTCGATGTACCTGCTGCTGATCCTGGTGCTCTCGGTCCGGGCGCGCGGCCTCTTCGGCAAGAAGACCGTGCTGGAGACTTAGGCAATGCTCACCGCCCGCGGAAAGGTGCCGCTCGTCACCCGGCAGATGCTGGTCTTCTTCGCGCTGCTGTTCAGCTATCCGCTCTGGGCGTCGGCGGTCGGGCTCTACGACTACATCGGGGTCGAGATCGCGATCTGGATCATCTACGCCCTGGGCTACAACCTGCTGCTCGGCTACACCGGCCTGCCGTCCTTCGGCCACGGCGCCTTCCTGGGCATCGGCGCCTACGCCTACGGGCTGAGCCAGCTCGACCTCTCGGGCGGCGTCTGGATCGGCCTGCTGCTGGCGGTCTGCGCCGCGACCGCGGCGGCCGGGCTGGTCGCCTGCTTCCTGTCGCACCGCCGCGGGATCTACTTCGCGCTGATGACCATCGCCTTCGGGCAGATCTTCTGGTTCGTCGCGATCAAGTGGCACGGCGTCACCGGCGGCGAGGACGGCCTGCTCAACGTGCTGCGGCCCGAGCTCGGCCTCGGCGTCGCGTCGATCAGCCTGAAGTCGAACACGACGCTGTACTACTTCGCCGCCGCCCTGCTCGCGGTCATCGTCGTGATCCTCTGGCGCGTCCTGCACTCGCCCTTCGGCGCGGCGATCCAGGCCATCCGCATGAACGAGACGAGGGCGCGCTTCCTCGGCTATCGGGTCTGGCTGATCAAGTGGAGCGTCTTCACCCTGTCGGGCGCCTTCGCCGGGCTGGCCGGAGGGCTTTTCTGCCTGACCCAGGAAAGCGCCTATCCCGACGTCATGAGCCTGCACGCCTCCGGCTTCGTGGTCATGATGACCCTGATCGGCGGCGGCTTCGTCTCCTTCTGGGGTCCGGTGGTCGGCGTGATCGTCTTCTTCCTGGCGCGCGACCTGCTGGGATCGGTCACCGAGGCCTGGCTGCTGTGGTACGGCCTGCTGTTCATGGCCGTGATGCTCTTCGAGCCGGAAGGCGTCGCCGGCGCCTGGGGCCGGATCGCCGCGCGCCTCGGCTCCCAGAAGGTCGCCGCGCCGGCCGCCGGCAAGGAGGCCTCGACATGAGCCTCTTCACCGCCGAGCACCTGCACAAGCGCTTCGGCGACCAGGTCGTGCTGGAGGACGTCTCCCTGGCCTTCGAGTCCGGCGCGGTCAGCGGCATCATGGGACCCAACGGCGCCGGCAAGTCGACCTGCTTCAACGTCCTGACCGGGCTGCACCGACCGGACCGGGGCCGGGTGACCTTCGACGGCGAGGACATCACCGGGCTCGCCCCGGACGAGATCGCCCGGCGCGGCGTCTCCCGCTCCTTCCAGATCATGACCCTCTTCGACGAGTTCACGGCGCTGGAGAACATACTGGTCGCGCTGCCGGAGGTCCGCCGCGGCCTGGGCCGCCCCTTCTGGCAGCCCCGGGCCGACGCCGAGGCGATCGAGGAGGCCCGGGAGGTGCTGGCGCAGGTCGGCCTGGAGGGCCGCGCGGGCACTCCGGCGGCGGCGCTGCCCTACGGCGAGCGCCGGGCGCTGGAGATCGCGGTCGCCCTGGCGGCGCGGCCGCGGATCGTCTTCCTCGACGAGCCGACCCAGGGGCTGGGCACAGAGGGCCGGGCACGGCTGAGCGCGCTGATCCGGGAGCTGCGCCACCGCTACACCCTGGTCATCATCGAGCACGACATGGGCTTCCTCTTCGGCCTGGCGGACCGCATCTCGGTGATCCACTGGGGCCAGGTCATCGCCGAGGGCACGCCGGGGGCCCTGCGGGCCAAGGACCGGGTCCGCGCCGCCGGGCCGGGAAGGACGCCGTGATGCTGCAGGTCGCGGGCATCGACACCTTCTACGGCGAGACCCAGGCGCTCTTCGGCGTCTCGCTGGAGGTCGGCGCCGGCGAGGCGGTCGCGCTGCTGGGCGCCAGCGGCGCCGGGAAGACCACGCTGCTGCGCTCGGTCCTCGGCCTGACGCCGGCGCGGCGCGGCGAGATCCGCTTCGAGGCGCGCGACATCACGCGGCGGCCGACCCACGAGATCGCCCGCGCCGGCATCGCCTGGGTGCCCGACGACCGGCGGATCTTCCCGGCGCTGAAGGTGCGGACCAACCTGGCCCTGGGCCGGAAGCGGAGCGGCTTCAAGTCCTGGTCCCTGGACGACTGCTTCCGGCTGTTCTCGGCCCTGGAGTACCTGATGGAGCGGGACTGCGAGAACCTCTCCGGCGGCGAGATGCAGATGGTCGCGATCTCCCGCGCGCTGCTGGGCTCGCCCGGGCTGATGCTGCTCGACGAGCCTTCCCAGGGCCTCGCGCCCAAGCTGGTGCAGGACGTCATGTCGGTGATCGCGCGGATGAAGGACCACGGGGTGTCGGTCCTGGTGGTCGAGCAGAACGCGGCCTCGGTCCTGAAGGTCACCGACCGGGTCTACGTCCTGAGCCAGGGCCAGGTCGTGCATCAGGGCGCCTCGGACGCGCTGCTGGCCGACGCGGCCCTGCGGAAGGAGCTTCTGGGGACATGACCGGCCCGCCGATCCTCGATGTCCGCGGCCTGACCAAGGTCTACAGGCGGGGCTGGCTGTCCCCTCAGGAGACCTTCCGTCTGGAGGCCGAGTTCACGATCGCCGATCCGGGCGTGGTCGGCGTCCTGGGGCCGAACGGCTCCGGCAAGACGACCCTCTTCGAGCTGATCACCGGCTCCAACCGGCCGAGCGCCGGCCAGGTCCTCTGCTGCGGCCAGGACGTGCACAGGGTGAAGTACCGCGAGCGGGACCGCCTGGCGATCCATTACCACCAGTCCTACCAGGTCCGGCGTTTCGCCAAGCGCCTGCCCTCGGCCTGCCTGCAGCGGGCCCGGAGCGACTTTCCCATGGTCCACCTCTTCGACGAGCCGCAGTTCAGCACCCAGGACGGCTACATCGGCTTCATGCTCGACTTTTTCCGCGCGCTGCGCGCCCGCGGCCGGCTGGTGATCCTCTGCGTCCATCCCAACGAAGCCTTCCAGGTCCGGATCCTGCGCGAGATCTGCGAGGGCTACATCTTCGTCAAGGACGGCCGGCTGCGACGGGCGCCGAGCTTCGAGGCGCTGCTCGAGGACCCGGCCGCGGTCGCCTACCTCGGCGCCCTGGCGAAGGCCTGATCGAGGGAGGCCGAACATGGATCGCATCACACCCCGCGTCGACTTCCAGGCCGCCCTGCCCGGGCTCTACCGGCTGGACGGCAAGGTCGCCTTCCTGCCCGGCGGCTACGGCGGCATCGGCGAGGCCGTGGCCTGGGGCCTGGCCCTGGCCGGTGCCACCGTGGTGGTCGCGGGCCGCGACGGCGACAAGGCGGCGAATTTCGCCCGACAACTGAACGATGCCGGCCTCGCCGCCGACGGCCTGGCGATCGACTGCGCGGAGGTCGGCGCGGTCCGCGACGGCGTCGAGGCCGTCTTCCGGCACCACCGGCGCATCGACATCCTCTTCAACTGCGTCGGCATCCAGCGCGAGGAGGCCCTGCTCGAGGTCACCGAGGCGGCCTTCGACGAGGTCTTCCGGGTCAACCTGAAGTCGGCGATGTTCCTGGGCCAGAGCGTGGCCGCCAAGCAGATCGAGGTCGGCGAGGGCGGCAAGCAGGTGCACCTGCTGTCGGTGCGCGCCAAGCTGGGCCTGCGCGACCGCGGCTATTCCGCCTACTGCGCGACCAAGGGCGGCCTGGTCATGCTGGTCAAGCAGCACGCCATGGAGCTGGCGCCCCACGGCATCACGGTGAACGGCATCGCCCCGACCTTCATCTACACCGAGCTGATCCGCCACGTGATGGAGAACGAGACCTTCCGCCGCGAGCTGTACGCGCGCATACCGCTCGGCCGCATCGGCGACCCCAAGGACGTGGCCGGCGCCGGCCTCTTCTTCTGCGCGCCGGCCTCGGACTTCGTGACCGGCCAGGTCCTCTACATCGACGGCGGGATCACCGCCAGCCAGTAGGCCAGCCAGCAGGAACGAGGGCCGATTCCCCGCAGGCGCAAAAGGCTCTAGACTCGGCCAGGCGTTCCGGTTTCGGGGATGGTGGTCTCAGGCGTGCCCTTCTCGGCGAAATTCCTGATCGGCGCGGCCATCGGCTCGGGCAACACCGCGCTGGCGGCCGAGCGCGGCGGCGCGGACTTCCTGCTGGCGATCAACGCCGGCCGGCTGCGCAACATGGGCGCGCCCTCGATTGCCTGCATGATGCCGATCTTCGACGCCGGCGCCCTGACCGAGGGCTTCGCCCGCGAGGAGCTGCTGACCCAATGCCGGATCCCGGTCCTGCTGGGCGTCAACGTCTGGGGCCGGGAGCGCGATCCGGTGGCCCTGGCGGCCTGGATCCGCGAGGCCGGCTTCGCGGGCGCGGTCAACTTCCCGAGCTGCATGCACTACTCGCGGCCGATGCAGCAGATCCTGTCCCGGGCCGGGCGCGGCATCGAGCGCGAGGTGGCACTGCTGCGCGCGGTGCAGGACGCCGGCCTGACCACGATGTTCTACTGCGCGACCCGGACCCAGGCGCGCCTCGCCGCCGACGCCGGGATCGACCTGGTCTGCCTCAACCTGGGTTGGAACGTCGGCGGCGCGCTGGGCCACCGCAGCCGCGCGACCCTGGAGGAGGTGGCGACCACCGCCCGCGACATCGGCCGCCTGATCAAGCGTATCAATCCCAAGATCCGCTTCTTCCTGGAAGGCGGGCCGATCGCCACCGCCGAGGACCTGGGCCGGGTCCTCAGCCTGGCGCCGATCGACGGCTACGTCGGCGGCTCCACCATCGAGCGCATGCCGCTGGAGGACTCCGTCGCCGACCAGATCGACCGCTTCCGCCAGGCCAGCCGCCGCCGCGCCGCGCTGGACGGCGAGAGCAACCGCCTGGTGGCCTGGGCGCGGCGCTTCGGCTTCGTCGGCCAGTCCAAGGCGCAGCTCGACTTCCTGCGCCGCTTGCGCGCCCTGGCGGCGACGCCGGACCCGGTGCTGGTGCTGGCCGAGACCGGGATCCCCACATCGCCGGTCCTCAGGGCGCTGGGCAGCCGGGCGGGCAAGGGCGGCAGCCGGGCCATGGTCCAGGTCGACGTCGCCGGGGAGGACTTTCCGGCCCGGGCCCGCGGCATCCTCTTCGGCCATCGCGAGACCATCGCGCGGCAGCGGCCGGCCCTGGCCGACAGCGCGATCGAGCTGCTGGTCGTCCACGCGCCCGAGCGCCTGCCGCCGGCGACCCAGCGGCGCCTGGCGCGGGCGCTCTGGGAAGGGTACTTCCGGGCGCCGGGCAGCCGCCGGGCCCTGCTGGTGGTGCCGCGGGTCGTCCTGGTCAGCGAGGTCCCGGTCACCGAGGGCCGGGAGGCCGAGGAGCTGCTGGGCGCCGGGCTGGAGCCGGCGCTGGTCGCCCACCTCGCGGGCTGGATCCTGAGGGTGCCGCCGCTGCGCGAGCGGATCGACGACCTGCTGCCGAGCCTCGAGGCCCAGGCGGCGGAAAGCCCGGGCGCCGCCCTGGACCGCGCCTCCTTCTCCTCGGCGGCGCTGCAGCGGCTGCACGCCCACCTCTGGCCCGGCAACGAGGCGGAGCTGAGGTCCCTGCTGGGCGCGCTGGCCGGGCGCGCCGGCAACGAGCCGGTCCAGCCCGCCGAACTGCTGCTGCTGCCGCAGGAACCGGCGGCCGCCAGGCCCGCCAACCGCACCGAGAAGGACCGGATCGTCGACGCCCTCTGGCGGCACGGCTTCAACCGCACGCGCAGCGCCGAGGCGCTGGGGATGTCGCGCAAGACCCTCTACAACAAGATCCGCAAGTACGGCCTGTCGGGATAGCGCTGCCGCCGCTCAGAGCGGGCGCGGGCGGCAGACCAGGCCGTCCAGGCGGTCCGGCCAGAGCGTCTCGTGATCCGCGTCGCTGCCCTCGGCCAGGCCGAGCAGGAGGCCGGACCAGCCCGCGCCCGCCGCGGCCTCGGCGACCGCCTGGGCCGCCGCGCCGCGCTGCCGGAGCGAGGGGAAGCCGGCCGCGAAGTCGGCGACCCGGGGCAGGATGATCAGGGCCTCGGGCCCGATGGCGGCGGCGGCCGCCGCGCCGGGCCCGTCGGCGACGACCGCCGCGACCCGGAAGCCCTGGGCGCGGAACCGGGCCAGGCAGGCCAACTCCCGGCCGCGGTCCAGCCCGACGTCGGCCAGCTGCTGCGAGAACTCCTCGTCCTGCTGCTCGATGCTCGGCAGGTTGGTGATCCAGCCCAGCCCGGCGCCGGCCAGACGCCCGCCCTCCAGCGCCGTGTTGAGGAAGGGGCCGGCCAGGAAGAGGCCGAGCATGGCGTCGCCGCAAAGCGCCGGATCCGCCACGACCGCGTCGATCAGGCGCTTCGGCCCCTCGTTGCTCGGCAGCAGCAGGGCGACCTCGCTCGGCATGCTCTCGTGGCGGAAGCCCGGCGCCAGGGTCAGGATCACCCCCGGGAGGGCCGCCCCGGCCGCCGCGCGGCCGGCGCGCAGCACGATGCGCCAGCTCAGGCCGTCGACCACGGCCGCCGAGGTCCCATGCAAGCCGGGACGAGATGCCGCAGAGGATCGGCCATCGCCTTGACCCCGCTTTCAGGTGATTCGCAATTCGCACGACCAGATTACCCAATTTTACCCAAACGGGAATTGCGAATCTGTTGCACCGAAATCCAAGTCGGGAGAGGCTTTTACCAAGGGCCGCGATAAGGCCGCAGCGCGGAAGCCGCCGTTTCGGGGCGCCTCCGCGCGGAAAATCAAGGGTGACGCCCGCCGCGCAGACGGCGGCGTCCGAGGGAGGATCGAAGCCATGCCGCCCATCCCGGCCGCGCCGGAGGGCCGCGCGCCCGCCTGCCCGGCGAGGCCAGGCCCATGAGGCAGTTCGTCGAGCGCCACACCTTCTGGGCGATCGTGATCCTGCTGGCCGCGGCGGTCTTCCTGTGGATGATCTTCGCGGTCTGGCCCGACTGGCTGGTCTCGGGCCTGGGCCGCAAGAAGACCTTCGTCAACACCCTGCTGAACGGCGTCACCCTGGGCGGGCTCTACTTCCTGGTCGCCAGCGGCTTCACCCTGGTCTTCGGGCTAATGCGGAACGTCAACCTGGCGCACGGCTCGCTCTACCTCCTGGGCGGCTACATCGGCTACGAGGTCGCCGAGGCCAGCGGCAGCTGGTTCCTGGGCCTGGCCGTCGCCTTCCTGGCGATCGCCGCCAGCGGGGTCCTGATGCAGGTGCTGATCTTCCGCCGCATGGAGGGCGACGACCTGCGCCAGACCCTGGTCACCCTGGCGATCTCGATCATCGCCGCGGACCTGATGCTGGCGGTCTGGACCGGCACCACCTATCAGTTCGCGCCGCCGGAGTGGCTCTTCGGCGCGGCGACCCTGCCGGTGGTCTCGGTGGTCAAGGCCTCCGGCGACCCCGTCTTCATCAAGTATCCGATCTACCGCCTGACCGTGCTGGCGGTCGCAGTGGCGGTCGGCATCGGGCTCTGGCTGTTCCTGAACCGGACCCGGATCGGGATGATGATCCGCGCCGGCGTCAACGACCGGCAGATGCTCTCGGCGAGCGGCGTCAACGTGCAGCTGCTCTTCGCCCTGGTCTTCGCCATCGGCGCCGGCCTGGCGGGCTTCGCCGGGGTGGTCGGCGGGACCGCGCTGTCGATCGCGCCGGGCGAGGACGTGCGCTACCTGCTGGCCTCGCTGATCGTGGTCATCGTCGGCGGCCTGGGCTCGGTGACCGGCGCCGCCATCGGGGCCCTGCTGATCGGCCTCGCCGAGCAGTTCGGCCTGGCCTACTTCCCGACCTACGGCGTGGTGCTGACCTTCCTGATCCTGGTCGTGGTCCTGGCGGTGCGCCCCCAGGGCATCATGGGGACCCGCTAGGCCATGGCGGCGCGGTCCCTCTTCTCCGGCAGCGCGAGCTTCGCGGAACGGCATCCGGCGGCCATCGCGGTCATTGTGCTGCTGCTGGTCTATCCGAGCTTCGCTTCCGACTTCTTCGTCTTCCAGATCGGCGCCTATTCGCTGATCCTGGGGACCATCTCGCTCTCGCTGATGATGCTGGCCGGCTACGGCGGCATGGTCAGCCTGGCCCAGATGACGGTCGCCGGCTTCGCCGGCTACCTGGTGGCGATCCTGGGCGACAACAGCGTCGGGGTCATGGGCCTGGGCTGGCCCTGGTGGGTGACGGTCCCGACCGCGGTGCTCGCCGCCGCGCTGCTGAACACCTTCATCGGCGCGATCTCGGTGCGGACCGAGGGGATCTACACCATCATGATCACCCTGGCGATCGCCGTCGCCTTCTTCTACTTCGTGCGTCAGAACTACGTCATCTTCAACGGCTTCACCGGCTTCGCCGGGGTCGCGCCGCCGGTCCTCTTCGGCGTCGACTGGCGCGATCCCCTGCCCTTCTACTACCTCTCCCTGGCGGTCGCGGGCGGCTTCCTCTGGGCCGTGCTCCACGGCGCGCGCTCGACCTTCGGGCTCAGCCTCCAGGCGATCCGGGACAACCCGCGGCGCATGCGCGCGCTGGGCTACGACGTCACCCTGCACCGCATCGCCGCCTACTTCCTCTCCGGGCTGATCGCCGGCACGGCGGGGGTGCTGCTGGTCTGGTTCAACGGCCGAATCTCGCCCGGCTCGGTCGGGGTCGACATCGTCATCGACATCCTGGTGATCGCGGTGGTCGGCGGCCTGCGCCATCCCATCGGCCCCTTCCTGGGCGCGATCGCCTTCGTGCTGCTGGAGAACTTCGCGATCGACCTGATCGACCGGGAACGCTTCAACACGGTCATCGGGACCGCGTTCCTGCTGATCGTGCTGTTCTCGCCCGACGGCCTCTTGGGGCTTTGGAACCGGATCACGTCGAAGGTCCGGCTCGGCAGACGCGCGCAGCTCGGCGCGCGCAACGAAAAACGGGACGGCCGGCATCCCGCCGGATCGCTCGAAGGAACCTGAAACAGGGAGGTGAAGATGATCCGAATAGGACGCAAGACGATCGCGGCGGCTCTGGTGCTGTCGCTGGCGAGCCCCGCCTTGGCGGAGGACACGGTCAAGATGGGCGCGCTGGCGACCCTGGAAGGCGCCTTCACCGTGCTCGGCGAGGACGGCATGCGCGGCGTCAAGCTGGCGCTGGAGGAGTTCGGCTACAGCGCCGGCGGCAAGAAGATCGAGCTGATCACCGGCTCCTCCGACGCCTCGCCGGACAGCGCGATCCGCGCGACCCGCAAGCTGGTCGAGCAGGAC
This sequence comes from Kiloniellales bacterium, assembly GCA_028282935.1. GTDB lineage: Bacteria > Pseudomonadota > Alphaproteobacteria > Kiloniellales > JAKSBE01 > JAKSBE01. The sequence continues at coordinate 17,521 of JANQGU010000138.1, forward strand.
GGCGTGCAGATCCTGGTCGGCCCGCTCTCCGGCTCCGAGGGGCTGGCGGTCAAGGACTACGCCAAGACCCAGCCCAAGGTGACCTTCCTCAACGGCACCTCGGCCGCCCAGGACACCACCCTCAGGCAGCCGGCCGAGAACTTCTTCCGCTTCAGCACCGACGGCGCCCAGTGGATGGCCGGCCTCGGCGAGTACGTCTACAACGAGAAGGGCTACCGCAAGGTCGCGGTCCTGGCCGAGGACTATTCCTTCCCCTACACCCAGGTCTTCGGCTTCCTGGAGCCCTTCTGCCGCCTCGGCGGCAAGGCGCCGGTCGATGCCCGCTTCTGGGTCCCGATCGGCAACAAGGACTATTCCTCGGTCATCGCGGCGCTGCCCGATGACGTGGATGCGATCTACGTCGCCCTGGGCGGCGCGGACGCGGTCAACTTCCTGACCCAGTACGAGCAGGCTGGCGGCGAGCTGCCCCTGATCGGCGGCTCGATCACCGTCGACCAGACGGTGCTCGGCTCCAAGGGCCGGACCCGCGACTTCGTGGTCGGCACGCCCTCGGCGGGCCCGATCTCGGACACCTGGGACAACGCCGGCTGGGCCGCCTTCGTCGCGGCCTACAAGAAGCAGTTCCCGGACGGCTTCCCCTCGCCCTCGCTCTTCGCCCACGGCTACTACATCAACACCAAGGCGGCGCTTCTCGCCCTCGACGAGGTCAAGGGCGACCTCTCGGACGGCGGCGCCAAGTACCGCGCGACCCTGGCCAAGCTGGAGTTCGAGACCCCGACCGGCAAGGTCAGCCTCGACGAGCGGCGCCAGGCCGTGGCCGACATGTTCCTGACCGAGGTCACCGAAGGGCCGGACGGCAACCTGCTGAACAAGACCATCAAGGTCATCCCGCAGGTCAACCAGACCCTTGGCGTGCCCTACGAGGAGTTCCTCAAGTACGGCCAGGTCGGCCGCGAGAACCCGACCTGCGAGTAAGCCCGGCCCATGTCGACGCCCAGGACCGACGCGCTCTCCCGCCTGCAGGGCACCGGCCGCTTCGCGCTGGAGCTCGAGGCCGTCAGCCGCCACTTCGGCGCGCTGGTGGCCCTCGCGGACATCAACCTGACCGTCCAGGCGGGGGAGCGGCGCGCGGTCCTGGGCTCGAACGGCGCGGGCAAGACCACGCTGTTCAACGCGATCACCGGCGACTTCCCGCCGACCACGGGTCGCGTCAGGCTCTTCGGCGAGGACGTGACGGAGCTGCCGGTCCACGAGCGGATCCGTCGCGGCCTGCGCCGGACCTACCAGATCTCGCTGCTCTTCGACGGGCTGAGCGTGATCGAGAACATCTACCTGGCCTGCCGGGGGGTCGGCCGCCGGCGCTTCTCCTTGCGGCGCCCGACGCCGAGCGACAGCGCCATGCAGCTCGCCGAGACCCTGCTGGAGGCGGTGCATCTCGACGCCGCGCGGGGCCTGCAGGTCGCGACCCTCAGCCACGGCCAGCAGCGCCAGCTCGAGATCGCGCTGGCCCTCGCCGGGGCGCCGCGCCTGATCCTCTTCGACGAGCCGGCGGCGGGCCTCTCGCCCGCCGAGCGGGCCGAGCTGGTGGAGATCCTCCAGGCCCTGCCCGAGCACATCGGCTACATCATCATCGAGCACGACATGGACGTCGCGCTGCGGGTCGCGGAGCGGGTCACGATGCTGCACAACGGGCGGATCTTCAAGGAAGGCACGCCCGAGGAGATCGAGAACGATCCCGAGGTCCAGGAGCTCTATCTGGGACAGGGCCAGGAGGCGGGCCATGGATGAGCGCCCCCGTTCCGCAAAGCGCTCCGCCCAGCGCCCGGCCGCATCCCACGTGCTGCAGGTCCGCGACCTGCACGTCTACTACGGCCAGTCGCATGCTCTGCAGGGCGTCGACCTGAGCCTGGAGCAGGGCGTGCACGCGGTGGTCGGCCGCAACGGCATGGGCAAGACCACGCTGTGCGACGCGATCACCGGACTGCTGCGGCCCCAACGCGGTTCGATCCGCTTCCAGGGCGAGGAGATCACCGGCCTCGCGCCCTACCGCATCGCCGCCAGGGGCATCGGCTACACGCCCCAGGGCCGCCGGCTCTGGCCCTCCCTGACGGTCGAGGAGCACTTCCGCATCGCCGAGAGCGGTGGCGGCGCCTGGACCGTGGAGCGGATCTACGAGACCTTTCCGCGCCTCTACGAGCGCCGGCGCAACGGCGCCGGCCAGCTCTCCGGCGGCGAGCAGCAGATGCTGGCGATCTCGCGCGCCCTGCTGCAGGACCCGCACCTGCTGATCCTGGACGAGCCGACCGAGGGCTTGGCCCCGGTCGTCGTCGACCAGGTCGAGGCGCTGCTGGCCGAGCTGGCCGCGGAGCGCGACGTCGCGATCCTGCTGATCGAGCAGAACATCGCGGTCGCCACCGCGATCTCCGAGGACGTCGCGATCATGGTCAACGGCCGCATCGGCCGGGTCCTGCCGGCGCACCAGCTCGCCGCCGACCGGACCCTGCAGGAGCGCCTGCTGGGGGTCGGCCGGCACTCGCATGAAGACTTGGCGCCCGAGGACCTGGCACCCGAGGACCTGGAATTGCCGGCCGCGCCGGCACCTGCCGCTCCAGCGGTGGAGACGCCGGAGCCGGAAGCGACAGAGGCTCGAGAGGCGCCGGCCGAGTCCCGCACGAACCTGGTCTACGTGCCGCCGACCCGCTGGTCGAGCGCCGCCTGGGCGCGCGGCGAGGGACCGCAGGAGGCGCCGCCCCCGGCCGCCGAGGCCGCGCCGGCGCGGCCCTTCGACGCCAAGCCGGAGCCGCTCTTCGCCGAGCCGCCGACCCCGCTGGACGCCCTCAAGGGCGAGGAGGTCTACGTCGCCGGCACCTTCGACACCAAGGGCGCGGAGCTGCGCTACCTGCGCGACCGGATCGCGGCCCAGGGCCTGCGGGTCCGGACCGTCGACCTCTCAACCTCGGGCCAGCCCTCCTCGGCCGAGGTGCCGCCGCACCTGGTCGCCGCCTACCACAGGGGCGGGGCCTCGGCGGTCTTCTCCGACGACCGGGGGGCCGCCGTGCGCGCCATGGCCGAGGCCTTCGAGAACTGGATCCGTCGCCAGCGCGGGATCGCCGGGATCATCTCGGCCGGCGGCTCCGGCGGCACCGCGCTGGCCACGCCGGCGATGCGCAGCCTGCCGGTCGGGATCCCCAAGGTGATGATCTCCACCGTCGCCTCGGGCGACGTCGGACAGTATGTCGGGCCGACCGACATCATGATGATGTACTCGGTGACCGACGTGCAGGGCCTGAACCGGATCTCCAAGCGGGTCCTGGCGAACGGCGCCAACGCCCTGGCCGGCATGGTCAAGGACGCCGGCGGCAGGACGGCGGCGCGGCGCGAGGCCGAGGACAAGCCGGGCCTGGGGCTGACCATGTTCGGGGTCACCACCCAGGCCGTGCAGCAGATCACGGCGCTGCTCCAGGACCGCTACGACTGCCTGGTGTTCCACGCCACGGGCACCGGCGGCCGCTCCATGGAGAAGCTGGCCGAGAGCGGCATGCTGGCGGCGGCAGTCGACCTGACCACCACCGAGGTCTGCGACATGATGATGGGCGGCGTCTTCCCGGCGACCGAGGACCGCTTCGGCGCCTTCATCCGCACAGGGCTGCCCTACGTCGGCTCGCTGGGCGCGCTGGACATGGTCAACTTCGGCGCCCGCGACACGGTGCCGGAACGCTATCGGGACCGGCTCTTCGTCGAGCACAACCCGCAGGTGACCCTGATGCGCACCACGGCGGAGGAGAACGCCCGCATGGGCGACTGGATCGCCGGGCGCATCAACGAGATGACCGGGCCAGTCCGCTTCCTGATCCCGGAGGGCGGCGTCTCGGCGCTGGACGCGCCGGGCCAGCCCTTCCACGACCCCGAGGCCGACCGCGCGCTCTTCGACGCGCTGGCCCGGCGGTTCCGGGAGACCGGCAGCCGCCGCCTGATCCGCAGCCCGCACCACATCAACGATCCTGCCTTCGCCACCGCGGCCGTCGCGGCCCTGGAAGAGATTCACCCGACCGAGAGGATGGCCCGTCATGCCGCGTTTTGACCGAAAGCAGCTTCTGGAGAAGTTCCAGGACATGAAGCGCCGGGGCGAGCCGATCGTGGGCGGCGGCGCGGGGACCGGGCTTTCCGCCAAGTGCGAGGAGGCGGGCGGCATCGACCTCATCGTGATCTACAACTCCGGGCGCTACCGCATGGCCGGGCGCGGCTCGCTGTCCGGGCTGATGGCCTACGGCAACGCCAACGAGATCGTCATGGAGATGGCCCGCGAGGTGCTGCCGGTCGTGAGCCGGACCCCGGTCCTGGCCGGAGTCAACGGCACCGACCCCTTCTGCCTCTTCGACCATTACCTGGACCAGGTGAAGGCGATCGGCTTCTCGGGGGTGCAGAACTTCCCGACCGTGGGCCTGATCGACGGCAGCTTCCGCGCCAACCTGGAGGAGACCGGCATGTCCTACGGCCAGGAGATCGACCTGATCCGCCTGGCCCGCCAGAAGGACCTCTTCACCACCCCCTACGTCTTCAACGAGGAGGACGCGGCGGCCATGGCCGAGGCCGGCGCCGACATCGTGGTCTGCCACCTGGGCCTGACCACCGGCGGCTCGATCGGCGCCGAGACCGCGCTGAAGCTGGAGGACTGCCCGGCCCGGGTCGAGGCCTGGGCGGCGGCGGCGCTGAGGGTCAACCCGGAGGTCCTGGTTCTGGTCCACGGCGGGCCCGTCGCCCAGCCCGCCGACGCGCGCTACGTGCTCGACAACACCGAGAACTGCCACGGCTTCTACGGCGCCTCCTCGATGGAGCGGCTGCCGACCGAGGTGGCGCTGACCGAACAGACCAAGGCCTTCAAGGCCCTGAGGACGGGCTGAAGGCCCGAACTGGCTTAAAGCCCGAAACGGCTGAAGGGAGGACGAGACCATGACGAGCGGCCTGATCGGATCGATCATCCTCTGGCTCATCGCCGCGATCATCCTGATCGTGGTGATCGTCTACCTGCTGAACTGGCTCTACCACCGCTCGACCAAGGAGGTCGCCTTCGTGCGCACCGGCTTCGGCGGCGAGACCGTGGTCATCAACGGCGGCGCGCTGGTCCTGCCCATCGTGCACGAGGTGACCCCGGTCAACCTCAACGTCGTGCGCATCGCGGTGGCGCGGGCACGGGAGGACGCGGTCATCACCCGAGACCGCATGCGGGTCGACATCGAGGCCGAGTTCTTCGTCCGCGTGATCCAGAAGCCGGAGGCCGTGGCCGCCGCCGCCTCGACCCTGGGCCGGCGGACCACCGACCCCGAGGAGCTGGCAGACCTCCTGACCGGCAAGTTCGTCGGCGCGCTGCGCTCCGTCGCCGCCGAGATGAGCCTGGACGAGATGCACGAGAAGCGCGGCGACTTCGTCGCCACGGTCGAGGAGCGCGCGGCCGGGGCGCTGGCGCGCAACGGACTGGAGCTGGAGTCCGCCGCGATCACCGACCTGGACCAGACCAAGCTGGAGTTCTTCGATCCCTCCAACCGCTTCGACGCGGAGGGCCTGACCCAGCTGATCGAGACCATCGAGGGCCGGCGCCGGCTGCGCAACGACATCGAGCAGTCGGCCATGGTCGCGATCCGGACCCGCAACCTGGAGGCCGAGAAGGAGACCCTGAAGCTGGAACAGGAGAGCGAGAGCTCGCGCCTGACCCAGGAGCGGGAGCTGGAGGCCCTGCGCGCCGAGCAGCGGGCCGAGATCCTGCGCACCCGGGTCGCCCGGGAAGCCGAGGCCGAGACGTCGCGCATCGCCAGCGACGAGGAGACCCGGACCCGCGAGATCGCCCGCCGGCGCGCCCTGGAGGAGACCGAGATCAAGGCGCAGCAGGAGATCGAGCAGGCCCGCATCGCGCAGGAGCAGGCCCTGGAGCAGGCCCGCATCGCCCGCGAGCGGCAGATCCGCCAGGAGCAGATCCAGCAGCGCCACGACGTCGAGACCTCGGAGATCGCCGCCCAGGAGGACGTCGAGCGCGCCCGCATCGTGTCGGAGCGGCAGCTCCGCGAGGCCCGCATCGTCGCGGAGGAGGAGACCGAGGGCCGCGAGATCGCCCGCGGCCAGGAGATCGAGACCGCCAAGATCTCGGCCCAGAAGGCCGTCGAGACCGCCCGGGTCGCCCAGGAGCAGGTCCTCGACAAGGCGCGGATCGAGCGCGACCGCCTGCTGCGCTCGCAGCAGATCGCCCAGCGCCAGTCCATCGAGGAGGCCGAGATCTCGGCGCGCGAGGAGGTCGAGCGCGCGCGCATCGCCTCGGACCGCGGCCTGGAAGAGGCGCGGATCCTCCAGGACCGCGACCTCAAGCGCCTGGAGGTCGAGCGGGCCCAGGTCCTGGAGCTGGCCGAGATCGAGCGCCAGATCGCGGTCCTGCACAAGGAGTCCGAGCAGGCCGAGACCCGGGTCGAGACCGAGGCCGCCCGCGCCCGCGCCGCCGAGGCCGAGGAGAGGGTCGCGACCACCCGCGAGACCGAGATCGCCGAGCGCATCGCCGCGGTCGACCGCCTGATCGCGGCCAAGGACGCCGACACCGCCAAGATCGCCGCCGAGGCGGAGAAAGTCACCGCCGCGGTCGCCGCGGAGGCCCGGCGCCTGCGCAACGAGGCGGAGAACATCCTCAGCGAGGACGCCCGCGCGGCGATGCTGCGCTCCAAGATGATCGACCGCCTGGAGGGCATCGTGCGCGAGAGCGTGCGGCCGATGGAGCGGATCGAGGGCATCAAGATCCTGCACGTCGACGGCCTCGGCGGGGGCAACGGCGGCGGCGCGCGCACGCCGACCGACGAGGTCATCGAGAGCGCCCTGCGCTACCGCGCCCAGGCGCCCTTGATCGACGAGATGATGAAGGAGATCGGGGTCGAGAACCCCAACGTCGCCCGCATGGGCGACATCTTCCGCTCGGCCCGGGACGCCCAGAGCCTCGCCAAGGGGGACGCCCAAGGGGACGCCAAGGGCTCGAAGAAGAAGGACGACTAGGCGTGGCCGAGGTCTACACCTCCTCCGTGATCGGCGCGCCGGCCGAGCGCGTCTGGGCGGTGATCCGGGACTTCAACGGACTGCCGGAGTGGCACCCGGCGATCGCCGAGAGCCGGATCGAAGGCGGCGCCCCGCCCGACCAGGTCGGCTGCGTGCGGGCCTTTCGGCTGAAGGACGGCGGCCACATCCGGGAGCGCCTGCTGGCGCTCTCCGACTACGACTACAGCTGCACCTACGCGATCCTGGAGAGCCCGATGGGGGTGGAGAACTACGTCGCGACCCTGAAGCTGACCCCGATCACGGACGGCGGACGCAGCTTCGCCGAATGGTCGGCGGCCTTCGACTGTCCGCCCGAGCGCGAGGCTGAGCTGGTCGCGACCATCGGCCAGGGGGTCTTCCAGGGCGGCTTCGACTCCCTGAAGAGCCGCTTCGGAGGCTGACTTGGTCTCGGTCCGCCGCAGCACCGTCATCGACGCCCCCATCGCGGCGGTCTGGGAGGTGCTGCGCGACTTCAACGGCCACGACCGCTGGCATCCCGCGGTGGACCGCAGCCGGGTCGAGGGCGGCGGGCGCAGCGACCGGGTCGGCGCCGTCCGCGACTTCGTGCTGACCGGCGGCGAGCGTCTGCGCGAGCGCTTGCTGGCGCTCTCCGACAAGGAGCACAGCTTCCGCTACAGCATCGTCGAGAGCGAGATCCCGCTGCAGAACTACGTCGCGGAGGTCAGCCTGAAGCCGGTCACCGACGGCGACCGGACTTTCTGGTCCTGGAGCTCGCGCTTCGAGACGCCGGCGGGCCGCGAGCGGGAGCTGGCCGCCCTGGTGGCCGAGGGCGTCTACGAGGCCGGCTTCGAGGCGATCCGCGACCGGGTCGAAGGACGCGGCGGAACCCTGCCGGCTCCGGCCGTGGCGCCGGCGGGCGACGCGATCGAGGGCCTGGCGATGGTCATCGACCGCCACGGCGGGCCGGAGGAGCTGCACCCCGCCCGCGTCGCGGCGACGGTCCCGGGGCCGGGCCAGGTCCGCCTGCGCCAGACCGCAATCGGCGTCAACTTCATCGACGTCTACTGCCGGACCGGATGCTTCGACCTTATGACGCCGCCGGGCGCGCTGGGCATGGAGGCGGCCGGCGTGGTCATCGACGTGGGCCCGAGCGTGCGCCACCTCTCGCCAGGACAGCGGGTCGCCTACGCCTGCCCGCCGGTCGGCGCCTACGCGACCCGGCGCACGATGGACGCGGCGCTGGTCCTGCCCCTGCCCGACGGGATCGACGACGAGACCGCGGCGGCCGGCCTGCTGAAGGGCATGACCGCGGAGTTCCTGCTGCACCGCGTCCATCGGCTCCAAGGCGGCGAGACGGTCCTGGTCTACGCCCCGGCCGGCGGCGTCGGCCGCTTGCTCTGCCAATGGGCGAAGCACCTGGGCGCGACGGTCATCGGCGCCACCTCGAGCGAGGCCAAGGCGCGGATCGCCCGGGCCGCCGGCGCCGACCACGTCATCCTGCCGGGCCGGGAGAGCCTGGAGGCGCAGGTGCGCGCGCTGACCGGCGGGCGCGGCGCCGAGGTGATCTACGACGCGGTCGGCCGGGACAGCTTCGCCCACTCGGTCGCGGCGCTGGCCGACTGCGGGCACCTGGTCAGCTTCGGCCAGGCCTCGGGCCCAATCGGCGCCTGGGACATCGGCGCCCTCGCGTCCAACTCGGCCACGATCTCGCGGCCGAACTTCGGCCACTACACCGACACCCCGGAAAAGGTCGCGGCGATCACCGGGCGCCTCTTCGAGGCCATCGAGCGGCGCATCCTCTCGGTCGAGGTCGGCCGCCGCTATCCCCTGACCGAAGCGGCGGCGGCGCATCGCGCCCTGGAAGGCCGCGAGACCACCGCCTCGACCATCCTCATCCCGGAAGAGGACTCGCCATGAAGCTCGCCGTGTTCGATTGGCAGGGAAGCCGGCACCTCGGCCGGGTCGCGGAGACGGAAGACGCCGTCGAGCGCTTCGACCTCGCGCGCGGCGCCGTGACAGACGCGGGCGTCGCGGCCCTGATCGGCCGCGACCTGCCGCCGGTCGCCGAGGCCCTGCCGCTGGCGGAGGTTGTCCTGCAGGCGCCGGTCCCGCGGCCGCGCCGCAACGTCTTCTGCGTCGGCAAGAACTACCACGCCCACGCCCGGGAGTTCGCCGCCTCGGGCTTCGACAGCTCGGCGGCCAAGGGCGAGGTCCCGGAGGTGCCGATCGTCTTCTCCAAGCTGCCGGACTCGGTGATCGGCCCCGGCGCGCCGATTCGGATCGACGCCGCGGTCTCGACCGCGATCGACTACGAGGCCGAGCTCGCGGTCGTCATCGGCAGGCCCGGACGCAACATCGCGGCGGCCGAGGCGCTGTCCCACGTCTGGGGCTACACCATCGTCAACGACGTCACCGCACGCGACCTGCAGGGCCGGCACAGCCAGTGGCTGATCGGCAAGTCCCAGGACAGCTTCTGCCCCATGGGCCCCTGGGCGGTGACCGCCGAGGAGATCGCCCTGGCCGACACCTCGGTCCGCTGCTGGGTCAACGAGGAGCTGCGCCAGGAGTCCAACACCGGGCTCCTGATCTTCGACGTGCCGACGATCATCGCGGCGATCTCCAACGGCATCACCCTGCTGCCGGGCGACGTGATCGCGACCGGCACCCCGGCCGGCGTCGGCATCGGCTTCACGCCGCCGAAGTACCTGCGACCCGGCGACCGGGTCCGGGTCGAGATCGGCGGCATCGGCAGCCTCGAGAACCCGGTGGAGGCCGTCTAGGCCATGACCGACCTCCGGCTCGGCAGCATGGTCGTGGAGGACGCGGGCGAGGGCCCGCCGGTGGTCATGGTCCACGGCCTGGGCGGCAGCTCGAACAGCTTTCAGCCCCTGATGTCGGCGCTGGCGGGCTTTCGCGTGCTGCGCCCGGACCTGCCCGGGGCGGGGCGCTCGGCGCTCAGGCCCGGCCGCCCCGGGCTCGACGGCCTGGCCGCCGCGGTGCGCGACGGCCTGCGGGCCGCCGGCGTCACGCGGGCGCACTTCGTCGGCCATTCCATGGGCACGCTGATCTGCCAGTACCTGGCGGCCGAGACGCCGGCGCTGGTCGGCAGCCTGACCCTCTTCGGCGCGATCCTGGAGCCGCCGGCCGCCGCCCGGCAGGCCCTCAAGGAGCGGGCCGCCGCGGCCCGCTCCGCGGGCATGGCGGCGATCGCCGAGGCGATCTCGACCGGCAGCGTCTCGGCCGAGTCCCGGGCCGCGAACCCGGTGACCGCGGCCTTCGTGCGCGAAAGCCTGCTGCAGCAGGACCCGTCGGGCTATGCTGCCCACTGCGAGGCGCTGAGCGCGGCGACGGCCGCGGCGCACGCGGCGATCCGCTGCCCCACGCTGCTGGTCGCCGGAGAGGCCGACCCGGTCGCGCCGGTCGAGATGGCGCGGCGCCTGAAGGACCGCATCGCCGGCGCGGACCTGGAAATCCTGCCGGGAGTGGGCCACTGGATGATGGTGGAGGCGCCGCAGCGCGCCGCCGAAAAGCTGCGGGCGCAGGTCGAGGCGACCGCGCTCTGACGGCATCGAAAAGGGAGGAGAGACCCATGGCGGAAGACAGCACCTTCGGCGGCTGGGGCGGAAGCCGTCCCTCCGGCAGCGGCGAGTCCGAGATCGTCTTCAGCAACGTCCGGATTCTCGACGCCGGCGGCGAGGCGCCCTACCCCGGCGAGGTCACGGTCGCCGGCAACCGCATCACGTCGGTCAGCCGCGCCGGCAACGGCTACGCCTGGGGCGGCAGCGGCAGCCAGCGGATCGACGGCCGCGGCATGACCCTGATGCCGGGCCTGATCGACGCCCATCTGCACCTGAGCTGGAACAACGCGCCGGGCATCGACCCGATCCAGATGATGCCGCTGGAGGAGCACGTCATCAATTGCGTGGAGATGGCGCGGCTCCTGATCGATTCCGGCTTCACCGCGGGCTACGGCGCGGCGGCGGCCAAGCCGCGGCTGGACGTGGTGATCCGCGACGCGATCAACGCCGGCAAGGTGCCGGGCCCGCGCTATACCGCGGCCGGGCCGGAGATCACGGCGGTCGGCGGCCTGGGCGATGCCACCCTGCCGCACATCCCCCACGAGGGCCTGAACCTGGGGATCGTGGTCTCGGGGCCGGAGGACGTCCGCCTCAAGGTCCGCCAGCTCATGAAGTGGGGGGTGGACACGATCAAGATCAACCTCTCGGGCGAGGAGATCACCGGCATGGGGGCGGAGGAGAACCAGTTCTCCGACGAGGAGATCGCCATGGCGGTGAACGAGGCCAAGCGCCGCCACCGCCGGGTCGCCGCCCACGCGCGCTCCAAGGAATCGATCCGGAAGTGCGTCGAGTTCGGGATCGAGATCATCTACCACGCCTCCTTCTCGGACGAGGAGACGCTGGATCTGCTGGAGGCGAGCAAGGACAAGCACTTCGTCGCCCCGGGCCTGGCCTGGCTGATCAACACGGCGCGCAACGCCGGCGACTACGGCATCAAGCCGGGCTCGCCGATCACCATCGCCTACGAGCGCGAGCTGGAGCACGCCGTCGAGACCATGCAGAAGATGCACAAGCGCGGCATCCGGGTGCTGACCGGCGGCGACTACGGCTTCGCCTGGACGCCCCACGGCACCAACGCCAAGGACCTTGAGTACTTCGTCGACATGGTCGGCTTCACGCCGATGGAGGCGATCCAGGCGGCGACCAAGTACGGCGGCCAGATCATGGGGATGGGCTCGGAGCTCGGCCAGGTCCGCGAGGGCTTCCTCGCCGACCTGCTGCTGGTCGACGGCGATCCCCTGGCCGACGTGCGCATCCTCCAGGACCACAAGCGCATCGTCGCGATCATGAAGGACGGCAAGTTCCACAAGGCGCCGGAGCACCTGGGACCGGGCCTGCGGCTGTCGGCTTGATGCTTCGGGACGGGCGTTCAACTGCCTGATCAAGCGGCCACCTTCTCCACTGTCATCACCGGACTTGATCCGGTGATCCATGGTGCCGCTTGCTCGATGGATGCCCGGATCAAGTCCGGGCATGACAGCGGAGGGTGTTGAGAGACGGGGGCCATGCCGCTGACGATGGCGGAGCAGGCACGACCTGGGGCCTGCGAATCCTCACCGACGAGTTGCACCGCAACTCCCAAGCGTTTTCCACAGGGTCGCCCCCTCGCGCGGCACAACGAAAGCGTGTTTGATGGGAGCCGGACAACCGCGGGGAGGACGAGTCCATGAAAGCAGTGACAACCTCGGCCGCCGCCATCGCGATGGTGGCGGCCTTTGCACTCCAGACCGCCGAGGCGAAGCCGCCGCGCTTCGTCAAGGGCGAGGTCGTCTGCACCCAGTACGACGGCGTCGCCGACGACCTGCTGACCGCCGGCCTGGGCGCCTCGGGCCTGGGGCTCGCGGGCGCGCCGCCGGCGCTGTCGGACCCGCCGACGGCGGCGGAACTGCGGGCGCTGGCGATCTTCAACAACTACCGGGCCCTGGTGCCGATCGATCCCGGCGGCGGCTACGGCACCCTCTTCGGCCCCAACATCGACGCCCAGGGCAATGACACCGGG
>JANQGU010000205.1 GCA_028282935.1 Kiloniellales bacterium
CGCGGCCGGGATGCGGAGCTCGTCGGCGCTCAGGGCGACCCGGTCGAAGCGCTCGGTCAGTTCGAGCAGCGCCGCGTCGCCGCGCTCGCGCACCGCGGCGAGGATCTCCGCGACCACGGCCGGGACGTCGGTCTGGCTCTCGCGCTTGGCGCCGAGGAAGCGGGCGAAGCTTGCCTCGAAATTGGCGGCGCGGCTGTCGAGCCTATGCGGCATGGGCCGCCTCCCGGAAGCGCTCGATCAGCGGATGGACCTGCGCCGAGCGGGTCTTGAGCGCGGTGCGGTTGACGATCAGCCGCGAGGTCACGGTGGCGATGCGCTCGACCTCGACCAGGCCGTTGGCCTCCAGCGTGGCGCCGGTCGAGACCAGGTCGACGATGCGCCGGCAGAGGCCGAGGCTCGGCGCCAGCTCCATGGCGCCGTTGAGCTTGATGCACTCGGCCTGGACCCCGCGCCGGGCGAAGTGGCTGCGGGTGATCTCGGGGTACTTGGTGGCGATGCGGATATGGCTCCAGCGCGCCGGGTCGTCCTTGGCGACCATGTCGCGCGGCTCCGCCACCGCGAGCCGGCAGAGCCCGATCCTGAGGTCGACCGGGGCGTAGATTTCCGGGTAGTCGAACTCCATCAGGACGTCGGAGCCGGCGACCCCGAGCTGGGCCGCGCCGAAGGCGACGAAGGTCGCGACGTCGAAGGAGCGCACCGAGATGATCTCGACCCCGGGCAGGTTGGTGGCATAGCGCAGCCGCCGGTCGGCCTCGTCGGCGAAGCCGGGCTCCGGCTCGATGCCGACCCGGGCCAGCAGAGGCTTCAGCTCGGCCAGGATCCGGCCCTTGGGCACGGCAAAGACGATGCCTTCGTTGGCGGCCATGGGCCGGGGTCCTTTCCACGCAAGCCGGGGAGATCTCCGGGATTTCTAGCCCGCCGGGCGGAGCGGCGACAAGCCCGGAATGGGCGGCGGCGCCCGGACCCTCCAGCCGCCTTGCGCGTCGCGGCGCAGGGCCTAGAATGCCGGCGTCACACAGGAGAGAGCTTCGATGAGATACCTGCACACCATGGTCCGGGTCGCCGACCTGGAGGCTTCGCTGGACTTCTACTGCAACAAGCTGGGGCTGGTGGAGACCCGGCGCTACGACAGCGAGAAGGGCCGCTTCACCCTGGTGTTCCTGGCCGCCCCCGACGATGCCGATCAGGCCAAGGAGAGCAAGGCGCCGCTGGTCGAGCTGACCTACAACTGGGACCCTGAGGACTACACCGGCGGCCGCAACTTCGGGCACCTGGCCTACGCGGTCGAGAACATCTACGAGACCTGCCAGCGCCTGCAGGACGGCGGCGTCACCATCAACCGCCCGCCGCGCGACGGCCACATGGCCTTCGTCCGCTCCCCGGACGGGATCTCGATCGAGCTGCTGCAGGCCGGCGACTCCCTGCCGCCGCAGGAGCCCTGGGCCTCGATGGAGAACACCGGGAGCTGGTAGAAGGCGACCGCGCCGCCGGCACGGCCGCAGCCCAAGGAGTCCGCAAAAGGAAAGAGCCGCCCTTTCGGGCGGCTCTCCACGGAGTTGTCGGTATCCTGATCCGTGATCGAGCGATCGTAGCGCCTAGGCCGTCCAAAGAGGCTGCTCAATGACCGGCGAAAGACACCCGAAACAGGACATCGCACCCAACTCGCTAGACATTGGATCACCTCCTTTCTGCTGTTGATGACGAAAGCGCCGACCGCTGCTTGGCAACTCGATCTGCGCGTTTTCAGACTTCAATGAAACCGGTCGTCTGTCAACAATAAGCGCTGTTTCTATTGTAAGTCTTAACAAAAACGGCAGAAACGACCCGCCCTGACCTGGCCCGGAGGCCTAGCGCCGGCGGCCGATTCGCTCCGAGCTGCGACTGCGCTTGGCCCACCCCTGCTGTCATGCCCGGACTTGATCCCAGGGTCTTTGCCAGGGCAAAGCCCGAGGCATCCATCGCGCCGTCGGCACCATGGATTGCCGGGTCAAGCCCGGCAATGACATCTTTTGGAAACCGACGGGGATCCAACCACCGAACTAGTTCGCGCCGCCTAGTCCTCGCCGGCCTCGCTGGTGGCGGCTTCGTCCTCGTGGCGGGGGCGCCAGTGGGTCGGCCAGGGCTGGCCCAGGTCTTCCAGGTGGCAGAGGATCTCCGCCACCTCGAGGCGGATCGCGCCGCCGCCGGAGAAGCTCAGGGTCACGGCGCCGGGCTCGGTCTCGATGTTGAGCAGGTTGAGGATCTCGTCGCGCTTGCGGGCGTCGAAGCCGCGGAAGCGCACCGCCCGCACCCGGTCGAAGGTCAGCCCGGCGTTGACCCGCTGGTAGGGCGGCGCCGCCGCCTCCGCGTCCTCGAAGCGCGCATCGCCCTCGGCCGCGCCCGGGCTCACGGCCTCGGCCTTGGCCGCGACCTCGGCAGAGAGCGCCTCGGCCTCCGGCGCGCTTTCCCACATGAAGCGATTGACCACCAGGACGAAGCGCTGGTCGGCCTTCAGGAAGGCGATGTCGGCCAGCGGGACCAGGGCGTCCTGCAGGCAGGCAGACAAAACCCGCAGATCCTCGGGATCGCGGGCCCGGAGTTTCAGCCGCCCTTGCCGTGTCATGATGTCTTCCGCCCTCTCCCCCGGCGGTCAGGTCATTCCTTGACGCGCTCGATATCCGCGCCGCAATCCGCCAGCTTGCGCTCCACGTGCTCGTAGCCGCGGTCGAGATGATAGACTCGATTCACCAAAGTCTCACCCTCCGCGACGAGGCCGGCGAGAATCATGCTGACGCTGGCGCGCAGGTCGGTCGCCATGACCTCGGCGCCGTTCAAGCGCGGGCAGCCGTGGATCGTGGCCTTGGAGCCCTTGACCTCGATGTGGGCGCCCATGCGGCAGAGCTCCGGGACGTGCATGAAGCGGTTCTCGAAGATCGACTCCGTGACGTCGGAGGCGCCCTCCGCCGTCGACATCAGCGCCATGAGCTGGGCCTGCAGGTCGGTCGGGAAGCCCGGGAAGGGCGCGGTCTCCACCGTGGCCCCCGAGAGCCGGCCGTTGGCCCGCGTGACCGACAGGCCGCGGTTGCTCTCGCGCACGGTGACGCCGGAGGCCTCCAGCACCTCGATCACGGCGCCGAGGTGCTCGGCCCGGGCGCCCAGCAGGTCGAGCTCGCCGTCGGTGATCGCCGCGGCCATGGCGAAGGTGCCGGCCTCGATGCGGTCGGCGACCACGGCGTGCTCGGCGCCATGCAGGCGCGCCACGCCCTCGACCGTCAGGGTGCCGCTGCCGATGCCGGTGATCCGCGCGCCCATCTTGTTCAGGCAGTCGGCCAGGTCCGAGATCTCGGGCTCCATGGCGGCGTTGACGATGCGGGTCGTGCCCTGGGCCAGGCTGGCGGCCATCAGCAGGTTCTCGGTGGCGCCGACGGAGACCTTGGGGAAGACGACCTCGGCACCCTTGAGCCCCTTGGGCGCCTTGGCGACGATGTAGCCCTCGAGCAGCTCGATCTCGGCGCCCAGGGTCTCCAGGGCCGAGAGGTGCAGGTCGACCGGACGCTGGCCGATGGCGCAGCCGCCGGGCAGCGAGACCTCGGCGTGGCCCTCGCGGGCCAGCATCGGGCCCAGCACCAGGACGCTGGCGCGCATCTTGCGGACCAGCTCGTAGGAGGCCCGGGTCGAGGTGATCCGGCCGGCGGTCAGCTCGACCAGGCGGTTTGAATAGCCGCTGCCCTGGGCATTGCCGTTCATATAGACGCCGACGCCGTGCTCCGAGAGGATGTGCGCCATGAAGGAGATGTCGGCGAGGTCCGGCAGGTTGGTCAGCCGCAGGGTCTCTTCGGTGAGCAGGCTGGCTGCCATCAGCGGCAGCGCCGCGTTCTTGGCGCCGCTGATCACGATCTCGCCCTTGAGCGGCTGGCCGCCGCGAATTCTGATCTTATCCATAAAGCTCTGCCTGGCCTGGCTGTTGTCTGGGCTTGCTGTTATCTGGGCTTGCTTCGCGCGGGGGCACCGGGCAAGAGGCCGAATCGGCTTGGGGTTGGGATCGGGAAAGGAGCCTTCTAGGCGAAAGCCCCGCTCGACGAAAGCCTGACGGCTCGAAAGTCCCCGTGTTCGAGGGCCTCGGACCCTCAGGCCGCCCCTGTCTCTTCGTTTTCGCCCCTCGGCCCGGCCGCTGGGCCGATGTCCTGCCCTTCGGCCCCGGCCACCCGAGCGCGCGCTTGTTCTTTGCGTTTCCTCAGATTCTGTCTCAAGGCCTCGGCCTGACGCGCCTTGCGGTCCGCCTGCGCGGCCTGGCCCCGTTCCGAGAGGCGCGGGCCGCCCGCGGCCGAGTCCCGCGGATACTGCTTCGTCATCGGGGCCAAAAGTGGGCGGGAAATGGGGCAAGGTCAAGGCGCGGCCCAGAGAAATCACAGACCTTAACGGGAGGTGAAGCCGAGCCGGTACACGTTGAGGTAGCGGAGGCTTGGGTCGGGGCGGAGGGCTGCGGTATAGAAAAGACCTCGTGGTGTGGCGTGGCGAGCGCCCGCTTGCTCTGCCTTGTCATGCCCGGACTTGATCCCGGGGCCTTTGCCAGGTCAAAGCCTGCGGCATCCATCGAGCCGCCGGCGCCATGGGGTCGCCGGCAAGGGTAGAGACGAGTCCAAAGGCCGGAGCTTGAACAAGAAGGACTTCTTCGCCGCCGCGGCGGCCTGGGACCTGGCGGCCCTGGACGCCGGACTCGCCCGACGGCCCGACCTGGCGAGCCTCCGCGACCGGCAAGGCCGGGCCGCCGTCCACCTGGTGGCGCGCAGCAAGGCCGAGGCCCTGTCCCGGCCGCCCGAGGCGGCCATCGCCGCGATGGAGGTCCTGCGGGCCGCCGGCGCCGACCTCCAGGCGGTTCAGGAGATCCGCGACGGCGACGAGATCTTCCCGGCCAATGCCCTTTGGTACGCGGTGGGGCACGGCCGCAACCGGCCGCTCGCCGCCTATCTGCTGGACCGCGGCCTGCCCCCCGACCACTGCCTCTGGACCGTGGTCTGGAACGCCGACGCGGAGCTCTGCGCCCTGCTGCTGGCGCAGGATCCGCCCCTGGAGCTGGCCTTCGACGACGAGACGCCGCTGCTCTACGCGGTCCGGCTGCGCCGCTTCGAGATCATGGCCCAGCTCCTGGCCGCCGGCGCCGATCCCAACGCTGCCGACACCAAGGGCCGCGCGCCCCTGCACCTGGCCGCCGCCCGCCGCTACCCGGCCGAAGTCGTCGAGGCCCTCCTGGCCGCCGGCGCCGACTCGAGCCGGCCCGACGCCCAGGGCCGCAGCCCCCGCGACCTGTCCCGCGAGAAGGCCAGCCGAAAGCTCCAGGCCCTCTTGGGTGCCTAGCCCTCCACCGATCCACCACCTCCCCTGTCATCACCGGGCTCGACCCGGTGATCCATGGCAGCGGCGACAACGGAGGAGGCCCGCCAGGCCCCGGACGCGCCGCCGACACCAGGCGCCGTCCCCCCTTGCCTTTGCACGCCCCCGGTGGCATCTTCCCGCGCATTCACCTGCCTTTCAGCGTGCCGCGGTAGCTCAGGGGTAGAGCACACCCTTGGTAAGGGTGGGGTCGGTGGTTCAATTCCACTCCGCGGCACCAGCCTTCGCAGCTTGTCGAGCGAAG
>JANQGU010000253.1 GCA_028282935.1 Kiloniellales bacterium
CCGACTTCAAGGTGATCCCGGCCGGCCGCATCCTCGCCGGCGCCGGCACGCGGCGGCGGGTCACGCTGTTCAACTGCTTCGTCATGGGCACGATCCCCGACGACATGGCGGGCATCTTCCAGCACCTGAAGGAAGCGGCGCTGACCCTGCAGCAGGGCGGCGGCATCGGCTACGACTTCTCGACGCTGCGGCCCAAGGGCGCGCCGGTGCGCGGCGTCGGCGCCGACGCCTCGGGCCCGCTCAGCTTCATGGACGTCTGGGACGCCATGTGCCGGACGATCATGAGCGCCGGCTACCGGCGCGGCGCCATGATGGGCACCCTGCGCTGCGACCACCCCGACATCGAGGCCTTCATCGAGGCCAAGGCCGAGCCGGGCCGGCTGCGCATGTTCAACCTCTCGATCCTGGTCACCGACGCCTTCATGGAGGCCCTGCGCCAGGACGCCCCCTGGGAGCTGGCCTTCGGCGGCACGACCTACAAGGTCGTCCAGGCCCGCGACCTCTGGGACAAGGTCATGCGCGCGACCTACGCCTACGCCGAGCCGGGCGTGATCTTCATCGACCGCATCAACCGCCGCAACAACCTCTGGTACTGCGAGGAGATCCAGGCGACCAATCCCTGCGTCACCGGCGACACCTGGGTCGCGACCCGCGAGGGCCCGCGCCAGGTCGAGCTGCTCCTCGGCCGGCCCTTCGAGGCGATGATCGACGGCCGGCCGCAGGCCTCCGACGCCCGGGGCTTCTTCCGGAGCGGCGAGAAGCCGGTCCTGCGCCTGAGCACGGAAGAGGGCCACGAGCTGCGCCTGACCGCCGACCATCCCCTGCGACGGGTCCGCCGGGCGACCCGCTGGCGGGTCGAGACGGAATGGGTCAAGGCCGGCGACCTCCGGGCCGGGGACCGGGTCCAGCTCCACGACCACGGCGCGGGCTGGCGCTGGCCCGGCCGCTACGGCGAGGCGGAGGGCTATCTGATCGGCCTGCTGCTGGGCGACGGCACCCTGAAGTCGGACAAGGCGGTGATCTCGGTCTGGCCCGGCGCGGTGACCGCGGACGGCAGCTTCGCGCGGCCCGGCGTGGCCGGCGTCATGGATCAGGCCTTGGCCGCGGCCCGCTCCCTGCCCCAGCGTGCCGACTTCGCCGGCTGGATCGAGGTGCCCGGCCGGGGCGAGCGGCGGCTCAGCCTCGGCGCCGTCAAGGCCCTGGCCGCCGAGCTCGGCATGCGGCCGGGCGGCAAGGCGATCACCCCCGCGCTCGAGCGCTGCTCCAGCGACTTCTACCGCGGATTCCTGCGCGGCCTCTTCGACGCCGACGGCTCGGTGCAGGGAAGCCAGGAGAAGGGCGTCAGCCTTCGGCTCGCGCAGAGCCGCCTGGACGTGCTGCAGGCGGTCCAGCGCATGCTCCTGCGCCTCGGCATCGCCGCGACCATCTACGCGGAGCGGCGCCCCGCCGGCCCGCGCCTGCTGCCGGACGGCAAGGGCGGCCGCGCGCCCTACGATTGCGCGGCCGACCACGAGCTGGTCATCGCCCGGGCGAACCTCTTCCGCTTCGCCGAGAGGGTCGGCTTCGCCGACCGCGACAAGCAGC
Organism: Kiloniellales bacterium; assembly: GCA_028282935.1. Taxonomy (GTDB): domain Bacteria; phylum Pseudomonadota; class Alphaproteobacteria; order Kiloniellales; family JAKSBE01; genus JAKSBE01. Next base: position 1,585 of record JANQGU010000253.1, read on the forward strand.
GAAGGCTCGCCGCCAGCCTCGCCGCCTATCGCCGCCGCCCGAACCGGGAGCGCTTCCTGGCCCGGGTCGCCGCGCTGCGGCCCGCCGGCCGGGCGCAGGTCTACGACGTCGCGATCCCCGGCCGCAACGCCTTCGACGCCAACGGCTTCTACGTCCACAACTGCGGCGAACAGCCGCTGCCGCCCTACGGCGCCTGCCTCTTGGGCTCGATCAACCTGGCGGCGCTGATCAAGGACCCCTTCGGCAAGAAGGCCCGCCTCGACCTCGAGCGGCTCGAGGCCCTGGTGCCGCTCGCGGTCCGCATGCTGGACAACGCCATCGAGGTCTCGCGCTTCCCGCTGGAGGCGCAGCGCCAGGAGGCCCAGGCCAAGCGGCGCATCGGCCTGGGCATCACCGGCCTGGCCGATGCCCTCATCATGTGCGGGCAGCGCTACGGCAGCGCCGAGGCGGTGGAGCTGACCCGGCGCTGGATGGCCGCCCTGCGGCGCAGCGCCTACCTGGCCTCGGCCGGGCTGGCGGCGGAGAAGGGCGCCTTCCCGCTCTTCGATGCGGAGCCCTTCCTGGCCGGCGAGTCGGTCAAGGCCCTGGACAAGGACATCAAGGCGGCCATCGCCGAGAAGGGCCTGCGCAACGGCCTGGTCACCTCGGTGGCGCCGACCGGGACGATCTCGCTGCTGGCCAACAACGTCTCCTCGGGCCTGGAGCCGGTCTACAGCTTCGACTACACCCGCAACGTCCTGATGCCCGACGGCAGCCGCCAGCGCGAGGAGGTGGTCGACTACGCCTACCGGCTGTACCGCCAGATCCATGGCGAGGGCGGCGCCCTGACCGAGGCCTTCGTCGACGCCCAGGGCCTGGAGGCGCCGGCCCACGTGGTGATGCAGGCCGCGGTCCAGGACTACGTCGACGCCTCGGTGTCCAAGACCATCAACGTGCCCGAGGACATGCCCTTCGAGGCCTTCAAGGACGTCTACGCCCAGGCCTACGACCTGGGCTGCAAGGGCTGCACGACCTACCGGCCCAACGTCGTCACCGGCGCCGTGCTGGAGACCAAACCGGAAGCCCCCGAGTCCACGGATGAGCAGGCCCCTGCACCTGCCGAGACGGCGCCCGAGGCGCCGCCGGAGGCCGAGACCGCCGCCGGCGTGGTCTACATGACCCAGCCCCTGGACCGCCCCGAGGCCCTGCCCGGGCGGACCTACAAGCTGCGCTGGCCGGAGAGCGAGCACGCGATCTACGTGACCCTCAACGACGTGGTCCAGGAGGGCCGCCGGCGGCCTTTCGAGATCTTCATCAACTCCAAGAACATGGAGCACTACGCCTGGACCCTGGCCCTGACCCGGATGATCAGCGCGGTCTTCCGGCGCGGCGGCGACGTCTCCTTCGTGGTCGAGGAGCTGAAGGCGGTCTTCGACCCGCGCGGCGGCGCCTGGCTGGAGGGCCGCTACGTGCCCTCGCTGCTGGCGGCGATCGGCGCGGTGATCGAGCGGCACATGATCGACATCGGCTTCCTGAGCGAGGAGGACGCGCCGCGCCTGGCCCGCCGGGCCGAGCCGGAGGTGGTCAACCTCGGCCCCGGGGGAGATGGCACGGGCGGGGGCGCCCGGCCCTTCCGGCAGTGCCCGAAGTGCGGCGCGGCGGCGCTGGTCCACCAGGAGGGCTGCGACTTCTGCACCTCCTGCGGCTACTCCCGCTGCCTCTAGACGGGCAGGGGGCGGAGGCCATGGCCGAACGCAAATGCCGTAGATGCGGCTCGCCCCTCGGCATCGACGACGACCTCTGCCAGGTCTGCGGCGAGCGCAACCCGGTCCGCCATCCCTGGTACATCTGGCCCCTGGCGGCCGTGATCTTCCTGCTCGCCTTCTACTTCCTGGTCGACCTCGAGGCGCTGCGCGACTACGTCACCCGCCCCCGCGTCGGCCCGCCGGGGACGGGTGACTGAAGCTCCGGGGCTTCGTCCGTCCGTCCTGTCCGGACCCGACCGACGGCTGTCCGACTTGGTGCTCCCGCGCTGCCGCGAACGTGTTGCCGGGCATAGGGTTGCCGGTGACGAGGCCGAAGGTGGCTCCGGCGGCGAGGTCGCAGCGAGCCCCCTCTTCCTTGATGGGAGGAGGAGCGTAGCGAATCTGCTCCGCGCCAAACCCTGCAGCCCTGGCCCAGCCCAGCCGTGCCGCGCGTTCGAGGCTCAGGGACAAGAAGGCGTCATCCCTTCGGATCGCTGCAGCGCGCCTTGACGACGCGCAGCAGGCGCAGCAGCGAGCCGGGGTGGATGCCCAGGGCCTCCAGGTGGCGGACCGTGTTCTCCAGGTACTCGCCGCAGGGGCCGCGCTCGCCGAAGCCCTGGACGATCAGGTCGGCGGTCTCCTCGACCCCGAGCCGCCCGGTGTACTGGGGATGGGCGGGGTCGACCACGAAGGTCGCGGCCTCGACCGCGCCGGCCTCGGTCTCCAGGCTGAGCCAGCGCGGGGTGTAGACCCCGGTGACCATCTCGCGCTCGTAGAGGTAGTCCATCACCGCCTCGCCCTCGGCCGCCGGCACCCGGTAGGCCAGGCCGTTGCAGGAGCCGCCCCGGTCGAGGCCGAGCACCAGCCCCGGGCGCTCCGGCGTGCCGCGGTAGCGCAGGGAATAGACGCAGAAGCGGCGGTGGAAGCCGTGCAGGCGCGCCCGCCGCACCTCCAGGTGCGGGAAGCCCGGATGCCACATCAGGGAGCCGTAGCCGAAGACCCAGAAGTCGCCGCTCTCCGGCGGCGTCATCCGCGGCCGCTCGACCACGACCAGCTCGCGTGGCGCGAGATGCCCTTTGCTTCTGCCCTCCGGCGCGGTCATCCGCCGCCTGCTCCCTGTTCTTGTTTCCGGGCCCTGGCCGACCGAGGGGATTTCCCCTCACCCAGCTCCGGCTAGGGCTCGGCTTCCGCCTCGCCAAGCCTCCACATCCCTCTCCCCGGGGGAGAGGGAGGGGCCCGCAGCGCGGCAGCGCTGTGGGAGGGTGAGGGGCCCTAGCGGCACATCGCCGGACCCGGACACAAAGCGATCATATTGCCGCCCCGACAAACGGCAAGCGGGACGAACGCCAGGCGCGACAAGCGGCGGCGGAGGCACTACATCTTCGTCATGCCACGCTTCGCCAAGATCACCCTTCTGTTCTTCCTGCTGCTGCCGCTGCTCGGACTGCCGACGGCTTGGTTCCTCTCGGGCGCCGTGCTGCGGCACAGCTTCGAGGCCTGGGTCCAGGACCGGCGGGACGAGGGCTACGCGCTGCGCTACGCCGAGCCCGAGCTGGCCGGCTTTCCCCTCGGCCTCGACGTCCGGATCCCGGAGCCCGGCGTCGAGTCGCCCAAGGGCTGGCTCTGGCGCGGTCCGGCCCTGACCGGCGGCGCGACGATCTGGAACCCCTTGAGCCTGGCCCTCCAGGCGCCCGGACGGCACGTCGTCGAATGGGGACCGCCGAACGGCCGTCTGTCTCTGCAGCTCGATGCCGCCGCGGCCGCCGGCCGCGCCGAGCTGGCCCTGGACGGCCGCCTGCGCCAGGCCGACGCCGCCCTGACCGACGTCGACGCCGAGGGGCCCCTGCCCGGCCCGGTCCACATCGACCGCCTGGACCTCACCTACCGGGACCAGGGCGGCCCGGATCCGGCAAGCCCGGGGCCGGCGGGCGCGCCGCCCGGCGATCTCCTGGTCACCGCCCTGGGCGTCGACCTGCCGCCCGGGCTCGAGCTGCCGCTGGGCCCCCGGGTCGAGCTCTTCCTGGTCGAGGGCCGGGTCGAGGGGCCGCTGCCGGCGGAGGCCAGCCGGCGCTCGCTGGCCCTCTGGCGCGACGCCGGCGGCCTGCTGGACATCTACCGCCTGAAGCTGCGCTGGGGACCGCTGCAGCTCGAGGCCGAGGGCCAGCTCGCCCTCGACAAGGAGCTGCGGCCGACCGGGGAGCTGACCTCCAACCTGCGCGGCGGCTCCGACCTGGTCGAGCACCTGGCGGAGCGCAAGATGATCGCCGAGCGCGCCGCCGGCGCCCTCAAGCTGGCGATCTTCGCCCTCTCGCGCAACGCCGAGGACGGCGGCCCGCCGGTCGTCGAGCTGCCGGTCAGTCTGAAGGATGGGTTGTTTTACCTGGGGCCGGTGGCGCTGTTTCGGCTGCGTCCGGTTCTCTAGGATCGAAGCTGCCGGCTTGGTGCGCCTCGACCACCTCGTCGCGGATCTCCCGGGTCCGGCGGAACAGGCTTTCCAGGGTCTCGCCCTCGCCCCAGCGGATCGCCCGCTGCAGGGCGGTCAGGTCCTCGGAGAAGCGCTGCAGGATCTCCAGCACCGCCTCGCGGTTGTTGAGGAAGATGTCGCGCCACATGATCGGGTTGGAACCGGCGATCCGGGTGAAGTCGCGGAAGCCGCCGGCCGAGAACTTGACCACCTCGGCCTGGGTGCTGGTCTCCAGGTCGGTCGCCGTGCCGACGATGGTGTAGGCGATGATGTGCGGCAGGTGCGAGGTCATGGCCAGCACCTTGTCGTGATGGCCGGCCTCCATGATCTCGACGTCGCTGCCGCAGGCGCGCCACAGGGCGGCGACCCGCTCGACCGCCTGCTCGTCGGTCCCGGGCGGCGGTGTGAGCACGCACCAGCGGCGCTCGAAGAGCTCGGCAAAGCCGGCCTCCGGTCCCGAGAGCTCGGTGCCGGCGATGGGATGGCCCGGCACGAAGTGCACGCCCTCGGGCAGCAGCGGGCCGAGGTCGCGGATCACCGCCTGCTTGACCGAGCCGACGTCGGTGACGATGGCGCCCCGCTTCAGGCGCGGCGCCATGGCCTCGCCGATCCCGGCGTAGGTGCCGATCGGGGTGCAGACGACCACCAGGTCGGCGTCCTCGACCGCCGCGCCGGCCTCGGCGTGGGCGCTGTCGGCCAGGCCCAGCTCTAGGATCTTGTCGCGGCTGGCCTGGCTCTGGGCGCAGCCGGCGATCCGCCGCGCCAGCCCCTTGCGGCGCAGGACGTGGGCCAGGGAGGAGCCGATCAGGCCGACCCCGACCAGGGCGACCTTGTCGAAGAGCGGGGCCTCCGGCGCGGGCCCTGGGGTCGCGGCGGTCATGCCAGGAAGCGCCGCAGGGCCTCGACCGCGGCGCGGTTCTCGGCCTCGGTCCCGACGGTCATGCGCAGGCAGTCCGGCAGGCCGTAGGCCGCCATGCCGCGCAGCAGGACGCCCTCCTCCTTCAGCGCCGCCAGGGCGTCGGGCGCGGTCCGGCCCGGCACGTCGGTGAACTGGATCAGCAGGAAGTTGCCCAGGCTGGGCGTGACCTCGACGCCCAGGCCGCGCAGGTTCTCCATCAGCCAGGCCCGCCAGGTCTCGTTGTGGTCGCGCGAGCGGGCGACGTGGTCCTGGTCCGCGACCGCCGCCAGGCCGGCGACCTGCGCGGTCCGGGTGACGTTGAAGGGCGCGCGGACCCGGTTCAAGACCTCGGCCACCGCCGGCGGGCAGTAGGCCCAGCCCAGGCGCAGCGCCGCCAGGCCGTAGATCTTGGAGAAGGTGCGGGTCATCACGACGTTGTCCCGGGCCGCGACCAGGGCCCGACCGTCCTCGTAGTCCGGCGCGGTGACGTACTCGGCATAGGCGGCGTCGATCACCAGCAGGACCTCGGGCGGCAGCGCGGCGTGCAGGCGCCGCAGCTCCTCGGCGGGCAGGTAGGTCCCCGTGGGGTTGTTCGGATTGGCCAGGAACAGCAGCCGGGTCCGATCGCTCACCTTGGCCAGCAGGGCGTCGACGTCGGCGGTCAGGTTCGCCTCGCGCGCCGTGACCGGGGTCGCCCCGGCGGTCTTGGCCGCGATGTTGTACATCAGGAAGCCGTGGGCGCTGTACAGCACCTCGTCGCCCGGGCCGGCGTAGGCGCGGACCAGCAGGCCGATCAGCTCGTCGGAGCCGGCGCCACAGACGATGCGCGCCGGGTCCAGGTCGTGGAGCGCGCCCAGCGCCCGGCGCAGCTCGGCCGAGGCGCCGTCCGGATAGCGGTGCAGCTCCTGCGCCGCGGCCTCGTAGGCGGCCCTGGCGTGGGCGCTCGCCCCCAGCGGGTTCTCGTTCGAGGCCAGGCGGATCACCCGGTTGCGGCCGGCGATCGCCGCCTCGCCGCCGACATAGGGCTCGACGTCGAGCACGCCGGGTCTGGGAGTCAGGCTCATGGCGAGTCCTCGGCCTTCGCCTCGTCGTCGGCGAAGCGCGTGGCGGCCAGGGGCCGGGCGTAGCCGCCCGCCGTCCAGATCCGAGCGATCGGTCCCTCCTGCGCGTCGTCCTGCCTGCCGCCCTGTCCGGGCCCCGTGACGCGGGACAGCCGCGGATCGTCCTCCGACAGATAGCCGGCGACCTCGATCAGATGCAGCCGCGTCGCCTCGCTTTCGCTGCTGACCGAGCTGTCGAGGATCTCGAAGCCGGCCGATTCGAGCAACTCCCGGAGCCGGCCGCGCGACAGCGGCTCCCGGGTCTCGACGATCAGGTAGCCGAGGTCGTCGCCGCTCGGCTCCGGCGCCATGAGGCCGACCACCAGGGCCTCGGGACCGCCGCCGTCGCGCGCCGGGCCGACAAAAGGAAGGCGCGCCACGATCCTCGGGCGCGCCTTGTCGTCGCGAGCGAGCGAGCGCCACCAGCAATCGCTTTCGCCGCGGGCCGGCAGCGGCAGGACGCCGAGCGTCGCCTCGCCCTCGCTGACCGCGCGCAGCACGGAGGAGTCGGCGGCGAAGCCGCGCAGCGGGCTGGCCGAGCCGAAGTGCTCGCGCGCCAGACCGGCGAGATCGACACCCTCCTCCGGGCTGTAGACGGCGACCGAGAAGGGCCCCTGCATGACAGCGAAGGCCGAGACGATCTCGCGCCAGATGCGCATGACCACGCGGGCGGGAAAGGGCCCGTCGTGGCGCTCGAGCAGGCGGCGCAGGATCCGCGCCTCGCGCCCGGGCCGGAAGATCGGGCCGCCGGCGCCCTTGGCCTCGCGGACCCGCCGGCCGATCTCGGCGCGCTTCATCAGGAGATCGTGGATCGCGTCGTCGATCTCGTCGATGTCCCGGCGCAAGTCGTCGAGCGAGGGTCGTCGGGCGGGCATGGGGGAGACCGGTGGCGGCGGAAAAGGGCGCCTAGAGATAGTCCCGAGCCTGGCCAAAATCAAAGAAAACCTCGGTCTGCCAAGGACAAGCCGGCCCCGGCCCGGGGCCTCCGGCTTTCTCGACAGGCCCGGCCACAATCAGTACCGTCGCCGGCCATGAGCCAGACCACGAGCCTCGCCCCGCAGAGCCAGACGCTGCCCGGCCCCTTCGCCGAGCTGGGCCGCGCGCGGCCGCTGCGCCTGGACTGCGGCGTCGAGCTCGGGCCCTTCACCATGGCCTACCAGACCTACGGCCGGCTCAACGCCGAGCGCAGCAACGCCATCCTGGTCTGCCACGCCCTGACCGGCGACCAGTACCTGGCCGGGCTGAACCCGGTGACCCGCAAGGACGGCTGGTGGCACCACGTGGTCGGCCCGGGCCGGCCGCTCGACACCGAGCGCTACTTCGTGATCTGCGCCAACGTGATCGGCGGCTGCATGGGCACGGTCGGCCCGAAGGAGATCAACCCCGAGACCGGCAAGCCCTGGGGCCTCGGCTTCCCGGTGATCACCGTCGCCGACATGGTGCGCGCCCAACTCCTGCTGCTCGACAGCCTGGGCATCGAGAAGGTCTTCTGCGTCATGGGCGGCGCGAGGCGAACTCCAGGACCTGCATGCCGCCCATCGAGCCGCCCATGACGCAGAAGACCTTCTCGATGGCCAGGCTGTCGAGCAGCAGGAGTTGGGCGCGCACCATGTCGGCG
>JANQGU010000367.1 GCA_028282935.1 Kiloniellales bacterium
GTTGAGAATCGCCGCCCTGCGATGCCCGAAGTACTCCAGCATCCAGAACAGCCGGGCGGCGTGGAACCCGCCCCTGTCGTCGTAGAGGACGACCTTCGAGCTCCGGTCGATGCCGAGCGCCCCGAGCTTGGCGGCCAGTTCCTCGTCCGGCAGCAGGGTGCCGTCGACATGGCTTTGGGGATCGATCACCGCGTCCGCGGAGAGGTGCAGGGCCTGCGGGATGTGCCCGGCGTCGTAGGCCGCCTTCGGCCGGACGTCCAGGATCCGCAGGTCGGGATCGGCGGGCCCGGTGGGGTCGTCGAGCCAGGCCGCCAGCTCCTCGGTCTCCACCAGGAGCTGCGGATTGGCGTAGTCCTCGGCCCAGGCGGGGCTTGCCGCCGTCAGGACCAGGAGCAGGCCGGCCAGGGCCGGCAAGAGAGCTTGGGGTTTCATCGTCTGTCTGTCTTTCTTTCCTGTGGTCTTGCTTTCCCGTTGTCTTGGCGGTGGCCTAGGCCGGTTGCGGAACGATCCGCAGGTAGGGCTTGGGCGCGGTCCAGCCCTCGGGGAAGCGCTGCTTCGCCTCCTCGTCGCCGACGGCGGGAACGATGATGACGTCCTCGCCGGCGCGCCAGTTCACCGGCGTGGCGACCTTGTGCCGGGCGGTGAGCTGCAGGGAGTCCAGGACGCGCAGGATCTCGTCGAAGTTGCGCCCGGTGCTCATCGGGTAGGTCAGGATCAGCTTGATCTGCCGATCCGGACCGATGATGAAGACCGAGCGGACCGTCGCGTTGTCCGCCGCCGTGCGGCCGGTCGCGCCGCCGGCGGTCGCGGCCGGCAGCATGCCGTAGAGCTTGGCGACCCGCAGCTCGGTGTCGCCGATCAGGGGATAGTTGGGCGCCGCCCCGGTCGTCTCCTCGATGTCCAGCGCCCAGCGTTCGTGGTCGGCGACCGGATCGACGCTGAGCCCCAGGATCTTGCAGTTCCGCTTGTCGAACTCGGGCTTCAGCTTCGCCATGTAGCCCAGCTCGGTCGTGCAGACCGGGGTGAAGTCCTTGGGGTGCGAGAAGAGGACGCACCATCCCTCGCCGATCCAGTCGTGAAAGGAAATCGGCCCTTGCGTGGTCTCCGCCGCGAAGTCCGGGGCCGTGTCATTGATCTGCAGAGTCATGCCTCGCTCCAGAAAAAGAGGTGGAACCTGTTTGGGTTCGAAGCGGCAGGCCGTTCCCTTCCCCCATGTTGCTGGACCGCTCGCGCCCGCGTTCGGGGCGAAGGCCCGGAACGGCCTGCCGGACCGCTCCTCTAAAGGCCGCCGCGGCGGGAGTCCTGAAGGAATCAGACGGTTTTCCTGAAGACCGTCGGATCGGGGCCGGGAGGGGCGGGAAGCCCACGCCGGAGAGAGCTTCCCGCGCCCGCCGCGCGGTCCTACCAGAAGCGGACCTTCGGGCTGCGGTGGACCGAGGCCTGCACGTTGGCGCAGGCGTTGGGCGGGCAGCCGCCGTTGAACTGGGTGAGCTGCGCCTCCATCGCCTCGGGGTCGTCGAGCGCCGGCCCATGGTCGCGCAGCACGATGTGGATCTCAGCCCCAGGCCGAACCGGATTGGCGCGCGCCGGGTTCGGCACCTGGTCCTCGCCCTGCGGCAGCTCGCCGTAGTCGACCTGGGCCGCGAAGCTCGCCTGCCCGTGGGCGTCGGTCATGCGGCCCGCGGCGAAGAACACGCCGACCTCGGCCGCGGCGTTGCCGAGATCGTCGGAACCGCAGGCATAGGGCGTGTAGCAGGCGCGCGGCCGGTTGAAGACGACCCACCAGGCGGTGTAGGGGGCGTCGGGCAGGAGGGCCGTGGTGTCGAAGGTGAAGCCGACGCCGGTCCTGGTCCTGACCAGGACCGAGGTCCCGTCGACCTCGGGCAGGGAGCCGTCCGGCAGGGCCGGAAAGGCGCCGACGGAGGCGACCCCCACGCTCTCCTTGACGAAGCGCCCCTTTCGGACGCCGTCGTCGGCGGCGGTCGCGGCTGGCAGGTTCGCGCCGAGAAGGGCGCACGCGAGGCCGAGCGGCAAGAGATAGCGATGCAACACGGATTTCTCCTTTCGATTCGATGATCTTGGTCTTGGCACTGCCGTGGGTCCGCCGGTCCGTAGCGGCTCGGAGCTCCGAGCAAGGCCGGCAGGCGGCGGCAGCGGGGCGCTCAAGTAGCGGTGATCGGCGGCGGAAACCTGTTGGAGTTCGACTGTTTTTGTGAGGGCTGCGGGCGCGTGGCTTCTGTCACCTCGCCGCGTGGCCGGCACGACGACAGCCGGCCGCAGCCAGCGCTCACGAGAACGCGAAGCCGATGTGTCCAGATGTGACTGGCCTTTCCGCCTGGGCGGGCCAGATGGGAGGACATGGCCTGGTTTCGAGCTTTTTTGCTCCCCTGCCGGCCGCGATCGCAGCCCTGCCGCCGTTCCCCGTCGGCGGCAGGGCTGACCCCAGCCCCGCTGCGGGGCGCCCTTGAGGAGCAGACCCATGACGATCAAGCCGTTGCTGACCGCCACCTTCGCCGCAGCGCTGCTTGCCGGGGCCGGCCTGTCCCCCGCCACGGCGGCGACGCCGAACGCCCTGGACCTCGCGCTTCCCGCGCCCGCCCTTATGCCCTCCGCCGCCGAGAAGATCGAGCCGGCGGGGGAGCGGGCGGAGACGCCGCAGGAACGTTCGGCCATCGACGATTGCTTCGCCTATGCGACCGGGAGCGGCCAGGGCTCCCTCCCCGGGCTGATTCCCCGCTTCTCTTCCCGCCCCGGCCCGGGCGCGGAGGAGCAGGCCTTTCAGAGCCAGCTGAAGGGGTCCGCTCCGGGCGCGCCGCGCGAGAGGCTCTTCGCCCACTGCCTGGCCGCCAAGTAGAGGGGCCCGCGCGCCGGCGGCCCGAGCCCGCGGGCGCGGAGGCTTGCCGCGGGGCCCTATTTCGTGGCGGCCATGGCGGCGGCGGTGTCGAAGAACTCGTAGAACTCCACCACCTTGCCGTCCCGGAAACGGAAGAAATCGGCCTTGGGGGTCTCGATCTCCTTGCCGCTGTGCCGGTGCCGCCAGCCGCAGGCCCCCAGCATCACGACGCGGTCGCCCTCGCTGATGTAGTCCTTCGGGGTGTAGTGCAGCATCTCCCAGTCCGCGGCGAGGCCCTCGAAGTAGGCGCGGACGCTGTCCTTGTTCCGGCGATCCTCGGTGAACTCCAGGCCCACGGCACCGGCGCCCAGGGAGCGGAAGTCGACATCCTCGTCGAGAAGGTTCATCCAGAAGTCGAAGGCGGTCCCCTTCTCGTCGTTCCAGCGACGATAGGTTTCCTTGACCAGCGCGAGATTGTCCTTCGCTTCGCTCATAGCCTGTCTCCTTTCGGATCGTGACGGGACTGTCCAGGGGCCTGCCCTCGCCAGGTTTTATATAAAATTATATACCACCTTCGGTGTAAGGCTGCCGAATCCATTCGCAAACTTGGAAGCCGGGGAGGCGCCGCCTATTCTCTGGCCGCGACTTCAAAGCGGGAACCATCACATGACCGACCAGAGCATCCCCTTTACCGCGCTGGTGCAGGGCCTGCCGGCGACGGTGCCCTTCGTCGGCCCCGAGGCCATCGAGCGGCGGCGCGGCCGGACCTTCAAGGCCAGGATCGGCGCCAACGAGAGCGCCTTCGGGGTCTCGCCCAAGGCGGCCGCGGCCATGCGCGAGGCGGTCGGGCGGGTCTCCTGGTACGGCGATCCGGAGAGCTTCGAGCTGCGCCAGGCCCTGGCCGCCAAGCACGGCGTGGCGATGGAGGAGATCTGCGTCGGCGGCGGCATCGACGAGCTGCTCGGCCTGGTGGTCCGCATGACCGTGACCCCGGAGACGCCGGTGGTCACCTCGCTGGGCGCCTATCCGACCTTCAACTACCACGTCGCCGGTTTCGGCGGCCGGCTGGTCGCGGTGCCCTACGTCGAGGACCGGGAGGACCCTGCGTCCCTCCTGGCCGCGGTCAGGACGGAAGCGGCGCCGCTGGTCTACCTGGCCAACCCCGACAATCCCATGGGCACCTGGCAGGATGCCGCGGCGGTCTCCGACTTCATCGCGGCGCTGCCGCAAGGCTGCCTGCTGGTGCTGGACGAGGCCTACATCGAGTTCGCGCCGGACGGCCTGGCGCCGCCGATCGACACCGACGATCCGCGGGTCGTCCGCATGCGCACCTTCTCCAAGGCCCATGGGATGGCGGGCGCGCGCATCGGCTACGCCATCGCGCACCGGGACGTGATCACCGGCCTGAACAAGATCCGCAATCACTTCGGCCTCAACCGCATCGCCCAGGCCGGGGCGCTGGCCTCCCTGGGCGATCCGGCCTTCGTCGCGCAGGTCGCGGCCCAGGTCGAGGCCGGCCGTCAGGATACCTACGCCCTGGCCGAACGCCTGGGCCTGGCGGCGCTCCCCTCGGCCACCAACTTCGTCGCCATCGACGTCGGCTCCGGAGAGCGGGCCCGGGCCATCCTGCAAGGCCTGCAGGAGGAGGAGGTCTTCATCCGCATGCCCGGCGTCGCTCCGCTGGACCGCTGCATCCGGGTCTCCATCGGCCGGCCGGAAGAGCGGGCGCTTTTTGCCACGGCCCTGGAGAAGGTCCTGGCGGCCGTTCCGGTTTGACGCCTCGTTCGTCTTCAGACGGGCCGCTTCTATCCGCGTGAATTCGATCGAACTGCGCTCAGTTGGGTCCAACCGAGCGCAGTCTGGTCTAGTGGCTCGAGACCTGGATCCGGTTCCAGAGGTTGATCATCGACACCATGACGGTCAGCGTCGCGATCTCGGCTTGGGTGAAGTGCGCGCGAAGCTCGGCGCGCAGGGGCGCGAGGTCCGTCCCGTCCTTCAGCTCGGTCAGCGCCTCGGTCCAGGCGAAGGCCGCCTTCTCCCGCGGCGTGAAGTCGGCGACCTGGCGCCAGACCACGAGGTGGTCGAGCCGCTGGTCGCTTTCGCCGTCCTTGCGGGCATCGCGGGTGTGCATCTTCACGCAGAAGGCACACTTGTTCATCTGCGAGGCCCGCAGCAGCACGAGGTGGTGGAGCGCCGGCTCGATGCCGCGCCCCCCGATCACCCGCTCGACGGCTTCCAACGCGGTGAGCAGCTCGGCTCCGTGTTCGGCGTAGTCGACGGCATCGCTGCCCGTCATGGTCTCTCCTTTCTCGCTTCGCTGTGGGTGAGACCGACAAGACGAGCGGCGCCGCCGCTTTGTGACGCGCCGCGTCATCGGGGCGGCGGGGCGCCGCCAGCCCTGTCCGGACCTCCGAGAGAAATCGGCCGGATTTCAGGCAAATTCGGCGCGATCGCCCGCTGGCGGCGAGGAAACCTTATGTTCACCGACTGGCGTTAGAGACGAGTCTGGCTCTGCGCCAGCAGGCCGCCTCAGCAAGCATCCGTCGATGGGAGGGTGCCCAGCCCATGCTCGCCGCGATCAAGTCCCTGTTCCGACAGCCCAGGCCGGCCGGCCCGGCGCGAATCCTCAAGCGCTTCGACAGCAGCGATCCAACGGTGACGCAGTCGCCGCTGCAAGTGGACGGCGAGGCCTTGTCGGCACGGATCTCCGACAGCCGGACGCTGCGGCTCTTCGAGTTCCGCCTGCCGGCTCTGGAGCCCGGGAAACTGACCTACCGGGCGCAGCTCAAGAGCCAGGACCTCGACGGCAGGGCCTACCTGGAACTGTGGTGCCGCTTTCCCGGCAGGGGCGAGTTCTTCTCCAAGGGCCTGCACGACCCGGTCGTCGGCAGCAACGACTGGGCGAGCTATGAGGTATCTTTCTTCCTCAAGCCGGAGGAGGTGACGGACCTTGTGAAGGTCAACTTGGCCGTAGAAGGTCGCGGTCAGGTCTGGATCAAGGACATCGAGCTGGAACACACGCCGCTCGACTGGTGAGCGGACCAAGGCTTCAAAGGCTCGGCCTTCCGGTCATCCGAGAACGCCCGCCCTTCAGATCGGTCAAGGTCTCGGTCCAGGCGAAGGAGATCACGGGCCGCAATAGCCTGCTGATCTGTTCCGGGCAGACGCCCAACGACGCAGAGGGCGGCGCCCGGCACGCCAGCGACATGGGCGTCCAGATCGCGCTGGCCTCCGACAACGTCGAGACCGTGCTGGAGGAAACCGGCTGGCAGGTCTCGGACACCGTCCAGATCAGGTACGACACCCTGGACGTCGACCGCTTCCTCGAAGAGTCCGGACCGCTGATGGCGCGGCTCAAGGCCGCCGGCGGCACACCGGCCTCGACCTTGCTCGGCGTCTCGCGGCAGGCCTTTCCCGAGTTGCTGGTCGAGATCGAGGCCGTGGCGCTCCAGTAGTTGGTCGTGCTGCTACTCGCCAGAGCTGCCGCAGGGTGTCTCTGGTCGCCTCCAGCTCCATTCAGCGCTTAGGGCAGTTGGGAGACGATGTCGCGGAGCTGACTCTCCGGGAAGGCCTGCAGCGTCGTGGTGCGTACGTTGCCCAGGGAACCGAGCGTCAGGGCGAACTTGGCCGCTGCCTCGGGGTCGGGGAACTCGGTCATTGCGACGATGTCATAGGCACCCATGGTCAGGTAGAGTTCGCCCATCTTGCCGCCCAGCTTCTCGGCCAGCACCCGGACGCCGTCGATGCGCCTGGGCGAGTCCTTGATCGCCTTGATCCCTTGTTCGGTGTAGTTCACGAGCATGATGAAGGTTGCCATCGAGCTTCTCCCCGTTGTGCCGTAACTTTGAATTCAGGCCCTGCGATTGCCTTCCGTCTTCAGCAGCAGGGCTGTTGTTCGAGACTAGCACCTCGGCGGAAGCCTACCGAGACCTGCGAAGCAGCGAGCCTGCAGAGGGACCGTTCAGTAGGCCGACAGCACCTCGCGCAGGATGCCGCAGATCTCGTCGACGTGGGCGCGCTCGGCGACCAGGGGCGGCGAGACGATGCCGGAGTCGCCGGTGAACTTGATGTGCATGCCGCGCGCGAAGAGCCGCTTGGTGATGTCGTAGCCGCGCACGCCGGGCGCGCCGTCGGGCGCGACCTCGATGCCGGCCAGCAGGCCGTAGCCGCGGATGTCGGCGACCACCGGGATGTCCTGCAGATCGAAGACGGCCTCCTGGAAGTAGGGCGTCAGCTCGGCCGCGCGCTCGAAGAGGCCCTCGCGCTGGTAGATGTCCTGGACCGCGATGCCGGCGGCGCAGGCGGCCGGATGTCCGGAATAGGTGTAGCCGTGGAAGAGCTCCACCGACTTCTCCGGCGCGGCGTTGACCACGGTGTCGTAGATCTTCTCGTCGACCGCGACCGCGCCCATGGGCTGGGCGCCGTTGGTCAGCGCCTTGGCCAGGGTCATCATGTCGGGGCGGACCCCGAAGCTCTGCGCCGCGAAGGCCTTGCCGGTGCGCCCGAAGCCGCAGATCACCTCGTCGAAGACCAGCAGGATGCCGTGCTGGTCGCAGATCTCGCGCAGGCGCTCCAGATAGCCCTTCGGCGGCACCAGGACGCCGGTCGAGCCGGCGATGGGCTCGACGAAGCAGGCCGCGATGGTGTCGCCGCCGAAGGTGTCGACCGCGCGCTTGAGGTCCTCGGCCAGCTCGGCGCCCGTCTCCGGCTGGCCCTTGGCGAAGCGGTTCTCCTCCAGCCAGGTGTGGCGCATGTGGAAGACGCCCGGCATGACCGCCGAGAAGGCGTGGCGGTTCTTGATCATGCCGCTCAAGGACACGCCGCCGATGTTGACGCCGTGATAGGCCCGCTCGCGCGAGACGAAGCGGCTGCGCTGGCCCTCGCCGCGCGCCAGGTGATAGGCCTGGGCGATCTTGATCGCGCTGTCCACGGCCTCGGAGCCGGAGTTGGCGAAGAAGATCCGGTTCAGGCCCTCGGGCGTGATCCGGGCGATCCGGCTGGCCAGCTCGAAGGACAGCGGGCTGGCGACCTGGAAGTGCGGCGAGTAGTCGCACTCCAGAAGCTGGGCGTGGACCGCCTCGGCGATCTCCCTGCGGCCGTGGCCGGCGGCCACGCAGAACAGGCCCGAGGAGGCGTCGATCAGCTTCTCGCCCTTGTGGTTCCAGTAGTAGACGCCCTCGCCGCGCACCAGCAGGCGGGGATCCGCCTTGAAGTCCCGGTTGGCCGTGAAGGGCAGCCAGTGGTGCTCGAGCGTGTTGGTTACCTGCTGCATCTGGGTCGCTCCCGACATGCCGCGCCCAAGGCCTTTCCCGGGGGAAGGCGCTGCGGCTTGTTCTGTCCAAAGCGGCAGCGTAGTCTTGCCCACTGGCCCAACCCTAGGACCAGATCAGAGGATTGCTTAGGTCCAGACAAGTTGGGGACCCGGGCTGATTGGGGGCCCAGACCATGCGGGATTCGCTGTTCCATCTCGAACGGGTCGAAAGCGTCAGCGTGCAGTCGCAGATCCGCGAGCTGCTGGTCTCGGCGATCCTGAACGGCCAGTTGCGCGCCGGCGAGCCCCTGCCGTCCAGCCGCAAGATGGCCAAGATGCTGGGCTGCTCGCGCAACACCGTGGTCCTGACCTACCAGAGCCTGGTCGACGACGGCTATCTCAGCGCGCGCGAGCGCAGCGGCTTCTTCGTCAGCCCGGAGATCCTGGAGGGCCGTGCCGCCAGCCTGCCGGCCCCGATCCAGGCGGCGGGCAGCCGCCCGGCCTGGCGGCGGCGCTTCCGGGTCCAGCCCAGCGTCCAGGAGAACATCGAGAAGCCGCTGGACTGGCCCTCCTTTCCCTACCCCTTCATCTACGGCCAGGTCGATCAGAGCCTCTTTCCCATCGCCGCCTGGCGCGACTGCCAGCGCCGGGCCCTGGGCCGGCGCGGCATGGACGCCTGGACCAGCGACACCCGGGGCAGCGACGATCCCCTGCTGGTCGAGCAGGTCCGCAGCCGCCTGCTGCCGCGCCGGGGCATCCTGGCGGGCGACGACCAGATCCTGATCACCCTGGGCGCGCAGAACGCGCTCTACATCCTGGCCAGCCTGCTGGTGACCGAGCGCAGCACGGTGGCGATCGAGGACCCGGGCTATCCCGACCTCAGGAACATCCTGCGCCTGCGGACCGACCAGGTGATCCCGATCCGGGTCGACCAGCACGGCCTTGTGGTCGACAAGCGCCTCAACGTCTGCGACGCGGTCTACGTCACGCCCAGCCACCAGTTCCCGACCACGGTGACCCTGCCGATCGAACGCCGAACGGCCCTGCTGCGCCGCGCCGCCGATCGCGACTTCCTGATCATCGAGGACGACTACGAGCCGGAGACCAACTACGTCAGCGACCCGACCCCGGCCCTGAAGTCGCTCGACGCCCAGGACCGGGTGATCTACGTCGGCAGCCTCAGCAAGACCATCTTTCCCGGCCTGCGCCTGGGCTACCTGGTGGCGGCGCCGGAGCTGATCGCCGAGGCCCGGGCGCTGCGCCGGCTGATGCTGCGCCACGCGCCCAACAACAACCAGCGCACCACCGCCCTGTTCCTGGCCGAGGGCCACCACGACACCCTGGTCCACCGGCTGCAGCGGATCTACCGGGCGCGCTGGCAGGCCCTGGGCGAGGCGCTGGAGCGGCACCTCCCCGACTCCAGCCAGATGCCGACCTTCGGCGGCAGCGCCTTCTGGGTCCGCGCGCCCGAGGGCGTCGACGCCGAGCGCCTGGCCGAGGCGGCCCGCGCCGAGGGCGTGCTGATCGAGCCCGGCCGGGTCTGCTTCTTCTCCCAGGACGCGCCGCGCAACCACTTCCGCCTCGGCTTCTCCTCGATCCCGGAAGAGCGCATCGAGCCCGGCATCGAACGCCTGGCGGAGGTGATCCGCCGGCTGCAGAAGAGCGCGGCCTAGATCGCCCCCCTTCGACCGGCCTCAAGCGCAGCCCCCTCCCGCGGACCGCCGGTCTCATCTTTCCGAGGTTGTTCCCATGACGAAGAAGCCGATCGTCCCAGCCGACTTCGCCCATTTCTCCAGCGACTGGCACATGTCGCCCGGCATCGACACGGGCAGCTTCGTCTTCCTTTCGGGCATCACCGGCGTTCGCGCCGACGGCGGCCTGTCGAGCAACCCCGAGACACAGTTCCGCGACGCCCTCGACATCGTCGGACAGCACCTCGCGGCGGCCAGCCTCGGCTTCGACGACATCGTCGAGATGACGAGCTATCACGTCGGCCTGCGCGAGCACCTGGCCGCCTTCATGGCCGCCAAGGACAGCGTCATCACCGCACCCTATCCGGCCTGGACCGCCATCGGGGTCACCGAGCTCATCACGGAGGGCGCTCTCGCCGAGATCCGCGTCATCGCCAAGCGGCGCTGCGGCGGCTAGAGCCTGATCCAGGGTGGAGGGCCTCCGTCGAAGTTCCGACAAGATCTCCCGACAAGGTAGCCTTCATCGGCGACAAGCGGAGACGATCCCAGGCATGTCCTCACCCAAGGTCCTGCTCTTCGACCTCGGCGGTGTCCTGGTCGACTTCGCCGGGCTGCGCGAGTTCTCGAGCCTTCTGGCCGAGCCGCTGTCGCCGGAGGAGGTGCAGCGGCGCTGGGAAGATTCGGAGATCTTCGACGCCTTCCAGCGGGGCGAAATGTCGGCCGAGGCCTTCGCCCAAGGTTTCCTGGCCGAGTGGCGGATCGCGCTCGATCCGGCGGCCTTCATCGCGCTGTTCCGGTCCTGGAACCGGGCGCCCCTTGACGGGGCCCACGCGCTCCTGGCCCGCCTGCGGCCCCGCTTCACCCTGGCCTGCCTCAGCAACACCAACGAGGTCCATTGGGAGGACATCCTCGACGGCCACGGCATGCGGCCGCACTTCGACCGCCACTATGCCTCCCACCTCCTGCGCAGGGTCAAGCCGGACCCGGAGATCTACGGCTTGGTCGCTGCCGACCTCGGACGCGCGCCCGCCGAGGTGGTCTTCTTCGACGACGGCCCGGAGAACGTCGAGGGCGCGAGAGCGGCCGGCATGGAGGCCCATCGCGTCGAAGGCATCGCCGAACTGACGGCGCAGCTCGACCGGCTGGGACTGCTGGACGGCTGAAGGCAGAACCGCCGGCACAGAAAAAGGGCGGGTAGACCGAAGGTCCCGCCCGCCCGCGTTCAGGGCTTATACCAAGGAGCGTTGGTATTATGCCCTTGTCGTTCCGGCTCAGTCCTCGGAAAGCGCCGCGCTGCCGTAGCCGGGCCAGATCGGGGCGCTGTCCGTGTTGTTGGCCAGGTTGGGATCCGGCGTGGAGCTGCTCACCCTAGCCGTGTTCAACGCGTCCGGCCTCCAGCCTCGGACCCGCGCCTCGATCTCGAAGCTCACGCTATCGCCAAAGGGAAGGACCGCCTCCTGGCAAGTCACCGTGTGGG
>JANQGU010000096.1 GCA_028282935.1 Kiloniellales bacterium
CGGCGCCTTGACCGAAGGCCTGGGCCTGCTCTCCGGTCTCGTAAGGTTCCATCCGCAGCCCCTGGGCGTCGGCCCGATCCCCCGAGGCTTTGCGGGTGATGCCTTTGCGTCGAAGCTGCGCTTCAAGGTCTACCAGCACTCCGGCTGCGCGACGATCATAGTGCTGTATTGAGAATTGTTCGCAACTTGGATAGTGTATCGATCTCTTGAGACGTCGTGACCGGGCGGCTCCGGCGCCGCCCTACGAGACTTCCAGCAAGAACGCTTGTCCAGGCAGGGGTGTGCAGTGGGGCGCCGCCAGAGGTCGAATCTCATTGCAAGTTTCGAGGGACACTACGAGGAGCTGCTGCGTTTTCTGGCTCGCCGCACGGGCGACGCCGCCCGCGCCGCCGACATAGCGCAAGACACCTATGTGAGGCTCGCCGCGGCCCCGCAGCCGGCGGGCGGCGTCGACAACCCGCGGGCCTACGTCTTCCGTGTGGCCAGCAACCTTGCGGTCGACACCCTCCGCAAGGAGGGCAGGATCGAAGCTCGCTCGACGACGATGGACGGGACCGAGGCCATGGCCGACCCCTTGGCCTCGCCGGAGCGGACCCTTCTGGCCAAGGAACGCCTCGAGCTGCTTGACCAGGCGCTGTCCGGCCTGCCGCCGAACGCGCGGCGGGCGCTGCTGATGAGCCGTGTCAATCATTTCACCTTCGCCCGGATCGCCGAAGAGCTCGGCGTCTCGGAGAGCATGGTCGCCAAGTACATTGCCCAGGCCTTGCGCGCCTGTCGGGACCACTTGCGGCGCTTCGACGAAGAATGCTAGGCGGCCCGCTGCTGGACGGAGGGCCGGGAATCGTCTTAAGAGTGGCGGCAGAAAAAGACGACGCCGTTCACAGCCATACGAACGGTCTTCAGCTCATGACACACGAGGGGTCGAGGGACAGCCCGCAACCCGACATCGCTCTTAGCGATGACGCGATGGACTGGCTTGTCCGTCTGCGCTCCGGTCGTGCGACGCCAGCCGATCAGGCCGCCTTCGCGGCTTGGCGGAACCTGAGTCCCGCTCACGAAGCCGCCGCGCGCGAGGCCGAAGCCCTGTGGCGGGACGTCGGCGAAACAGAAGCGGCAGCGGCCTTCTCAGGAAGCCAAGCCCTCGACGTGGGGGCCACTCCTCCGCCGGCCAGCCTTCGCTCGCCGCATCGCCGTCGGAAGCTGCCCCGGAGAGCCGTGTTCCTCGGGGGGCTCGCCGCGTCCCTGGCTGTCGCCGTGCTCGCTTCCGAGGTCCTCGGTCCGGTTTCGGGCTTCTTCGCCGACTATGCTTCGCGAAGGGGCGAGCGTCGCGACGTCAGCCTACCCGATGGCTCGATCGCCTTCCTCAACACCGCGACGGCGCTCAGCTTGTCTTACACCGATGGCGAGCGACGGCTGACGCTGAGCTCGGGCGAAGCGGCGTTCAACGTCGTCGGCGACTCCGCCCGGCCTTTCGTCGTGGAGGTGGCCGGTGGCGAGATCCGAGCGCTCGGCACAGTCTTTGCGGTCCGACACGACGGCGACGCCGCCCGGGTCGTGGTTGCAGAGGGGGCCGTGAGGGTCCGCCTGGATGAGGGCGGATCATCGACGCTGCTTGGAACGGGACAGCAAACGACCTTCGGCCCGGGCCGCCACCTCGCCGATCCCCAGCCCGCCGATCTCGTCGCCGCCACCGCTTGGCGGCGCGGCAAGCTCATATTCAATCGACGTCCTCTGATCGAGGTTGTGTCGGAGCTCGATCGTTACTTTCTCAATCGAACCGTCATCCTGGACGATGGCCTGAAAGCTCTGCAGGTGACCGGCGTCTTCGAGCTCGAAGAGCCGGAGGAAATCTGGCGTTCGCTCGAACGCGGCCTCCAGGTCGAGGTGATCCGGCTCCCTCTTCTGACCCTGATCCGCCGTCCCTGACGCTCCGGGGACGCCGTGGAGCTTTGGGGCCACAAGACTTTTTTCCTCGTGCCGCTGCAAGATCGTGATCCTCGTTTCGTCTTAGATATGCAAGTAAGTCGCATTCGCACCCTTGAATCCGATGCGGGCGACGACCTAGGCGAGGCGGGGAGGCCATCGGATCTTGAAGAGACTTGTTGCGCCTGGCAGGCAGCGAGGCGCCGCTCGGCCGGCTTGTAGAGCGGTCGTCGCTCTGACTGTCGTTATCGCTGTCGCCTTTGCGGATCTGCCGGAGGTCCCGGCCGCGGATCTCTCGTCCGAAGACTTCTCGTCCGCTGGGCCATCGCCTGTCTTGGCGCGACAGAGCGTGCGCAGCTCTTTCCGGCCACAGGAGGCGCAGGCGGAAGGACCGCGAAGGGTTGAACTCGACATCCCGGCCCAGGATCTCGATACGGCTTTGACCGCCCTGGCCGATCGCGCGAACCTGAAGCTTCTCTTCACCTCCGAGCAGGTGGCGGGAAAGCGGACCGAAGGCTTGGCTGGGAGCTTCACGGCCGAAGAGGCCCTGCGGCGCCTTCTCGCCGGGACCGGGCTTCGCTACCGCTTCATGAGCGCAGTCACCGTGACGCTCGAGTTGGAGCCGAGCGGACAGACCGAAGGGTCGGATACGAAGCTCGAGCCGGTTGTGGTCTCGGCGACGCGGACCGAGACCCCCGTTTCCGAGCTGACGCGCTCCGTCACTGTCGTCGAGCGCGAGGATATCGAGCGCCAGTCGCGGATCGACCGCAATCTTGGCGCCATACTCTCCAAGAGCGTTCCCGGTTTCAGCCAGAGCACGGAGGCGCTGACCGACTTTGGCCAGACCCTTCGGGGCCGCAACTTCCTGACCCTGATCGACGGGGTCCCCCAATCGTCTCCGCTGCGCGACGGTCGACGCTCGCTCAATACCATCGACGCGGACGCGATAGAGCGGGTCGAGGTCGTGCGCGGCGGCTCGGCGACCTACGGCTTCGGCGCCACGGGCGGGGTGGTCAACATCATCACGCGCAGGCCCGAGGAGGGCGCGGTCAACGGTCATTCGGAAGCGGGCATCAAGATCTCGACCACGAACCCGGACGATTCGCTGGAATGGCACACGAACCATCAGGTCTCCGGCCGGGTCGGCGAGGTCGACTATCTCCTCGGCGGGACCTTCGTGCAGCGCAATGGCTTCTTCGACGCCGACGGCGACCGCATCCCGGCCGACCCCTTCGGCGTGCAGGGCGGTCTTGCGGATACCAACGAGTACAACATCCTCGGCAAGGTCGGCTACGAGCTCGACGAGGGCGAGCAGCGCATCGAGCTGTCCGCCAACCATTTCAGCGTCTTCCAGGACAGCAGCTTCGCTGGGATCGGCAACGGCGATCCGGCCAACGGCGTGAAGACGCCGGCGGTGCGCGGCAACGACAACGTCCGGGATCCCGGCACCGAGAACACGACGGTCAATCTGGAGTACCGCAACAAGGACCTGTTCCGGAGCGACGTCAGAACGCAGATCTACTACGCCGACCTCACCACGCGCTTCTCGAAGTTTCCGGGGTTCTCGCAGGTCGAGATCACGTCCGAGAAGTTCGGCGGGCGCCTGACGATAGACACCCCGGTTCAGGCGGGGCCGGTATCTCTCAACGCAGTCTGGGGCTTGGACTTCCTGCACGACGAGACCGCGCAGCCGTCGTTCAACGCGCCCCAGACCACCCCTGATCTGACACAGGACGCCATCGCCGGGTTCCTGCAGCTCGAGGTGCCCGTGGCGGATTGGGGGCTGCTGCGGGGCGGGATCCGCTACGAGGACATCTCGGTCGAGGCCGACGATGTCGTGAACGGGCAGGGCGTTTTCGTCAACGGCGGGTTCCTGAACTTCAGCGAGACCTTGTTCAACGTCAGCGCGACGGTCTTCGTCACGGAGAACGCCGAGCTCTTCGGCGGGTTCTCTCAGGGTTTCTCGCTGGCCGACCTGGGGCGCGCCATCAATGACACGACGGCGACCGATGTCTCGGAGCTCCAGTCCGAAGTCCAGACGGTCGACAACTACGAGCTCGGCCTGCGTGGCCAGTACGGGAGCTGGGATGCCTCGGTCTCGGGCTTCTTCAGCGAATCCGACAACGGTACGACCTTCGACCAGGACCTCGTCATCGCCAAGCAGCCGGAGCGGATCTACGGCGTCGAGCTTGCGGTCAACGTCACGCCCTTCGACTCCCTGCGCGTCGGCGGAACCTTCAGCTGGCTGGAAGGCGAGGTCGACCTCGACGACGACGGGAACTTCGACGAGGACCTGCCGAGCACCCGCGTGCCGCCCCTCAAGGCGACCGCCTATGCGGAATACAGCCCCTTCGACTGGTGGACGCTCTACCTGCAGGGCCTCTACTCCGGGAACCGGAACCCGGACAGCACGCAGTTCGGCAACGGCGAGGTGGATGACTACATCATCTTCGACCTCTACAGCAGCGTCGACACGGGCTACGGCAAGCTGCAGCTGGGGGTCCAGAACCTCCTCAACGAGGATTACTTCCCGGTCCTGAACCAGGCCGGTGCGCTGCCCTTCGCCTTCTCGAAGGGGCCGGGGCGGACGATCTCGCTCACCTACTCGATCACGTGGTAGCCGTTGGGACGGGAGAGCCTGCCGCCGATGAAGACCTGGTACCTCGTGCACAAGTGGACCAGCCTGGTCTGCACCGCCTTCCTGTTGCTGCTTTGCCTGACCGGACTGCCATTGATCTTCCACCACGAGATCGACCACGCGCTCGGCCACAGCGTGGATCCGCCGCCCCTTGAAGACGCGGGTCGACGCGCGGACCTCGATCGCATCGTCGCGGACGCGGCCTCGCGCGAGCCCGAGGCTTTCGTGCAGTTCCTGGTGCGCGACCCGGACGAGCCGGAGCTCTGGTTCCTGCGGCTGGGAGAGACGGTGGACGCGCCGGAGGCCTCGGCCTTCTTCACCTATGACGCCCGGAGCGGAGAGCTGCTCAGCGAGTACCCGCTTGGCCAGGGCGTCATGCACGTCGTCTTCCGGCTGCACTACGATCTCTTCGCGGGCCTGCCGGGGCTGTTGTTCCTGGGTTTCATGGGGCTGCTGTTCCTGGCGTCGCTGGTTTCCGGGACCGTCCTCTACGGCCCCTTCATGCGCAAGCTGCGCTTCGGCACCGTGCGCCGGCGCCGCTCGGCCCGCATCAAGTGGCTGGACCTGCACAACCTGCTCGGCATCGTGACCCTGGTCTGGCTCTTCGTCGTGGGCGCCACCGGGGTCGTCAATACCTTGGCGATCCCGATCTTCGGCCACTGGCAGTCGACCCAGCTGGCCGAGATGATCGCGCTCCACGACGACGGCGGTCCGCCTTCCCAGGGAGGCGGATCACCGGTTCAGGGCGCGGTGGACGCCGCGCTTGCGGCCGCGCCCGGCATGCAGCTCAGCTTCCTGGCCTTTCCCGGCAACGGCTTCGCGGGGCCGCGCCACTTCGTCGCCTTCATGCAGGGAACCACCCCTTGGACATCGAAGCTGCTGACGCCGGTCTTGATCGACGCCCGGACGTCGGCGGTGCTCGAGTCCCGGGATCTGCCCTGGTACGCGGTGGCGCTTCTGGTCTCTCAGCCTTTGCATTTCGGCGACTACGGCGGCCTGCCGCTCAAGATCCTGTGGGCGCTCCTGGACCTGCTGGCGATCCTGGTTCTCGGCAGCGGCCTCTATCTCTGGTTCAAGCGGCGCAACGTGTCTTTCGAGGCCTGGCTTGCTGCCCAGCAAAGCGAGGAGCCCGAGGTTGCCCTGGGCCGCGGTGCCGTCAAGCATGCGGATCCGCTCGCTTGAAGCGGGCGCCGAAGAGGATGCGGGTCTGGCGAATGCCGATCATCCTCGGTTTGCTGAGCGCGATCGGCCTGATCGCCGCCTTGCTGGCGGACGGTCTCGGTGATCTGCTGTCCTGGCTTGCGCTCTCTGCGCCCGTCGCCGCCGCCCTTTGGTACGGGCTGATCGTGCATCGCCAGTGAGGTGGTGCTCAAAGCTCTGCGCCGGCGGCCAGGACTGGGACCATCAGCGCCCTCGGGCGCCGAGGTCCGCCTGCAGGAAGCGCTGCCAGACGGGGGCGTCCTCGTCGAGCAGCGAGCGCTGGGTCGCGATCAGGGTGACCACCGCCTCGGCGTGACCCTGGAGGTCGAGGACCGGCCGCGCCAGGGCGAAGAGCCCGGGGATGAAGGTCTGGTCGGCGGTCGCGAGGCCGGTCTC
The DNA here is from genome assembly GCA_028282935.1 of Kiloniellales bacterium. Taxonomy (GTDB): domain Bacteria; phylum Pseudomonadota; class Alphaproteobacteria; order Kiloniellales; family JAKSBE01; genus JAKSBE01. The sequence goes on from JANQGU010000096.1 coordinate 6,158, forward strand.
GCGGACGCTGTTTCGGATCGCCGCGACCTCCGCCTCGGTCCCGCCCTCGGCGTCCGAGAGGAGGGCTTCCTCGACGACCCGTTCGGGCAGGTAGGCGATGAAGGCCCGCCCGGTGGCGGTGCGCAGGATCGGCAGGACCGAGCCGATGCCGAGCACGGTGACCAGCGGCACCCGGGCCCGCTCCCAGCGCACGACCGTCGGCCCGCGGCTGCCCCAGACCGAGAGCATGGCGGTGCAGCCGGTATCCTCGACCAGCACCGGCAGGGCATCCGCGGCGCGGTTGACCACGTCGACCCGGGCCACGGCGGCCATGCCGATCTCGGCGGCGACGGGCCCGAGGTCGTAGCTGCCGCTGCGGCGGTGAACGACCATCCCCGCGTCGACGAAGCTCGCCAGATAGCGGTGGAGCTTGGCCGCCGGCATGTCGAGCTTTGCCGCGAGGTCCGACAGCGCCATCGGTCCGCCGCCACGGGCGAGCGCGCGCAGGATGCGCACCGAGGTCTCGACCGACTGGACGCTGCGGCCGCGGCCGCCGACATCATCGGACATGGTAGGATTCCAGGCCCGGACGCAGCGCCGCCGGGATGTCCGCCTTTTCGATTCCCTTGTCCGTCCTGCGCACGAAGACACGCGCCTCCTGGCCCTCCGCAACGAGGCGTTCATCATGGCGAAAGCGATAGGAGAGGGAAATCCCGCTCGTCCCGATCCGGGTGACGGCGACCTCGATGTCCAGCCGCGCACCGTAGCTCGCCGGCGCCTTGAAGGCGCAGCTTGCGTCCACCAGCGGCGTGCCCATCAGGCCGAAGGCCTCCTGCAGCCGCCTCTGGTCGAAGCCGAGAGTCGCGGCCAGTTCGTGGAAGGCCGAATCCATCCAGCGGAAGTAGGTGGGGTAGAAGACGATCCCCGCCGGGTCGCAGTCGCCCCAGTCCACCCCCCGGTATGTGGCAAACGGCGCCATTTTCAGTTCCTCGCGAGGCTGCTTGAGAGGTTGATTGACAGGATTACGAATATCATAATTAATTATGTAAAAGTAAAAACACCCGCCCGGAGCGGGAAAGGGAGGCCTCGTTGCGCGTTGCCATCGTCGGTGCGGGACCTGCGGGTCTCTACGCCGCCATTCTGATCAAGCGTCTTCGGCCGGATGCCGAGATCCGGGTGATGGAGCAGAACCCGGCCGATGCGACCTTCGGCTTCGGGGTCGTGTTCTCCGACCAGGCGCTGGCCTTCCTGCGCGACGACGATCCCGAGACCGCCGACCTGATCGAAGGCGAGATGGTCCGCTGGTCGGACATCGCCGTGGTGCATCGCGGCGAGCGCATCACGATCGACGGCATCGGCTTTGCCGGGATCGGCCGCCTGGAGCTGCTGAGGCTGCTACAGGAGAGGGCCCGGGCGCTGGGCGTCGAGCCGGACTACGAATGCCGCCTCGAAAGCCCCGAGGCGCTCGGGGATGCCGACCTGGTCATCGGCGCCGACGGCCTCAACTCGATCCTGCGGCGCTCGGCGCCGGAGGCCTTCGGGGCGGAGATCGTCGAGCTCGACAACCGCTTCATCTGGTACGGCGCCGAGCGCGCCTTCGAAGCCCTGACCCAGACCTTCATCGAGACGCCCCACGGCGCGATGAACGCGCATCACTACGCTTATGCCCCGGGCCGGGCGACCTTCATCATCGAGATGACGGCGGAGACCTTCGCCCGCGGCGGCTTCGCCGAGATGGCCGAGCCGGATTGCCGCGCCACCTGCGAGGCGCTCTTCGCCGAGACCCTGGAGGGCGCGCGGCTGATTCCGAACAACTCCGTCTGGCGGCGCTTCCCCAAGCTGACCTGCCGGACCTGGCACCACGGCCGGCAGGTTCTGGTCGGCGACGCCCTGCATACGGCGCACTTCTCCATCGGATCGGGCACGCGCCTTGCGATGGAGGACGTGATCGCCCTGGTGAAGGCGCTGGACGCCGAGGGCTGGGAGGTCGCGCGCGCCCTGCCGGCCTACCAGGCCGCGCGGCAGCCGGTCCTGGAGAAGATCGTCCGCGCCGCCGAGCGTTCGGCCGCCTGGTACGAGGGCTTCGAGGCGCAGATGGCGCTGGAGCCCTGGTCCTTCGCGCTCAGCTACATCCGCCGCGCCGGCCGCCTGGACGCCGAGCGCCTGCGTGGCCTGGCGCCCCGCTTCGCGGCGGCACTGGAGGAGAGGGGCATCTCCCTGGAGACGGCGGCATGAGCGGCGCGCCGAGCGTCGAGGCCCTGGCCGAGGCCGTCGGCTTCAGCCTGCCGGAGCGCTACAACGCCTCGCGCCTGCTCTGGGACAACCTCGCCGCCCGCGCGGAACGCCCGGCGATCCTGGCCGACGGCGGCGATTGGACCTATCGGGCCCTGGTCGAAGAGGCGGCGCGGATCGGCAGGACCCTGCTCGACGCCGGCGTGGCGCCGGGCGAGCGCGTGCTGCTCTTCATGGACGACGAGCCGGCATATCCGGCCGCGATCATGGGCGCGCTGCGCGCGGGTCTGGTGCCGATCCTGGTCAACACCCTGTCGCCGCCCGAGATGGTCCGCTTCTATCTGGAGGACAGCGGCGCGACCGCGGCGGTGGCCTCCGAACCCCATGCCGCGCTCTTCTCTGCCGCCCAGCGCGACGGCACGGCCTGCCGGCATATTCTGATCGGGGCGGACTGGGCCGAGGCCCCGGCCGAGCTGCCCGAGGCGCCGAGCCGGCGCGGCGACGTCGCCTTCTGGATGTACTCCTCCGGCTCCACCGGCAAGCCGAAGGCCGTGGTCCATCGCCACGAGGATGCCGCCTACACGGCGGCGACCTACGCCCGGCAGGTCCTGAAGATCGGCCCGGACGACGTCTGCTTCTCCGTGCCGAAGATCTTCTTCGCCTACGGCTTCGGCAACTCCATCACCTTTCCCTTCTCGGTCGGCGCGGCCTCGGTGCTGATGGCGGGGCGGCCGGAGCCGGCGGCGATCTTCGCGCAGATCGCGCGCCACCGGCCGACGATCCTCTTCGGCCTGCCGACGCTCTACACCGCGCTGGCGCGCCACCAGGCGGTGGCCGGCGCCGAGCTGTCGTCGCTGCGCCTCTGCATCTCGGCGGCCGAGGTGCTCTCGGCCGACATCGCCGGGGCTTGGAAGGCGCTCTGCGGCCTGGACATCGTCGAAGGCCTCGGCTCCACGGAGCTGCTGCACATCTACCTCTCCAACGACGAGACGCGGCGCAAGACCGGTTCCGCTGGCCGCGCCGTGCCGGGCTACGCGGTGAAGCTGACGACCCCGGAGGGGCGGGAGGCGGGGCCGGGCGAGGAGGGCGTGATGTGGGTGCGCGGGCTCTCCGCCGCCCGGGCGTACTGGAACCGGCCGGAGAAGACCGCCGAGACGATGCGCGACGGCTGGGTCTACACCGGCGACCGCTTCGTGAAGGACGAGGACGGCTTCTACTTCTTCAAGGGCCGGGCGGACGACCTGGTCAAGGTCTCCGGCCAGTGGGTCTATCCCCTGGAGATCGAGCTGGCGCTGAACGAGCACCCCAAGGTGCGGGAGTCCTGCGTGCAGGCCGTCGAGCTGGCCGACCGGCGCCTGACCATCAAGGCCTGGGTCGCCCCAGCCGAGGGGGTCGCGGGCGACGCGGCGTTGAGCGAGGAGCTCAAGGCCTACGCCAAGCAAGCCCTGCTGCCGCACAAGTATCCGCGCGAGGTGGTGTTCCTCGCGACCCTGCCCAAGACGGGCACCGACAAGATCGACCGCCAGGCGCTGCGAAGTCTGGACGCGGCGCAAGGGCTCGAGGCCTAGAGCGTGATCGTCTTGCGCCGGAACGGCGTGAGGCGTGGATCACGCTCTAACTTGATAAGACAGATCAAGATTCACGGCTCAGATCGATTCGATCTGAGCCGATCTTGATCTAGGGAGGCGAGAATGGGCGCCAAGGCCCCGGACAACGAAGCCAAGCGGGAGGCCTTCTACGAGGCCATAGAGCCGGAGAGCCTGCGCGCCCTCTGGTCGGTGATGGGCAACATCATCACGCCGGAGCCGAAGAGCGCCTGCCTGCCTTTCCTGTGGCGCTACGCGGGGCTGCGCGCCCGGCTCATGGAGGCGGCCGAGCTGATCACCGCCAAGGAGGCCGAACGGCGGGTGCTGATCCTCGAGAACCCCGGCCTGAAAGGCCAGTCGAAGATCACGACCTCGCTCTACTGCGGCCTCCAGCTCGTCATGCCGGGCGAGGTGGCGCCGGCACACCGGCACAGCCAGTCGGCGCTGCGCTTCGTCCTGGAGGCGGAGGGCGGATTCACCGCCGTCGGCGGCGAGAAGACCGTCATGCGCTACGGCGACTTCGTGATCACGCCGAGCTGGGAATGGCACGATCACGGCAACGACAGCACGGCGCCGGTCTTCTGGCTCGACGGGCTCGACATCCCGCTGGTCCAGTTCCTCGACGCCTCCTTCGCCGAGGGCTACGGCGCGGACCAGCATCCGATCAGCAAGCCGCAAGGCGACAGCCTGGCCCGCTACGGCGCCAACATGCTGCCCCTGGACCACGAGGCCGCGCGGCCGACCTCGCCGATCTTCAACTATCCCTACGAACGCGCGCGCGAGGCCCTGGAGGCCCTGCGCGCGCGGGACGACTGGGATCCCTGCCACGGCCTGAAGCTGCGTTACAGCAATCCGGTCGACGGCGGCTGGGCCATGCCGACCATCGGCGCCTGCCTCCAGTTGCTGCCCAAGGACTTCCGGACCCAGCCCTACCGTTCGAGCGACGCCACCGTCTTCGTCGCGGTCGAAGGGCAGGGGCGGACGATCATCGACGGCCAGGCCTTCGACTGGGCGCCGCGCGACATATTGGTGCTGCCGTCCTGGCGCGAGGTCGTGCACGAGGCCGAGGCGGACGCGGTGCTGTTCAGCTACTCCGACCGGCCGGTGCAGGAGAAGCTCGGCCTCTGGCGCGAGCGGCGCGGAAACCGATGAGATGATCAGCAAGCGGGGTGCTTCATGAGCGAGTACGTCATCGCGCCGCCGGCGCAGGCCTCCGTCGCGGTGGCGGGCAGTTCCGACCGCTTCCCGGTCCGGCGCATCTTCTGCGTCGGCCGCAACTACGCGGCCCACGCCCGGGAGATGGGCAAGGACCCGGAGCGCGAGCCGCCCTTCTTCTTCACCAAGCCGGCCGATGCTGCGGTCGACAGCGGGGTGGCCGTGCCCTACCCGCCGGAGACCGGGAACCTGCACTACGAGATCGAGCTGGTCGTCGCCCTCGGCCTGGCCGGCCGGAACATCCCGCAGGACGAGGTCTACGATCACCTCTGGGGCGCCACGGTCGGGATCGACCTGACCCGCCGCGACCTGCAGCTCGCCGCCCGGGACAAGGGGCGCCCCTGGGACTGGGGCAAGGCCTTCGATCACTCCGCGCCCATGGGGCCGCTGCTGCCCTTCGCCGAGCTGTCCTCCCTGGAGACGGGGCGCATCTGGCTCGCCGTCAACGGCGAGCTCAAGCAGGAGGGCGACCTGTCGGAGCTGATCTGGTCGGTGAAGGAGCACGTCTCGATCCTGTCGCGCTCCATGGCGCTCGCGCCCGGCGACCTGGTGATGACCGGCACCCCGGCCGGCGTCGGCCCGGTCCGGCCCGGCGACGTCATCACGGGCGGCGTCGCGGGGATCGCCGAGATCGAGACGCCGATCGGAGAGCCGCTGATGTGACCGCTGTCCGACACCACGCTTCCACTCGGCCGGCCCTCGGACCTCTCGAGGGTCGTGCCGTGCATGGCTTTGTTGACGATCATTCTCGGCTATCGATAGGACCAGATCTCGGCCGCACGGGCGAATCGCCCTTCACTTGATGAAGGACAGCCCGTCGCGTGCGGAGGTCGAGATCAGGGCGAGGCAGTCGTCGCGGACGCCGGCGCTGTCCTCGCAGGTCAGGACGTCGTTGAGCAGCATGCGCCCGACTCGCTCGCAGGGCAGGCCGGATATGTTGAAGACCTTGAGCCGGGTCTTGCCGGCGGGCAACGGCGCCACCTCCAGCGCCAGGCGCTTGGCGACCACGCCGTCGGGATCGAACATCACGAGGTCGAGCTTGAGCGCTTCGAAGGCGCGCTGCACCCGGTTCTCGAGAACCAGATAGGCACGGCAGGCCTGGTCGTTCGCCTCCAGCTTGTTGAGCTCCAGCGTGAGGCTCTCCTCTTCGGCCCGGGCCGCGCCCGCCATCGCCAGGAAAAACGCCGCAAGCAACGCCAAACCCCGCATCCTGCACTGCTCCCTGCTTGCTTCACGGGCCGGCAGCCGCCCGGCGACCCTTCAATCCGGATCGTTCCGGTCGGATAATCATCCTTGGCCGCAGGAGGATCAAGACCCAGGCGCCGATGACGAGCAGGGTGCCGGCGATCCAGGCGAGGATGGCGACCTCCACGCCCGGCGCCAGGTCGGGAAACCGCCTGACGCCGTCCGACAGGGGCCCGGCGAAGCGCAGACGCTGCACGCCCAGCGGCACCGAGGCGGCGATCACCAGGAGCGAAACGGCGCAGGCCGCGGCGGTCCCCGGCCAGCGCGACCGCGACGGGCGGTCGGCCACGCGGGCCAGACGCTGGGCGTGGAGATAGGCGCCGGTCAGGCAGAGGCCGGACAGCAGGAGGCCGAAGAGGAACCAGACGATCTTGGAGACGAGACCGCCGAAGTCGCCGAAGTGGAGGGGATCCGCGGTGTCGATCCAGCGCTCGAAGACGCCGGCTTGCGACGCCGACCGCCTCGTCACGACCGTGCCGCCTTGGGCGTCGAGGACGAGGTGGTTGATCCGGTCGCGGACCAGGAGATGCCCGGCGCGGCCCTCGACGTAGAGCGCGCTGCCGTAGCGTCCGCCGGGCGGGATGACCCTCTCGATACGGAGTTCTGGCCAATGCGCCCGCGCTGCTTCGACCAGCGCGTCGAGCGGCAGGACCGTCGCGTCCTCGCGGGCGGCGACCGGTTTCGGATCCTCCGGCGACGGCAGCAGACGCGTCGCCTCGACCCCGTACCAGATCCCGGTGAGGCTCATCAGAAGCAGGAACCACAGGCTCCAGAGGCCGGCGAGCTTGTGCAGCTCGCTCCAGAACTGGCGCGCGGAGCTGCGGCGCAGCTGGAAGAAGCGCCGCCACCAGCGCTTGTAGAAGAGCAGGGCGGCGACCAGGGACACCAGCATGGTCAGGCTGAAGACCGACACGATGTAGATGCCGAGCGCGCCCGGAATGAAGAGCCGCCGATGCAGGTCGCGGAAGAACCGCTGGACGTTCACGGCGCTATGGGCGCCCTGCACCTCGGCGGTGTAGGGATCGACATAGACCCGCAGGAACTTCTGCTCCGGCAGATCAATCAGCACCTCGGCGGCGGAGCGCGCGTAGAGCGGCGCGTCCAGGAGGTGGACCCGCTCCACCGGGAAAGCGGCCTCCACGGCCGCGAGAAGGCGTCCCCAACTCGCCCGCTCCGTGCCCCTTTCGACCCGGGCCTCCGGCGTCACCAGCCAGTCGATCTCGTTCGAGATGGTCGCGAAGGCGCCGGTCCAGCAGATGAAGAAGAGGAGCAGGCCGGTGATCACGCCGGTGAAGCTGTGGACCCGGAACCAGAGGCGCACGATCACGTCCCTCGACGATCGGAGCCGTGGCGAGCGGTCTTCACCATTTGATTGCGTACTTGAGGAACAGCGTCGTCCCGGGGAAGGGCACGTTCAAATCCCTGCCCAGGGTCGACTGCCGGTTGAGCTGGGCGGCGGGATTGAACTCGGTCTCGTTCAGGAGGTTCTCCACCCCGACCTGAAGCAGGCCTGGCCCGACCGCGAACTGGGAATACAGGTCGACGAAGGTGATCGGGTCGACGCTGGACTTGTTCAGCTCCGGGCTGTCGTCGCCCCTGAACTGGTGGGTCACCTGGATGCGGCTCCGCCACCAGGAAAAGGGGCCGTACTCGATGTAGCCGACGATCTTGGGCGGCTGGATCGTCTCGGCGCTGAGGTCGACGGTCCGGCCGTCCTCCAGCTCGGTGTCGCCGTCGCTGAAGGAGAAGCTGCCGCCGAGCGCCCATTGCTCCGAGGGCTGGACGTCGATGGTGGCCTCGGCGCCGTAGATCCGCTGCGGCCGCCGGACGGGTACGGCGAACGAGGTTCCCGAGGCGACCTCGAACTGATTGCCGAGGTCGGACTCGCTGTAGAAGCCCGCAAGGGTGATCTGCAGGCCTTCCCAGGTGCCGCGCAGGCCGAGCTCGTACTGATCCGTCGTCGAGGCTTCCGGGCGGATGTCGTCGACCGAGTCGATCGAGAGGTTGCGCGGGGCGCGCGAGACGTCCAGGTTGTCGGCCGCCTGGGAGAAGCTGAAGTAGAGATCGATGCTGTCGACCGGCGTGTAGACCACGCCGGCGTTGAAGAGGATCTGGTCGAAGTCGATGCTCCCGCCTTCGAAGGCACCGCCGAACGGGGGAATGAGTTCGGCGGATTCGAGCTCCAGCTTGGTCCTCTCGTAGCGCAGGCCGCCGGTGAAGATGAAGTCGTCCAGGAGCGGCACGCGGAGCTGCCCGAAGGTCGCCACGCTGTCGTCGGTCGCCTCCGGGAGCAGGATCACGCCCGGGAAGGGGAACGCGGGGTCGACGGTCTCCTCGGATTCGTACTCGAAGCGCTGGATGTCTCCGCCCCAGATCAAGGCCGATCCGGCTAACCAGCTCTGGTCTAGAAAGGGGATCGGCGTCTCGATGTTCAGCCGTCCGCCGATCCGGGAGTTGTCTTCGCGCGACTGCACGAACGACCCGGCGAACTCTCCGGGTATCTGCCTCAAGACGCGTTCCTGATAGAAGCCCGTCACGTTCACGCGGCTGCCGAAGACGTCGTCGTTGTCGTAGGCCAGGGTGCCGACGTACTGCCTGCGGAAGGAATCGTCGAAGGCCGATCCCGGGTCGTCGAAGCGCACCGCGGTGCTCTTCTGCTCCGAATTCGGATCGCCGTCGCCGAGCGTGGTGAACTCCGGATCCTGGTTCGTGTGGACGAAGAAGTTGGTGATGGTCACGCGCTGCTCGTCGTCGATGTTCAGGATCGCGGTGCTGTTGAAGTCGATGGTATCGCTGTTCGAGAAGGTGTTGTCGCTGTCCGGCAGCGGATCGCCGTCGGGATCGAAGAGCGTCCGGGTCACCCGGCCGCCCGCCTCCATCCAGTAGTCCAGTGACCCCAGCGAGCCGGTCACGCTTTGCCGTAGGCCCGGGCTCGCGCTGTCTTCCAGATCGACCGGCTGGGCCAAGAGCTCGAGGCTGGTTTCGAACTGCATCTCGCCGGGGACCGGCTGGGGCGTCTGGAAGTTGACCGCGCCGCCGCTTGCGCCGAAGCCGAAGGTGGCGTCCGCGCCGCGGACCACCTCGACCCTCTGGAAGGCCGAGGGGGGCAGGTCGAAGATGGCGTTGCCGGTCGGCCGGAACCTTTGGTTGATCTCGATGTTGTTGATTCGAAGGGAGGCCTCCCGGCCGCGAATGCGCACGCTGCCGCCTGTGGGCGAGATGAGCTGGAACCCGGGAGTCGTCTTGGCCAGGCCGCCGACGGGATCGCGCTGGAAGCTGGGCTGCCGGTCCAGGTCCTCCTTTTCGAGGATGGTGATGGAGGAGGGCAGCTCTGAGACGGGCCGCTCGAAGCGCGAGGCGGTGACGCTGACCGGGTCCAGCCGCGTGGGGCCGGCGTCCTCCTGCTGGCGCGCCGGCCGCTCCAGGGTCACGTTGCCGTCGGCGGCGATGCGATAGGTGATCCCGGTGCCGGCGAGCAGTTGCCGCAAGGCCTGCTCCGGCGTGTAGCTGCCCTGCACTGCCTGCGCCTGCAGGCCGGCGACGAAGTCGCTGTCGACCGCGAGCTGCAGGCCGGACTGCCGGCCGAAGAGGATGAGCGCCGAGGACAGCGGTTGTCCCGGAATGTCGAAGTCCCGCTGCGCCGCCTCGGTCGCCTGCGCCGATTGGTGGCCTGGCACGACGTCGAAGTCGCGTCCGACGCGCGCGTCATTCGAGCCCTCGGCGCCGGCCACGCCGCTCGGGCAAACCGAGAGGAAGAGCGCAATTGCAAGAGGTGCCGGCCTGAAGGCAGGCGAAACGACAGGCTGCTCCCTGGAGCCCCTTCGGTCACGCGGCGTCATGTCCACTCCCCGATGACGGACCCGTCCGATTTGCCGGAAGGTCGCCGTTCTATGCGAATGCAACGCGTTCGCATTTTGAGAATAGGACGGTGCAGCGGGCCGGGATTTAAGGTTGGGAGGAAGAATTTTTTGCGGGCCGGCGCGAGACCCGGGCCGGGCGCGGCGGGTCAGGGCGTGTCCACGATCAGAAGGTAGGGCGTGACCTCGGTCACCCGGGCGTTCTGGGTGCCGGCTGCCGCCCTGAGCGCGCCCACGGGGTCATCCAGGTTGAAGACGCCGGTGATCCGCCGCTCCGCGAGCGCGGGGTCCCGCAACAGGATCGCGCCGCGGTGGTGGCGTCCGAGCTGTTCGACGACCTCGCCCAGCGGCGTTCCCTCGGCCACCAGTTGCCGGTCGCGCCAGGGAGCCACGTCGGCCGGCCGAACTCTGCCGCGCAGGAGGCTGCCGGTCGCGGGCGTCAATGACAGGCGGTCCCCGGCTGCAAGCCGCACCACTTCGTCGCCGGGCCGCCCCGATGCGACCTCCACGGAGCCGGACGCAACGGCGACGGCGACGGCGCCGGCCTGGGCGCGGACCGAGAACGCCGTGCCGGTGACCGTCACGCTGACGCCCTCGGCGCGAACCGTGAAGGGACGGGCGGGCGCCGCTGCCACTTCGAAGAAGGCCTGGCCGGCGAGCAGACTGACCCGGCGCGCGCCCGCCTCGAAGCTGACCGCGACGGCGCTCTCGGCATCGAGATGAAGACGACTGCCGTCCTCGAGGGCGACGGCGCGGATCTCGCCGACGCCGGTGACGTGATCCGCCAGCAGATGGTGCCGCAGCGTCGGCGCTAGGTAGCCCAGGATGGCGGCGAGGAGCGTGGCCGCCACCATGCCTTGGAGAACGCGGCGCCTGCGGCCAGGCCGAGGCTGTCCCGCGAGGTTGCTGAGAGCCCTGTCAGGAGAACGTTTCCGCTCTCTTTCGGCTTGTTCGGCTTGGGCTTCGGGGTTGGAGGTGCCGCCGCCCACTCGCGCTGCCTGCTCTGCGTAGTCGGGCGGCAGTTCGCCGGCCAAGCGCCACACCCGTGCCACGCTGCGGTAGGCCTTGTCGTGCGCCTCGCTCCGCGCGCGCCAGGCCTCCAAGGCGCGGCGGAGGGCTTCGTCGCCCGGCGCCGCCTCGACTTTGAGCAACCAGTCGAGGGCTTCCTCCCGGATTGGGTCCTGTTCGGCGTCGTTGCCAGTCATCTTCGGTGTCGCGTGTCATCAAGGGCGGCTTCGGCCGCAAGGCGTGCCGTCATGGACCAAGACGGCTAACGCCGGCCGGATTTCAGGGTGATGGCATAGATTTCCGCCCTGCGCACCCTATCCGTCTTCGGCGTCCAACCGGGCCGCGGCGTGACGGATCGCATCCTTGACGAGCTGATGGGCCCGTACGACGGAGACGCCCAAGTGCTCGGCGACCTCCCGAAGGCTGCGGCCTTCCAGGCGATGCATGTTGAAGGCGGTTCGGGTGCGCTCGGGCAACTCCGCGAGCGCTTCGGCCAGCACGCGCAGCTGATCCCGCTGAAGGACGGTCTGCTCGGGCGTCGCCGTCGCCGCCGGGAGGCGGGACATTGCTTCGGGATCGCCGGCCTCGACGGCCGCGGCCGGACGCCGCACCCAGTCGAGGGCCAGATTCCGCACGATCCGGTAGAGGTAGGGCAGGGGATGGGTGATCGGCGCCTGGGGACCTTCTCCCGGCGCCCGCGTCATCGCGCCCTCGGTCGTCTGGCGCCCGCTGAAGCGGATGAAAGCCTCCTGCACCACGTCCTCGGCCCGCGCCCGACAGCCAACGATCGGCGCCGCATAGTCGATCAGCGCCCGGCGGTGCCGGGCGTAGAGCTCATCGACGGTCGGTTCCCGCGTTGAAGACGTCATACGGTCCCGCCGTCACTTCGGCGGGACCTTCGCGTCCGACCCGCTGCGATACGCGCGGTGCGGGGCGGGGCCGCCAGGGGCTTCTCGCCCGGACACTCCAGACTCTGCAGCTCATCCTTCATCGGAGTGGGAAGCCCGACCTTTCCCCAGCGAAAGCGCCTCGCTGCATAGACGACCCTTGCTCGTCCGTGTATGCGAGTGCGAAGCATTTTCAACACGAAAGCCGCGCGTCTTCAAGACTGCAAGGCGCCAGCTCTCCGGCGCCGAGAGGCCGTCGGTGGTCCAGCCATGTGGTTGCGATTTGTATTGCGAATGATTATCACTTGCAATAACATCCCGAGATGTTAGCTCCAAGGCCGTTTCCTTCACCTCACGCGCCTCGCCGTGAGCTTTCGTCGCAGGCGCCATACTCCGTCTGCCGGCTTTTCGGACTTGAGCGAGCTGCACCGCATATCTCTGTCGCTGAAGGCGAGCTTCGAGGTCGCCGGGGAAGGCGGCCATGCCATCGCCGATGCTGTCCGGCGTTCCGAGGGTCCGCCATTCCGAGTGGGCGTTTTTTCGGACAGCGCCTGCCAGCGGCGGCGCGAGCTGCCGCCAACAACAGGTGACTGCAATGAATGCAACCCGCGATCCCGGTTTAATGGATTCTTCTGGCTTGAAAGTTGGTGAGCTCGGTCCCTCGGAGCGGCTTGTTCTCTGGGGACTCCGCTACTGGGTGGCTTGCTACTGCAAGGGTGAGTCGCCCTGGCCGCTGCTCGGCGATGTCTTTCGCCAGAACCGGGCGGCGGATGCCGCGCTCTCCCTGGAAGCGCTGCTGAAGCTGACATCGATTGCG
>JANQGU010000016.1 GCA_028282935.1 Kiloniellales bacterium
CGCCAGCGGCACGTTGAAGAGGCAGTGCGAGATCGCCACCGCGATGTGGGTGTCGATCAGGCCGAAGGTCGAATAGAGCTGCAGGAAGGGCAGCAGGAACACGGCCGGCGGCGCCATGCGGTTGGTCAGCAGCCAGAAGAACATGTGCTTGTCGCCCAGGAAGCGGTAGCGCGAGAAGGCATAGGCCGCGGGCAGGGCGACGGTCAGCGAGATGGCCGTGTTGATCGAGACGTAGATGATCGAGTTCAGGTAGCCCCAGTACCAGGAGGGGTCCTGGAAGATCTTGGCGTAGTTCTGCAGGGTCAGGTTGCTGGGGAAGAGCTTGAACTCGGCCAGGATGTCGGCATTGGTCTGCAGCGACATGTTCAGCATCCAGTAGATCGGCAGCAGCAGAAAGCCGAAATAGAGGATCAGGCCGACCGTGCCCTTCTTCAGGGTCATGACTTGTCTCCCGTGCCGACGTTCTGCAGGGCCTGGTAGAAGAGCCAGCAGAACAGCAGGACGATCAGGAAGTAGATGATCGAGAAGGCCGCCGCCGGGCCCAGGTCCATGGCCGTCGAGAGCTTGACCAGGTAGATCGACAGGAAGGTGGTCGAGTTGCCGGGCCCGCCGCCGGTCAGGACGAAGGGCTCGGCGTAGATCAGGAAGCTATCCATAAAGCGCAGCAGCACCGCGATGGTCAGCACGCCGCGCATCTTGGGCAGCTGGATGTAGCGGAAGACGGCCCAGGCCGAGGCGCCGTCGATGCGCGCCGCCTGGTAATAGGCGTCGGGAATGGCCCGCAGCCCGGCATAGGCCAGCAGCGCGACCAGCGGAGTCCAGTGCCAGACCTCCATCAGCATGACGGTGACCCAGGCGTCCAGCGGCGCCGCGGTGTGGTCGAACTCCAGCCCCAGCGCGTTCAGCGAGACGCCCATCAGGCCGATGTCGGGGCGGGTGAAGATGATCCAGATCGTGCCGATCACGTTCCAGGGAATCAGCAGCGGCAGAGCCAGCAGCACCAGGCAGAGCGAGACCCGCCAGCCCTGGGCGGGCATGGCCAGGGCGATCATCACGCCGAGCGGGATCTCGATCAGCAGGACCAGGCCGGAGAAGAGGAATTGACGCAACAGCGCGTCGTGCAGCCGGGTGTTCGACAGCATCTCGGCGAACCACTCGGTGCCGACGAAATAGGCCTCGCCGGGCCCGAAGATGTCCTGGACCGAATAGTTCACCACGGTCATCAAGGGGATGATCGCCGAGAAGGCGACGATCACGAAGACCGGCAGGACCATGAACCAGGCGCGGTTGTCTTCCCACTTCTCCATCGTGGTCCCCCTCCTCGAGTCCCGTCCTCAGCCGATCAGCTGGTCGTCGGCATAGAGCCGGGTGAAATCCGCCGGGAAGTCCAGGAAGGCGGTCTCCGCCGGCACCTCCTGGTCTTCCGGAACCTTGACCTTGACCGTGCGGCCGCGCAGCTCGGTCGAGACGATCTTGAAGTTGCCCAGGTCCTCGACCGCGCGCACCGCGACCTCGAGGCGGGACTCGCCGTTCTCGCGCGCCAGGGACAGGAACTCCGGCCGGATGCCCAGCTTCAGCTCGCCCGCCGCCGCGGCGGCCTTCTCGGCCAGCTCGGCCTTCAGCGGCAGGCGCGCGCCCTCGATCGTCGCCGCGCCGGCCTCGAAGCCGCAGGGCAGGAAGTTCATGCCCGGGCTGCCGATGAAGAAGCCGACGAAGGTGTGCTGCGGCGCTTCGAAGAGCTCCTGCGGCGTGCCCATCTGCAGGACCCGGCCGTCGTTCATCACCGCGACCTTGTCGGCGAAGGTCAGGGCCTCGTTCTGGTCGTGGGTCACGTAGATCAGGGTCAGGCCCGAGCGGTCGTGGATCTGCTTCAGCTTGCGCCTGAGCTGCCACTTCAGGTGCGGATCGATCACGGTCAGCGGCTCGTCGAAGAGGATCGCCGCGACGTCGGCCCGGACCAGGCCGCGGCCCAGCGAGATCTTCTGCTTGGCGTCGGCGGTCAGGCGCTGGGCCCGCTGCTTGAGCTGATCGCTCAGCTCCAGCATCTCGGCCACGTCCTCGACCCGCTCGCGGATCCGGTCTTCCGGAACCTTGCGGTTGCGCAGGGGGAAGGCCAGGTTCTGGTAGACGGTCATGGTGTCGTAGATGACCGGGAACTGGAAGACCTGGGCGATGTTGCGCTGCGCCGTCGGCAGCTCGGTGACGTCCTCCTCGCCGAAGAGGACCTGGCCCCGGCTCGGCGTCACCAGGCCGGAGATGATGTTCAGCAGGGTCGTCTTGCCGCAGCCCGAGGGTCCCAGCAGGGCATAGGCGCCGCCGTCCTCCCAGACGTGGTTCAGCGGCTTCAGCGCCCAGTCCGCCTCGGCCTCGGGCGCGCTCATGTAGCTGTGGGCGATGTCCTTGAGGTTGATCCTGGCCATCTCCGCCCCCCTACTGCGCCGCCATGGGCGCCGCCGACCAGGCCGGCGCCGCCATCAGCCGGCCCTCGCCGTCGAAGGCGAAGAGATGGCGCGGATTGACGAAGACCTGGATCGCCTCGCCCAGGCCCAGGCTGTGCACCCCTTCCTCCTGGGCGACCCAGGAGGTGCCGCTGTGCGCCGCGTGGATGAAGGTTTCCGAGCCGCTGATCTCGGCCAGCTCGACCCGGGCCTCGATCGCGATGTCGTCCTCCGACTGGCGGGCCACGAAGAGGTGGTTGGCGCGGACCCCGAAGGTGTAGCCCCCGGGCGAGAGCCGGGCGAGCTGCCCGGACAGCGGCAGTTCGATATCGGCGCCAAGCCTGGCCCGGCCGTCCGCGACCTCGCCGGCGATCAGGTTCATCGGCGGATCCGAGAAGACCGCGCCGACCCGCAGCGTGGCCGGCTGGTGGTAAGCGGCCAGGGTCGGGCCGGACTGCAGCAGGCGGCCCTGGTCCAGGACCAGCACGCTGCCCCGGCCGCCGATCATCAGGGCCTCGCCCGGCTCGGTCGTGGCGTAGACGACGATCGCGCTGCGGCGGCGGAAGATCGCCCGCAGCTCCTCGCGCAGCTCCTCGCGCAGCTTGTAGTCCAGGTTGACCAGGGGCTCGTCTAGCAGCAGCAGGTCGGCGTCCTTGGCCAGGGCCCGGGCCAGGGCGGTGCGCTGCTGCTGGCCGCCCGAAAGCTCCGCCGGCAGGCGCTGCAGCAGGGGCGTCAGCTTCAGGACCTCGGCGATCTCGCCGACCCGGCGGTCGATCTCCGCGCGCTCCAGGCCGGCGCGGCGCAGGGGCGAGGCGATGTTGTCGAAGACCGTGAAGGAGGGATAGTTGATGAACTGCTGGTAGACCATGGCGACCCGGCGCCGGCGCAGCGGGATGCCCCGGGAGTCCGCGCCCTCGATCAGGATCCGGCCGCCGCTCGGCTTGTCCAGGCCGGCCATCAGCCGCAGGATCGAGGTCTTGCCGGCCAGGGTCGGGCCCAGGATGACGTTCAGCGAGCCCGGCTCCAGGGCCAGGTCCATGGGATAGATGTGGGTCTCCGCCCCGACCTTGCGGCTCACCCCTTCGAAGACCAGGCTCATCGCGCCACCGCCTTTCCGGGCTCGGGCCGCTGCCCGCTCAGCCAGGTCTCGACCCGCTCCGCGGTCCCGGCCGGGGCGTGCAGGCCCAGCTTGGAGCGGCGCCAGAGGATGTCCTCGGCCGTGCGCGCCCATTCCCGGCGCAGCAGGTAGTCGGCCTCGGCCTCGGTCAGGCCGCCGCCCAGGTCGGCGCCCAGGTCGGCCAGGCCGCTGGCGTCGGACAGGATCTCCTCGACCCGGGTCCCGTAGGCCCGCGCCAGGCGCCGCGCCAGGCCCGGCGGCAGCCAGGGCCGCCCGGCCTGGAGCCCGCCGAGGAAGGCCTCGAAGTCGGCGTCCGGGATGTCGCCGCCGGGCAGCGCCGCGGTCGCCGTCCAGGGCTGCGCCTTGCTGCCCAGCAGGGGCGTCAGCCGGGCCAGGGCGTGCTCCGCCAGCTTGCGATAGGTGGTGATCTTGCCGCCGAAGATGGTCAGCAGGGGCGGCGTTTCGGCGGGGGCATCGAGGTCGAAGACGTAGTCCCGGGTGACGGTCGAGGCGGTCCCGCTGTCGTCGTCGTAGAGCGGCCGGACCCCGGCGTAGCTCCAGACAACGTCCTCGGGCCGCGGCCCCGGCTGGAAGTAGCGGCCGACCGTGTCGCAGAGGTAGGCGGTCTCCTCGGGCGTGATCGCCGCCCGCTCCGGGTCGTCGGAAAAGTCGACGTCGGTGGTGCCGATCAGGCTGAATTCCCTTTCGTAGGGGATCACGAAGACCACGCGCTGGTCGGGAGCCTGCAGGATATAGGCCTGGTCGCCCTCGTAGAGGCGGGGCACGACGACGTGGCTGCCCTTGATCAGGCGCAGGGTGCTGCGCCGGTTGGCGCCGGCGACCTCGCCCAGGACTTCCATCACCCAGGGCCCGGCGGCGTTGACCAGGGCCCGCGCGCGGACCTGCCGCTCGCCGCCGTCCTCGGTCTCCAGGGTGGCGCTCCAGGTCGCGCCGTCGCGCCGGGCCGAGCGGCAGCGGGTCCGGGTGAGGACCTCGGCGCCGCGCTCGGCGGCGTCCAGGGCGTTGAGCACGACCAGGCGGGAATCCTCGACCCAGCAGTCGGCGTAGCTGAAGCCCTTGGTGATGCCCTCGACCAGGGGTGCGCCCGCGGGGTCGCGCCGCAGGTCCAGGGCCCGCGACGCCTCCAGCCGCTTGCGGCCGCCCAGGTGGTCGTAGAGGAAGAGCCCGGCGCGCAGCATCCAGGCCGGGCGCAGCTCCTTGACGTGGGGCAGCACAAAGCGCAGCGGCCAGATGATGTGCGGCGCCGCGGCCAGCAGGACCTCGCGCTCGATCAGGGCCTCGCGGACCAGGCGGAAGGCATACTGCTCCAGGTAGCGCAGGCCGCCGTGGATCAGCTTGGAACTGGCCGAGGAGGTGGCGTGGCCCAGGTCGCCCTGCTCGCAGAGCAGGACCTTGAAGCCGCGGCCGGCGGCGTCGCGCGCGATGCCGACGCCGTTGATTCCGCCGCCGATGACCAGAAGGTCGAAGGCCTCGTCTTGAGACAAGTCTGGCTCCCCGTCAATCGGGCGTCTTGTGGCGCGCCCTGTTTCGTTTACCAACCATGACTCGGCGAACAGAATTTCGCAACCGAAAATTTATGGGCGATATATGTTAGAAAACGAAAATCACCGCGCCTGATACCGAAAGCGGCCCGAAGCCCTCTGAGGGCTCCTGCCTCGGCTCAGGCCGGATCGCGATAGCGCGCGGCCGGGATCACCGCGATCGGCACCAGCTCGACCAGCAGCTCCGGCACCACCAGGCCCGGGGTCTGGATCAGGATGCTGGCCGGCGCCGTCGCCGCCGTGAAGTGCTCGGACCGGACCTTCTGGATCGCCGGCAGGTCGGCGCGGTCCAGGAAGTAGATGGTCAGGGACACGATGTCCTCGAGCTCGCCCCCGACCGCCTCGAGAACCCGGCGCACGTTGCGGAAGCACATCCGCATCTGCGCCTCGGCGTCGCCCTCGCCGACGACCTGCCCCTCCTCGTCCCAGGCCACCTGCCCGGTGATGTGCAGGCTCCGGCCCTCCGGTTGGACCACGCCGTGATTGAAGGCGCGCCCGAGCTGCGGCCAGAGCCCCGGCGGATTGAAACGGATGGTCATGATCGCATCTCCCAAGGTGGCACCCTGGCCG
>JANQGU010000036.1 GCA_028282935.1 Kiloniellales bacterium
GCGACCCACGGCGCGCCGCTGGGCGAGGACGAGGTGGCCGCGGCCCGGCAGCGCCTCGGCTGGCGGCAGGGGCCCTTCGAGATCCCGGCCGAGATCCGCGAGGCCTGGGCGGCGGTCGGCGCGCGCGGCGCCCGCGACCGCGAAGCCTGGAGGGCACGCCTCGACGCCGCCGATGCCAAGCGGCGCCAGGCCTTTCTGGGTCGCCTGGAGGATCGGGCCGCGGCCAAGGGCGACAGCGTCATCGAGGCCCTGAAGCGCCGCTTTGTCGCCGAGCAGCCGAAGCTCGCCACCCGCCAGTCCTCCCAGAAGGTCCTGGAGGTGCTGCTGCCGGCGGTCCCGGGACTGATCGGCGGCTCGGCCGACTTGACCGGCTCGGTCGGGACCAGGACCGCGGGCAGCCGCCCGGTGACCGCCGAGGACTTTGGCGGCAGCTACCTCCACTACGGCGTGCGCGAGCACGGCATGGCCGCGGCCATGAACGGCCTGGCCCTGCACGGTGGCTTCATCCCCTTCGGCGGGACCTTTCTGGTCTTCTCGGACTATTCCCGGCCGGCGATCCGCCTGGCGGCTCTGATGGGGATCCGGGTCATCCACGTCATGACCCACGACTCCATCGGCCTCGGCGAGGACGGCCCGACCCACCAGCCGGTCGAGCACCTGGCGGCGCTGCGCGCCATCCCCAACCTGCTGGTCCTCCGCCCGGCCGATGCGGTCGAGACCGCCGAGGCCTGGGCCTGCGCCCTGGCCAAGGAGACCGGACCCTCGGTGCTCTGCCTGACCCGCCAGGGCGTGCCGAGCCTGCGCCGCGAGGACGTGTCCGAGAACCTCGTCGCGCGCGGCGCCTATGTCCTGCGCCGGACCGAAGGTCCGCGGGACGTGACCCTGCTGGCGACCGGCTCGGAAACGTCCCTGGCCGTCGAGGCCGCGCAGGAACTCGCCGCCGAGGGCATCGCCGCAGCCGTGGTCTCCCTGCCCTGCTGGGAGCTCTTCAAGCAGCAGCCCACCGACTACCGCGCGGAGGTGCTGGGCGCGGCGCCGCGCGTCGCGGTCGAGGCGGCGACCCGAAACGACTGGGACCAGTGGATCACGCCCGAGGGCGGCTTCGTCGGCATGACCGGCTTCGGGGCCTCGGCCCCGGCCGGCCAGCTCTTCGCGCACTTCGGCATCACGGCCGCCGCCGTCGCCGAGGCGGCCCGGCGCCTGGTCAAGTAGAGAAGGAGTCCAAGCATGGCACGCATCACCCTCAGGCAGCTGCTCGACCACGCCGCCGAGTTCGGCTACGGGCTGCCGGCCTTCAACGTCAACAACATGGAGCAGATCCTGGCGATCATGAAGGCCGCGTCGGCGGTCGACGCGCCGGTCATCCTGCAGGCCAGCCGCGGCGCCCGCGCCTACGCCGGCGACGTCATGATCCGCAAGATGGTCGAGGCGGTCGAGGAGATCCATCCGCGGATCCCGGTCTGCCTGCACCAGGACCACGGCAACGACGAGGCGACCTGCTTCTCCGCCATCCAGCAGGGCTTCACCAGCGTCATGATGGACGGTTCGCTGGAGGCCGACGCCAAGACGCCGGCCAGCTACGACTACAACCTCGCGATTACGCGGAAGGTGACGGAGACCGCCCACGCCGTCGGTGTCTCGGTCGAGGGCGAGCTGGGCTGCCTCGGCTCCCTGGAGACCGGCGAGGGCGAGCAAGAGGACGGCCACGGCGCCGAGGGCAAGCTCGACCGCGATCAGCTTCTGACCGACCCCGACCAGGCGGTGGACTTCGTCGCCAAGACCAAGGTCGACGCCCTGGCCATCGCCATGGGCACCTCGCACGGCGCCTACAAGTTCTCGCGCAAGCCGGACGGCGAGATCCTGGCCATGGAGGTGGTGCAGGCGATCCACGAGCGGCTGCCCAACCTGCACCTGGTGATGCACGGCTCCTCCTCGGTGCCGCAGGAGCTGCAGGAGGTCTTCAACGGCTATGGCGGCGAGATGCCCCAGACCTGGGGCGTCCCGGTCGAGGAGATCCAGCGCGGCATCCAGTTCGGCGTGCGCAAGGTCAACATCGACACCGACTGCCGCCTCGCCATCGCCGGCCAGCTCCGCAAGGTGGCCCAGGAGAACAAGGCGGAGTTCGACCCGCGCAAGTTCCTCAAGCCCTCGATGGAGGCGATGCAGCGGATCTGCCGGGACCGCTTCGAGCAGTTCGGCGCCGCCGGGCAGGCGGCGCGGATCACGCCCCTGCCGACCGCGGCCATGGCCGAACGCTACCGCGCCGGCGCGCTCGACCCGCAGGTCGCGCCCTCGACCCGCGCGGCCTGAGCCGGCTGGGAACACTTTGGACAAGGGAGAGCCATGATGAACGCCATGGACACGAAAGCGCAGACCGTCACCGGCAAGGAGCGCTACCGCTCCGGGGTGATGGAGTACAAGAAGATGGGCTACTGGGAGCCCGACTACGAGCCGAAGGACACGGACGTCATCGCGCTCTTCCGGATCACCCCGCAGGACGGCGTCGATCCCATCGAGGCGGCCGCCGCCGTGGCGGGGGAGAGCTCGACGGCAACTTGGACAGTCGTCTGGACCGACCGCCTGACGGCGGCCGAGAAATACCGGGCCAAGGCCTACCGCGTCGATCCGGTGCCCAACGCCGAGGGCCAGTACTTCGCCTACATCGCCTACGACCTGGACCTCTTCGAGCCCGGCTCGATCGCCAACCTGACCGCCTCGATCATCGGCAACGTCTTCGGCTTCAAGCCCCTGAAGGGCCTGCGCCTGGAGGACATGCGCCTGCCGGTCGCCTATGTGAAGACTTTCCAGGGGCCGGCCACCGGCGTCGTGGTCGAGCGCGAGCGCCTCGACAAATTCGGCCGGCCGCTGCTGGGCGCCACGGTCAAGCCGAAGCTGGGCCTTTCTGGGCGCAACTACGGGCGCGTGGTCTACGAGGCGCTGAAGGGCGGCCTCGACTTCACCAAGGACGACGAGAACATCAACTCGCAGCCCTTCATGCACTGGCGCGAGCGCTTCCTCTACTGCATGGAGGCGGTGAACAAGGCCCAGGCGGCCAGCGGCGAGATCAAGGGGACCTACCTCAACGTCACTGCGGCGACCATGGAGGACATGTACGAGCGCGCCGAGTTCGCCAAGGAGCTGGGCTCCTGCATCGTCATGATCGACCTGGTGATCGGCTACACGGCGATCCAGTCCATGGCCAGGTGGGCCCGGGACAACGACATGATCCTGCACCTGCACCGGGCCGGGCATTCGACCTACACCCGGCAGAAGACCCACGGCGTGTCCTTCCGGGTCATCGCCAAGTGGATGCGCCTGGCCGGCGTCGACCACATCCACGCCGGCACCGTGGTCGGCAAGCTGGAGGGCGATCCGGCGACCACCAAGGGCTACTACGACATCTGTCTCGAGGAGTTCAATCCCATGCGGCTGGAGAACGGGATCTTCTTCGACCAGGACTGGGCCAGCCTCAACAAGCTGATGCCCGTGGCCTCGGGCGGGATCCACGCCGGCCAGATGCACCAGCTTCTCCACCTGCTGGGCGAGGACGTGGTGCTGCAGTTCGGCGGCGGGACCATCGGCCATCCGATGGGCATCGCCGCCGGTGCCACCGCCAACCGGGTCGCCCTGGAGGCCATGGTCCTGGCCCGCAACGAGGGCCGGGACATCGTCAACGAGGGGCCGGAAATCCTGGCCGCCGCGGCCAAGTCCTGCAGCTCCCTGGCCCAGGCCCTGGAGACCTGGAAGGACGTCACCTTCGACTACACCTCGACCGACTCGCCGGACTTCGTGCCGAGCGTCACGGCGGCCCAATAGGGAGACCCGACATGCGTATCACCCAAGGCGCCTTTTCCTTCCTGCCGGACCTGACGGACGAGCAGATCACCAGCCAGGTCGCCTACTGCCTCGAGAAGGGCTGGGCGGTGAACCTGGAGTTCACCGATGATCCTCATCCCCGGAACACCTACTGGGACATGTGGGGCCATCCCATGTTCGAGGTCGCCGATCCCGCCGCCGTGCTCTACGAGCTGAAGGAGTGCCGCAAGGTCTATGGCGACAGCCACTACATCCGCCTTTCGGCCTTCGACGCCAGCCACGGCTGGGAGTCGGTGAAGCTGTCCTTCATCGTCAACCGCCCGGCGAGCGAGGAGGCCGGCTTCCGGCTGCAGCGGAGCGAGGGCGCCGGCCGCAACATCCGCTACACCACCCAGCCCTACGCGACCGGGAAGCCCGAGGGCGAGCGCTACCGTTAGGAGGCCGAGATGACCAGCGCCGAGCCTGCGGCGGCGGCCGAGACGGCGATCGACCTCAGGGCCGAGTACGAGAGCTCCGGTGCCAAGGAGGTGCTGGAGGAACTGGAGCGCGACCTCATCGGCCTGGAGCCGGTGAAGAAGCGGATCCGCGAGACCGCGGCGCTGCTGCTGGTCGAGCGGGCGCGGGGCCGCCTCGGCCTCGCGCACCAGACGCCGACCCTGCACATGTCCTTCACGGGCAATCCGGGCACCGGCAAGACCACCGTGGCGATGAAGATGGCCGACCTCCTGCACCGCCTGGGCTACGTGCGCAAGGGCCACCTCGTGACCGTGACCCGCGACGACCTGGTCGGCCAGTACATCGGCCACACGGCGCCCAAGACCAAGGAGATCCTGAAGAAGGCCATGGGCGGGGTGCTCTTCATCGACGAGGCCTACTACCTCTACCGGCCGGAGAACGAGCGCGACTACGGCCAGGAGGCGATCGAGATCCTGCTCCAGGTGATGGAGAACCAGCGCGACGACCTGGTGGTGATCCTGGCCGGCTACGCCGACCGCATGGAGCGCTTCTTCGAGAGCAATCCCGGCTTCCGCTCGCGCATCGCCCACCACATCGACTTCCCGGACTACAGCGACGACGAGCTCTTCCGGATCGCCGGGCACATCCTGGCGGAGCAGAACTACGGCCTGACCCCGGCGGCCGAGGCGGCGCTGAAGGACTACATCCGCGAGCGCCGGAAGCAGCCGCACTTCGCCAATGCGCGCTCGATCCGCAACGCCCTGGACCGGGCGCGCCTGCGCCAGGCCAACCGGCTCTTCGAGTCCGCCGAAGGTCCGCTCGATGCCGCCGCGCTCTCGGCCATCGACGAGGCCGACATCCGGGCCAGCCGGGTGTTTCGGGGCGGTCTCGCTGCGGACCGTGGCGGGGAGGGGACCGGGGATGGGAGTGGTGCGTCTTGACGGCGGTCATCTTCGATCTTGACGGGACCTTGGTGGACAGCGCGCCCGACCTGCAGGCCGCCGCCAACGGGATGCTGCGCGAGGCCGGCCTCCCGGCGCTCGACCTGGAGACCGTGACGAGCTTCATCGGCAACGGGATCGCCAAGCTGGTGGAACGCTGCTTCGCCCGCCACGGTGAGCGGCCCGACGACCTGCCGGTCCAGGTGGCGCGCTTCCAGCAGCTCTACGAGGCCGAAGGCCACGCGCGCACCTCGCTGATGCCCGGCGCCGCGGCCGCGCTGCGCGAACTGGCCGGCCAGGGTGCGCTGCTCGGGCTCTGCACGAACAAGGATACGGCGCCGGCCTCGGCGATCCTGCGCAAGTTGGGCGTCGCGCCGCTCTTCCACGCCGTGATCGGCGGCGACAGCGGCCTGCCCAAGAAGCCCGATCCCGCGCCTCTGCTGCACTGCGCGGCGAAGTGCGGCGCCGCGGCGGAAAACGCGGTCTTCGTCGGCGACAGCGGGATCGACGCCGAGACGGCCGCGGCCGCCGGCCTGCCCTTCCTGCTCTACACCGAAGGCTACGGCGGCGGGGGCCGCGATGCCGTCGCGCCGGAGGCCGCCTTCGGCCGCTTCGCGATGCTGCCGCGCCTGGTTGCCGCCTTGCCTTCGGGATCCTCAGGGCCGGGATCTTCAGGGCCGGGATCTTCAGGACAGGGGCCGGCAAGCCTGCGGGCCGACACCCGGTCCCTTAACTGATCGGGAGCCCGCGATCGACTTCGCCCCGTCTTCCCCGGCCTTACCCGGAGGCCCGATTTGCGCTAGGTGTAGAGCAAGGCGGGGGGATCCATGGAAGCCGAGATCGTCGGTCGACGCGGCAAGGGGCTCTCCGAGACGGGAGCCCTCGGGGCCGGCGTCTTGGTGGCGCTGCTTCTCGGCCTGTCGGGCTGCGTGACCATCCCGTCGAACACCGGGTTGCCGCTGCAGTTCGAGGCCGCCGAGCGGCCGGCGGCGGCCAGCGACTATCCCAATTGGCCCGGCCCGCCGGAACTCGTGGAGACCCGCCTGCGGGAGAGCCTGAGGTCCGCGGACTTCGAGCTGCTGGAGTCCCGGCGCACGGCCGAGGGCAGCTCCGGCGCGCGCACGGTCAGCCTCTCCTTCCCCCAAGCCGCCGAGGGCCCCAAGGAGGTCCGCTTCAAGTGGAAGCAGATGCCGCGCGGCACCCTGGACCAGCACAACGACAGCCCGCGCCGGCAGATCGCGGCCTACGAGCTGCAGAAGCTGTTCCTGGACCCCGAGGACTACGTGGTGCCCACGGCCCTGGCCTACTGCGTCCCGGTCTCGAAGATCGAGGACGCCTCGCGCGCGCCGCTCCGGCCGACGCTGCCGGACTCCTCCTGCGTGCTGGGCCTGGTGCAGGTCTGGCTGAACGAGGTGACCTCCAGCGACAGCCTCTACGAGGAGGCGCGCTTCGTCTCGGAGCCGACCTACGCCTACTACCTGGCCAACTTCAACCTCTTCACCTATCTCAGCGACTTCGCCGATCCCAAGAAGAGCAACTTCCTGGTCTCGAAGGAGCCGGAGCGGCGCCAGGTCTTCTGCTTCGACAACGACATCGCCTTCGAGGAGCTTTTCCGCCTGCCCTTCGTCGACCGCTGGAACGTGATCTTCGTGCCGGCCCTGCGCCGCGACTCGATCGAGCGGCTGCGCCGGCTGCGCCGGGCGGACCTCGATCGCCTGGGCGTCGTCGCCCAGCTCGAGAAGGACGCGCGCGGTCTCTACCTCTCGGTGCCGCCGAGCGGGAACCTGTCGCCCAACGAGGGCGTGCGCATCGGCGGCCGGACCGTCCAGCTCGGCCTGGCCAGGTTCGAGATCGAGGCGGTCTGGCGGCGCATTCGGACCCTTCTCGCGCGGGTCGACGCCGGCGAGATCCCGCTCTTCTAAACCCGCCATCCGATCCCTACTCGACCCACTCGAGGACGTCGCGCAGGATGCTCCAGCGCGGCCCGCGCGCGTTCACCCCGCGTCCCAGGATCCAGTGGTCGTAGAGCTCGTCGACCGTCCCGTTCTTCCGCTTCAGGTCGATCCAGTTGTCGAGGAAGTTCTCGAAACGCGGGTCCGGTCCGCCGAAGGGATAGGTCAGGGGAACCTTGAGCGGCCTCGGGAAGGGGTTGACCACGGTGTAGGAGGGATAGATCAGGGTCCAGGCGGCGCCCCCTTCGGCGCTGGTCAGCAGGGCGTCCATCTCCCGTCCCGGGGTCTCGAAGAACTGGTTCTCCGACTCCAGCTCCGAGACCTTCGCCGTCGGGAAGTTCTCCGAGATCTGCTCGGCGAAGACGCTTCGGGCCAGGACGCCGAGGTTGAAGGGGCCGCGCCGGCGGATGGTCCTGAGGTCGGCGAAGTCCTGCTTCAGGTAGTCGGGCACGACCAGTCCGAAGGTCGCATCCATGTAGGGATCGGTCAGCATCATCTGCGCCGAGCGCCGGGTCGTCGCCGGCACGCCCGACATGGCGACGTCGAAGTGATCTCCGGCGAGCTGCTCTGGAAGGGTCGTGACGCTGAAGGGCACGAACTCGATGTCGACGCCGAGGTCGCGGGCCAGGCGATGTGCCAGGTCGACGTCTAGGCCGACCAGGTCGCCGCCGCGGTTGAGGAAGGAGAAGGGCAGGTGGTCGGGCTGAAAGCCGACGCGGATGACCCCCCGTTCGCGGATCCGGCTCAGCCTCGACTGCTCCGGCCTCAGGGGCACCGGGTTGGGGAGGGCGCGTTCCAAGACCTTTGCCGGCTGCTCCTGCTGCAGGAGTTGCATGCCGTCCAGGACCTGCTCCTTGCCGAAGGCCTGGCTCCCGTCGGTGGTCAGGACCAGCCGCGTCGTGCCGATCATCGCGCTGGTGAGCAGCCCGGTGAAGACCAGCAGGGCGACGAGCTTCATCCGGTTGAAGCGGATCAGTCCGGTGATCACCGAGGTGGTCAGGATCGTGAAGGTCACGAGGTGCATCGCCCCGACCAGATCGCTCAGGCCGCCGGCGAAGACGCTGGACAGCAGGAAGAGCTGGAAGATGTCCGAAGGCAGCTCCTGCATGTCGAGGAGGAAGGGAATCGTCGTGACCACCTTGCCGAAGGAAAGGACCAGACCGGTGCCGAGGATCCAGGGGAAGTCCTCGAAGGCCATGGGCGCGCCATAGAACCAGGCGGCGAAGGGGATGAAGACCAGGGTCAGCACCTTGCCGAGGTGCGGGAAGGGATAGGCGAGGGGAATCACGAAGTCCGGAGAGGGCGAGGTCTCATGGCCCTCCTTGCGGTACTTCTCCATCAGCTCCCGGATCCCTTCGGCCAGCATCGGGATGACGACGAAGAGGCTCTGCACGACGAAGACGGTGATCAGGGCGTTCTTGGAGACCGCCAGGATGTCCCGATAGGTGAAGGGCGTGCAGGCGGCGATCAGCATCGGCAGGACCAGGAAGGTCAGGAGGAAGACGCTGAAGGCGAAGGTCAGGAGGTAGGCCTGGAGCCGGCCGAACTCCTCGAAGCTCAAGGTCCCGGCGGCCGTCGCCGTGATCGCGAAGATGCCGATCGGGCTCATCGCGACGACGAAGCCGTTGACCCGGATCAGGGTCTCCAGGATGACGTCGAAGTGGCCGAGCAGCGCCTCCTTGCTCTTGACCCGGATCATCGCGACGCCGAACAGCATGCAGAAGATCACGACCGCCGGCGCGACGTTGTTCGCCAGGGAATGGAAGGGATTGCTCGGCACGAAGAGCTGGATGAAATCGACCGCCTCCGGCGGCTCGATCAGGCTGGTGCTGAAGAAGGCGCCCATCACCCGGGAGGGTAGCGCGAAGGACATCAGGAAGACCGTGAGCGCGCCGATGCTCCAGAGGACGGCGAGCACCGAGATCGAGACCAGGGCCAGCCGCCGGCCTTCGGTCAGCGACAGGCGACCGATGCTGGCGATCAGCGAGAAGACGATGTAGGGCAGCACGGTCATCTGCAGCAGGCCGACGTAGACGTCGCCGATCACCCGCAGGTTCCCGGCATCGTCGCCGAGGAAGAGGCCGCAGGCGAGCCCGGCCAGCAGGGCGGCCAGGATCATGGCGAAGCGGCTGGGCCGGGGCACCTGCCGCAGCCTCGAGGCCCTGCCCGTCTGCTGCTCGGCTTTGTCGGTCACTGCGGATGGTCCTTCCCGTCGGATCGAGCCTATACCGCGATCCGACCGGATCAGGTGTCCTGAATTCAATGATCGGCGTCAAGCCGGGGCGCTTGACTTTGGTCATGGTGACGCCGGGCCATCTCTGGCGGTCTCGTCGTCGTCGGCTTGTCCGGCGAAGGGGCGCGGCCGCCGCGGGGATCGGATGGGCGAGCGCCTAGATCAAGGGAGCGGGCGCTCGGTGGAGGTGCGGAGAAGAGCCGGTCGCAGTGTGGGCGCGGTCCTCTTCGCCGAGGGCTTCCGGCCCTTCTTTCTGGCCGCGGCGATTCAGGCCCTGCTCGCGCTGCCGCTCTGGCTCCTGATCTTCTCCGGCCGGCTCGACCCGCCGCCTGCGGTCGACCCCGCGGCCTGGCACGCCCACGAGATGCTCTTCGGCTACCTTGCCGCGGCGCTCGCGGGCTTCCTCCTGACCGCCGTGCCCAACTGGACCGGCCGCCTGCCGATCTCGGGGCTGCCGCTGGCGGGGCTCTTCTCGCTCTGGCTGCTCGGCCGCGTGGCGCAGCTCCCCGGACTCCTGCCCGGGGCGCCGTCGGCCGTCCTCGACGTGCTCTTTCTGCTCGCCCTGGCGGCGGTGATCTGGCGTGAGATCCTGGCCGGCCGCAACCTGCGCAACCTGCCGATCTGCCTTCTGGTGACCTGCTTCGCCGCCGCCAACGTCGGGTTCCATCTCCTCGCCCGCGAGGGCGATGCGGCCGGCTTCCTGCGCGGCGGGATCGCCGTCGCCGCCCTGCTGATCGCCCTGGTCGGCGGCCGTGTGGTGCCGAGCTTCACGCGCAACTGGATGGCCAAGCGCGGCGAGGCGAAGCTGCCGCAGCCCTTCGGCGGTTTCGACAAGGCCTGCCTGGCGGTGACCGCGGCCGCCCTGGCGTTCTGGGTCCTGCAGCCCCTGGGCCGGCCGGCCGCTCTCCTGATGATCGCGGCGGGTCTTCTCCAACTGCTGCGTCTGCTGCGCTGGCGGGGCTGGCGAAGCCTCGCCGAGCCGCTGGTCCTGGTGCTGCACCTCGGCTACGCCTGGCTGCCGCTGGGCCTGCTCCTGCTCGGCCTGGCCGCGCTCGATCCCGAGGCCGTCCCGCAGAGCAGCGGACTCCACGCGCTGACCGCCGGGGCGGTCGGGCTGATGACCCTGGCGATCATGACCCGCGCCACGCTCGGCCACACCGGCCGGCCGCTGACCGCCGGTCCGGCGACCCAGGCGATCTACGCCCTGGTCCTGATCGGCGCGCTGCTGCGCGTCGCGGCGCCCTGGCTGCCCTTCGAGCAGACGGCGGTGCTGGTGATCTCGGGCCTGCTGTGGTCCGGCGGCTTCCTCGGCTTCGTCCTGGTCTACGGGCCGATGCTGCTGCGCCGCAGAGGGGCGTGACGCAAGGCGCGCTGCTGCCGCTTGATTTTGGTCAAGGATCGGGCCCCTGGATCATCCAAGGTTTAGGGCATCGTTTTCTCGAACCCGTCGTCGCAAGGGGCCGTGATGCATGATTTCATGACCAAGTCGCGCGCGCGCAACATCTTCTATGGCGGATCCTTCGCCTTCCTCGCCATCTTCGTCGGCCTGACCGTTCACAGCCACCTCTACATCCTCGAGACCTCGACCGATCACGAGGGCCTGACCGAGGCGGTCGCCCGCGGCAAGCACGTCTGGGAAAAGCACGCCTGCATCAACTGCCACACCATACTGGGCGAGGGCGCCTACTTCGCGCCCGAGCTGGGCAACGTCTGGCAGCGCTACGGCGGACTCGACGACCCCGAGGGGGCACGCGACGCCCTGAAGCTCTGGATGCAGAGCCAGCCGACCGGCATCGAAGGCCGTCGCCAGATGCCGAACTTCAATCTCAACGACCAGGAACTGAACGACCTGGTCGACTTCTTCGAATGGGTCAGCCGGATCAAGACGCAGGGCTGGCCGCCCAACGAGGCCGGCTGAGCGCGGCGGAGGAGAGACCAGAATGAAGTACCAATCCCAGAAGATCGCCCTCTACTACTTCCTCGCCGCCCTGATCCTCTTCGCCTTGCAGGTGACCATGGGGCTGGTCGCGGGCTGGGTCTACGTCGACCCCGGGTTCCTCTCGGAGACCCTGCCCTTCAACATCCTACGCATGATCCACACCAACAGCCTGATCGTCTGGCTCATCCTCGGCTTCTTCGGCGCGGCCTACTTTCTGATCCCCGAGGAGGCCGAGCGGGAGATCCATTCGCCGATGCTGGCCTACGTGCAGCTCGCGATCCTGCTGGTCGGCGCGCTGGGCGCGGTGATCGGCTACGTCTTCGGCATCCACGAAGGCCGCGAGTTCCTGGAGCAGCCGCTCTGGGTCAAGCTCGGCATCATCGTCGCCGCCCTGATCTTCCTCTTCAACGTGACCATGACCTTCCTGAAGGGGCGCAAGACGGCGATCACCAACATCCTCCTGCTCGGCCTCTGGGGCCTGGCGATCTTCTTCCTGTTCTCGCTCTACAACCCCTCGAACCTCAGCCTGGACAAGATGTACTGGTGGTACGTCGTCCACATCTGGGTCGAAGGCGTCTGGGAGCTGATCATGGCCTCGATCCTCGCCTACCTGATGCTGAAGCTGACCGGCGTCGATCGCGAGGTGATCGAGAAGTGGCTCTACGTCATCGTGGCGACCGCGCTGTTCAGCGGCCTGCTGGGCACCGGCCACCACTACTACTGGATCGGCACGCCGGGCTATTGGCAGTGGATCGGCTCGATCTTCTCCAGCCTGGAGGTCGTGCCCTTCTTCGCCATGGTGCTCTTCACCTTCGCCATGGTCTGGAAGGGCCGCCGCGACCACCCGAACAAGGCGGCCTTGCTTTGGGCCCTGGGCTGCGCGGTGGTCGCCTTCTTCGGGGCCGGGGTCTGGGGCTTCCTGCACACGCTCCACGGCGTCAACTTCTACACCCACGGCACGCAGATCACGCCGGCGCACGGGCATCTCGCCTTCTTCGGCGCCTACGTCTCGCTGAACCTGGCGATCATGACCTACGCCTTCCCCATGCTCAGGAACCGAGACCCCTACAATCAGGTCCTGAACATGGTCAGCTTCTGGCTGATGACCGGCGGCATGGCCTTCATGACCTTCACCCTGACCTTCGCCGGCGTCGTTCAGACCCACCTTCAGCGGGTGCTGGGCGAGAACTTCATGGACGTCCAGGAGCAGCTCCAGATCTTCTACCTGATGCGCTTCGGCTCCGGTCTCGCCGTGGTCCTGGGCGCCTTGCTCTTCCTCTACGCGATCCTCGTCCCGCGCGAGCGTGAGGTGATCTCGCCGATCGCGGCTCCAGCGGAGTAGGCCTTCATGGACGTGGCGAGTCCGAGCGGGTTGACGGGAGAAGGGGGCCACGACGCCCCCTTCTACCTGCCGCTCGGAGAGGAGCGGGCGGTCTTCGAAGCCGCCTTCCGGAACCGACTGCCCCTGCTGCTGAAGGGGCCCACCGGCTGCGGCAAGACCCGCTTCGTCAACCACATGGCGTCGCGCCTCGGCCGGCCAATCTACACGGTCGCCTGCCACGACGACCTCAGCGCCGCCGACCTCGTCGGCCGCTATCTCTTGAAGGGCGATGAAACGCTGTGGATCGACGGCCCGCTGACCCGGGCCGTGCGCCAGGGCGCGATCTGCTACCTCGACGAGGTGGTCGAGGCCCGCAAGGACGTCAGCGTGGTCCTGCACCCCCTGACCGACGATCGCCGCATCCTGCCCATCGACCGCACCGGCGAGACCCTCGAGGCGCCGCCGGGCTTCATGCTGGTGGTCTCCTACAACCCGGGCTACCAGAACATTCTCAAGACCCTGAAGCCCTCGACGCGGCAGCGCTTCCTGGCGCTGGAGTTCGACTTTCCGCCGGAGGCGGCGGAGATCGAGATCGTCGCGGCCGAAAGCGGCCTGAGCCCCGACCGCGTGGCGCCGCTGGTCCGCCTCGGCGGCAAGCTCAGAGCCCTCAAGGGCCAGGACCTGGAGGAAGGGGTCTCGACCCGGCTTCTGGTCTATGCCGCGACCCTGATCCGCGACGGCATGGCGATCGAGCGCGCCATCGAGGTCGCGCTGATCCAGCCCTTGAGCGACGATGACGAGGTGAAGCGCGGCCTGCGGGACCTGGTCGTCGCCGTCTACGGCTGACCGCGGCCCCGGGACCTGGCCAAGCTGACATGGTTGAGCTGACATGGCCAAGCTGACCTTCAAGCCTTGGGAACCGGAAGAGGCCGTCGGCTCGCTATGGCACGCCTTTCTCGAGCGGGACCAGGTTTCGGCGCCCGGCGAGGGCGTCGCCCTGGACGAGATGCTGGGCCGGCTCGCCATCCTCTTCCGCGGTCTCGGCGGTTCCGGCGCGGTCGAGATCAAGCCGGCCGCCGCCGCGCCGCGGCGCTCCCGGAGCGCCGCCGCAGCGGGCCGGGCCGGCGCAGAGTCGCTGTCGGGCCAGGCTGCCTTCGACGGCGAGACGCTGCGCTTGCCGCCGGTGATCGACTGGTCGCCGCGCCGCGCCCTCAACGAGGGCTCCTATCTCTGGCTGGCCGCCTGCTGCGCCCTGTCGCCGGCGCCGGAGCCCCTGCCCGCGGACCCGCTG
Source organism: Kiloniellales bacterium (assembly GCA_028282935.1). Taxonomy (GTDB): domain Bacteria; phylum Pseudomonadota; class Alphaproteobacteria; order Kiloniellales; family JAKSBE01; genus JAKSBE01. The sequence goes on from JANQGU010000036.1 coordinate 13,950, forward strand.
AGGGCCGATATCGAGCGGCTGCGCCGGGTCCGCCGGCTGGCGGCCGTTGCCTTGGAGGTCTGTCCGGGGCTGACGGCGCTGCACCGGGACCTGGCGGCGGCCTGCCTGGCGATGCGCCCGCCGCCGGCCCGTCTTCCTGCGGAGGAAGCCGCGGTGGAGGCCGTCGTCCGGGGCCTGCTCGATCCCGACCGGCCGCCCGAGGGGGCTCTGGCGCGGCGCTACGCGGCGCTGGTCGAAGACGGAACGGCAGCGCTGGACACCCTGGTCGCGCCGCGGCGCTACCGGCGCTTCCGGATGCCGCCGCTGTGGCCGGAGCGGAGCGCGCCGCGGCCGCGGCAAGCGCCGTCGGACCAGGACGTCCACGAGGAGGAAGACGGCACGACCGGGGCCGAGAAGCAGGGGCTGTTTCGGGGCAAGCGGCGCCCGAGCGACCAGGCCGAGCGCAAGGACAGCCTGATCCTGCATCGTTTCGAATCGATCCTGTCCTGGGCCGAGCTCCTGAACCTGAACCGCCGGGTCGAGGACGACGACGTCGAGGCGGCGAAGAAGGCGGTCGACGATCACGATCACCTGTCCCTGACCCGGAACCTCGGGCCGGCGAAGACCAGGCTGAAGCTGCACCTCGACCTGGCGCCGGAGGACGTCGACCGCGAGCGCCTCTCGGGTGTCGAGCTCTATCCGGAATGGGACCACCGGCGCGGAAGCTACTGGCCGGAGCACTGCCGGGTCCTGACCGGCCAGCAGGAGACCGCCGGGCCGGCCGCCGCGCCCTTGGCCGACGCCGCCGCGCGGCGGCGGGTCCGGGCGGTGAAGCGGCAGTTCGAGGCCCTGAGGCCGCGGCGCGTGATCCTGCCCCGGCAGACCGAAGGCGACGACCTCGACATCGACGCGGCGGTGCGGGCCCGGGTCGACTTTCGCAGCAGCGGCGAGATCTCGGACCGGGTCTATCGGGCGACCAGGACCGCCGAGCGGGACCTTGCCGTCGCGATCCTCTTCGACAGTTCTCGCTCCACCGAATCCGCGGTCGGCACCAGGAGCGTGATCGAGATCGCGCGGGAGGCCCTGGTCGCCTTCGCCTGGGGACTGGAGGCCTGCGGCGACGATGCGGCGATCTATGCCTTCTCCTCGCTCAAGCGGGACCGGGTCTACGTCCAGAGCTGCAAGGCCTTCGGCGAAGCGATGGGCGAGGAGGTGGAGGCCAGGATCGGCGCGCTGCAGCCGCGCTTCTACACGCGCCTGGGCGCCGCGGTGCGGCATGTCTCGAAGCGCCTGCAGTCGCGATCGCGCAGCCGCCGCCTGCTCCTGATCCTGACCGACGGCAAGCCGAACGACCTCGATCACTACGAAGGCCGCTATGGCGTGGAGGACAGTCGCAAGGCGATCCAGGAGGCCCGGCGCCTGGGCCAGAGCGTCTTCGCCGTGACCATCGATTCCAAGTCGCGCGAACTCTTCAGCAGGATCTTCGGTCCGGGCGGCTTCGCCGTCGTCGCCCGGCCCGACGGGCTGACCGACGCCCTGCCGCGGCTGTACCGTCACCTAGTCCAGGACTGAGCCGAGGCGTCTACTGCGCGCGGCTCCAGGCGAGGGCGCGGTCCTCCTCGACGTAGTCGCGCAGGGACTCGACGTCGCGGATCGCCGCCTGGTTGTGCGAGACGCTGACGCCCTGCTCCCTCAGCCGGCCGAAGGCCCGCGACAGGCTCTCCGGCTTCATCCCCAGGCGCCCGGCGATCAGCGACTTGTCGTAGGGCAGCGTGATCGTGCAGGCGCCGCTGTCGACAGGGCAGAGGTCGACCAGGAACTCTGCCAGGCGCTGCGCGCCGGTGTGCGCCTTGAGCTGCTCGATCTGGCTGACCAGACCATGCAGGTGCTGGAAGGAGGCCGACAACACCGCCAGGCAGAGCTCCGGCCGGGCCCGCATGCGCGACAGGATGGCCTGGGCGGGAATGGACAGCAGTTCGCAATCGGTGACCGCCTCGGCCGTGACCGGATAGGGCATGCCCGAAAAGACCGCGGCCTCGGCGAAGCTGCGACCCTGGGTAAAGACGCCGACCACGGCCTCGGTGCCGTTCGGCGTCATGCGGAACAGCTTCACCCAGCCCTGGATCACGATGAAGATGTAGTCGGCCGGGTCGCCTTGAAGGAAGATCGTCTCGCCCCGATCGAAGCCCCTGCAGATCGCGGATTGCAGAACCTCATCCGCCAGGTCTTGCGGCAGGCTTCTCAGAATCAGGGCCTCTTGGGCAGTCTCGGCCGCCACGGGCTTCCCGTACATGATGAACTCCCGGCTCCAAGGCTCTTGTTGATTGCTTGCAGACTGGCACAGCTTAGGCCGGAATCGCCACAAGGCTCATTGATCGAGGTCAATTTCCCCGGGAATGGCGTCCTTTTCCGGCAGGGCCGGGAGGCAGCGCCGTCTGGGCCGGGATCAGCCTGCCTCTTCGCCTCCGGCGGCGGCCGCGGCCCGGCTCGCCCGGGCCCGCCGCTGCGCCCGGGCCACCAGGGGCGGACAGGTCGTGGCGTCGTAGTAAAGCGTCTGGCAGTTCAGGCAGTGGATGCATTCGTTGGGGTTGATCTGGCCCAGGGGATGGATCGCCTGCACCGGACAGCGGCTGGCACAGATCCGGCACTCCCGGCCGCATTGGACCTTGCGCTTCAGCCACTCGAACATGCGCAGCCGGGCGGGGATCGCCAGCGCCGCGCCCAGCGGGCAGAGGTAGCGGCAGAAGAAGCGCTGCACGAAGAGCCCGATCCCGAGCAGCCCGACCGCGTAGAGAAGGTAGGGCCAGTCGCGCAGGAACTTCAGGGCGATGGCCGTCTTGAAGGGCTCGACCTCTGCGAAGCGGAAGGCCAGGGTCACGGAGTGCAGCGAGACGGCGAAGAGTCCGAGGAAGAGGATGTACTTGATCGGCCAGAGCCGCTCGTGCAGGGCGAAGGGAATCGGAAGCTGCGGGACGCGCAGCCGCTGCGCCGCCCGGTTCAGCAGCTCCTGCAGGGCGCCGAAGGGACAGAGCCAGCCGCAGAACACGCCGCGGCCCCAGAACAGCAGGCCGACCGCGACGAAGCCCCAGAGCAGGAAGATCAGCGGGTCGAGCAGGAAGAGCTCCCACTGGAAGCCGGTCAGCAGGGCCTGGATGAAGGTCAGCACGTTGACCACCGAGAGCTGCGCCCCGGCGATCCAGCCCAGCCAGACCAGGGTCACCACCAGGAAGCCGATACGGACCGCCTGGTAGAGGCGGTAGCGCCGGGCGAGGGAATCCTGGAACACCAGGATCGCCGCCAAGGCCAGCAGCATCAGGGTCAGCGCGACGATCTCGGGCAGCCGATCCCGCCAGATCTCCTGCCACAGGGCGGCCTGGACCGGCGGTGCCGTGGCCTGGGCTTCGGCCTCGCCGCCGACCAGGAACGAGGCCGGCGGCCGATAGCGCAGCGTAAAGGTCGCCGCGACCAGGCCGCCGGAGGCCGCCTCGCGACTCACCAGGAGCACTAGGTCCCAAGGCCGCACCGGGTCGAAGCCGAGGGCCGCCGGCAGCTTGAAGACCCCGATCTCGCGCAGTTCCGGGGCGCCCTCGGCGCTGAAGGCCTCGACGTTGCGGTAGGAGTCGCGGGTCAGCTTGATCGTGCGGGCGTCCTGGCGCAGCTCGATGCGCTCGAAGACGCCGCTGCGCCGATAGCTGGTGCCCTTGAAGGAATAGAGCCCCTGCGCCGCCACCAGCAGCAGGTTGTCCTCGGCACCCGTCTCGGCCAGCAGCGCCTCGTAGCTCCGCCGGCCGAGCAGGTTCTGCCCGACGCTCGGCGGCGTCGCCAGGCCGGCCAGGAGCGTGATGAAGCTCTGCTCGGCTTCCGCCGCGCTCGGCGGCGCCTCGCCGAGGAGCTGCGCGACCTCGCCGCGGGTGATCTCGCGCCGGACCAGGGCGCCGCGGTCGAGCAGCTCCGCCCAGCCCGCCGGCGCGAAGCTGCTGCGGTCGAGCCGCGGTCCCGTGGCCGGCGTGCCGAGGAGTCCGCGGGCCGAGGCGACGGCCCGGCCGCTGCGCAGGATCGCGTCCTTGATGACTGCGCTGGAGACCGTGGCGCCGGCGACGGCCTCGGGCAGGGCGCCCGTTGCCGTCGCCGTCGCGGCCGTGAGCCGGCCCCCCGCCAGGTCCAGGCCCGCGAAGCCGGCGACATAGGCCTCCAGGTCCTCCGGCGTGATGCCGATGACCAGGATCGGTTCCTGGTGGGCGACCAGCCGGGCGCCGGCGACCCGGGCCTCGAGGTCGACCGCCAGCCAGACGTCGACCAGCTTGCCCGAATAGCCGACCGAGCCGATGGCTGCCTGGCTGGAGACGAGATAGCCGAGCAGGCGGCCGTCGCGGCGGACCTCGGCGGCCGGCGGGCTGCCCTCGAAGGCGCCCAGGCTCAGCGAGGCCTCCGGCACCGCGAAGAGCTCCGCGGCCAGGCCGGCATCGGCCTTCGCCCCGCCGCCCGCGGCGGGTAGCAGGAGCAGTGCCGCAAAGAGTGCGGCGACCGGGCGCGAGAGAGCGGAAAAAGGTGACATTCAAGGATGCTAACTGCGGGCCCTGGACGGGCCTTGACCAAGGTCAATCGCGATGTCGCCCAAGAGCTTGACGGAAGTCAAGGCGAGCCGGCCGGGCGCACTGCAACTTGGCGCTGCTCCATGAGTCCTGGGAGAGAGACCATGAATTCTTGCATTGCCCCGCGGAAGACGGCGCTTCTGTCGTCTCTCGCTCTGTCCTGCGTCCTGGCGATCGGCCTGGCGCTTCCGGCCGCCGCGCAGTCGCCGTCGCCCTCCGACGTCGAGAAGCACAAGACCACGCCCGGCGGGAAATACGAGCCGAGCCTGGACGTCCTCAAGGAAGGCGAACTCGAAGCGCCGGGCGCCAAAGAGGGCGTGCCCTCCTTGACGCAGGAGGAGTTCAACCGCGCCAACCAGATCTACTTCGAACGCTGCGCCGGCTGCCACGGCGTGCTGCGCAAGGGCGCCACCGGCAAGGCCCTGACCACCGACGTCACGCGGGAGAGCGGCTACGAGTACCTGCGCGACTTCATCAACTACGGCTCCCCGGGCGGCATGCCGAACTGGGGAACCTCGGGCGACATGACCGAGAAAGACATCGACATCATGGCTCGCTACCTGCTGAACGAGCCGACGGCGCCGCCGGAGTTCGGCATGGCCGAGATGCGCGAGGCCTGGAAGGTCTACATCCCGGTCGAAGAACGTCCGACCGAGAAGATGAACGACTTCGACATCGAGAACCTCTTCTCGGTGACCCTACGCGACACCGGCGAGATCGCCCTGATCGAGGGCGACTCCAAGAAGATCGTCTCGGTGATCAAGACCGGCTACGCGGTCCACATCTCCCGGCTCTCGGCTTCCGGCCGCTACCTCTTCACCATCGGCCGCGACGCCAAGATCAACCTGATCGACCTCTGGATGGAGGAGCCGAAGACCGTTGCCGAGCTCAAGGTCGGCTCCGAGGCACGCTCGGTCGAGACCTCGAAGATGGAGGGCTGGGAAGACAAGTACGCCATCGCCGGCTCCTACTGGCCGCCGCAGTACGTGATCATGGACGGCGCGACCCTGGAGCCGCTCAAGGTCGTCTCGACCCGCGGCATGACCTACGACACCCAGGAGTTCCATCCGGAACCGCGGGTCGCGGCCATCGTGGCCTCGCACTACCGGCCGGAGTTCATCGTCAACGTCAAGGAGACCGGAAAGATCCTGCTGGTCGACTATCAGGACATCAAGAACCTGAAGGTGACCGCGATCGACGCCGAACGCTTCCTGCACGACGGCGGCTTCGATTCCACCGGCCGCTACTTCCTGGTCGCCGCCAATGCCCGCGACAAGCTGGCCATCGTGGATACCAAGGAAGGCCGCCTGGTCGACGTGATCGAGTCCGGCGGCGTCAAGCCGCACCCGGGCCGGGGCGCCAACATCGTGCATCCGACCTACGGCCCGGTCTGGGTGACCAGCCACCTGGGCGACGAGACCGTCTCCCTGATCGGCACCGACCCGGAGAAGAACAAGGAGCACGCCTGGAAGGTGGTGCAGACCCTGGAGGGTCAGGGCGGCGGATCGCTCTTCGTCAAGACCCATCCCGAGTCCAAGCACCTCTACATCGACACGCCGCTCAACCCGGAGGCCGAGATCGCCTCTTCGGTCGCGGTGTTCAAGATCGCCGACCTGACCAAGGAGGAGCCGGAGTACACGGTCCTGCCGATCGGTGAATGGTCGGGGATCAGCGAGGGCGTGCGCCGCGTGGTGCAGGGCGAGTTCAACCGGGCCGGCGACGAGATCTGGTTCTCGGTCTGGAACGCCGTGGACCAGGAGTCCGCCATCGTCGTGGTCGACGACAAGACCCTCAAGATGAAGCACGTCATCAAGGACCCGCGGCTGAAGACGCCGACCGGGAAGTTCAACGTCTACAACACACGCAAGGACGTCTACTGAGCGTGTCGAAGTGTGGATGGGCGGCCGGTCTCGACCGGTCGCCCGCTCCGCTTCGACACAAAAAAGGGAGGCTTCTGATGCAGGACGTTGGGCGGGTCTTTCTGGTCGGTGCCGGGCCGGGCGATCCGGAGCTCCTGACGATAAAGGCGCTGCGCTGCCTGGAAGGCGCCGAGGTCGTGGTCTACGACCGGCTGGTCTCCGAGGAGATCCTGGCGCTGGCGCCGGCCGGCGCGGCGCGGATCTACGTCGGCAAGCAGCCGGGGCATCATCCGGTGCCGCAGACGCAAATCAACGAACTGCTGGTCCGCCTGGCCGAAAGCGGCCGCCGCGTGGTCCGGCTCAAGGGCGGCGATCCCTTCATCTTCGGCCGCGGCAGCGAGGAGGCGGCCACCCTCTCGGCGCGCGGCATCGCCTGCGACGTGATTCCCGGGATCACCTCGGCCCAGGGCTGCGCGGCGCAGGCCGGCGTGCCCCTGACCCATCGGGGCCTCGCCACCGGCGTGCGCTACCTGACCGGCCATTGCCGCGAGGACCAGGACCTCGACCTGGACTGGGACGGCCTGGCCGATCCGGAGACGACCTTGGTCGTCTACATGGGCCGGGCCCACATCGGGCAGATCGTCGAAGAGCTGATGGCGCGGGGCCTGCCGGCCGACACGCCGACGCTCGCGGTCAACAACGGCACGACGCCGCGAGAGCGCCGGCTTCGGACCGGCCTGGCGGCCTTGCCGGAGGCGGTTCGGACGGCGGACTTCGAGGGTCCGGTCCTGTTCATCATCGGCAGGGTGGCGGCCTTGGGCGCCGCCTTGGGAGTCGGGGAAGATGGCGAAGAGTCCCGCATGGCGTCCCGCGCTTAGCGTCGCCGCGCTTGCCGCGTGCCTCGCCGTCCCGCTCGTCACCTGGGGCGCCGGCGCGGAGGACCTGCCCTCGGCCGAGCGGCAGGCGGCGCTGGCTTACCTGGTGCGCCAGGACTGCGGCTCCTGTCACGGCATGACCCTCAAGGGCGGGCTCGGACGCCCGCTGCTGCCGGAGGCCCTCGCCGGGGCCGAGGCGGAGGCCCTGGCCGAGGTCATTCTCGACGGGATCCCCGGCACCCCCATGCCGCCCTGGCGCGGCCAGCTCAGCGAGGCCGAGGCCCTGTGGATCGCCCGCGCCCTCAAGCAGGGAGACATCGAATGAAGCGGCTGTCGATCCTCTTCGCGGCCTTTGTCCTCGCCGTGACGCCGCTGGCTGGCACCGAGGCCGGGGAACTGCGCGGCACCGGCGACCTCGGCATCGTCGTCGAGCGGGCCGGCGGCGCGCTGCAGGTCGTCGACACCAGCGCGCGGAGGTCGCTCGGCCGCGTCGAAGGCCTGGGCGACCTCTCGCACGCTTCGGCGGTCTTCTCGCCCGACCAGCGCTACGCCTACGTCTTCGGCCGCGACGGCGGCCTGACCAAGGTCGATCTGTTGACCCGCAGCATCGCCAAGCGCATCGTCCAGGCCGGCAACTCGATCGGCGGCGCGATCTCGGACGACGGCCGCCTGATCGCCGTGTCCAACTACGAGCCCGGCGGGGTCCGGGTCTTCGACGCCGCGACCCTCGACCCGGTCGCCGACATCCCCGCCGATTACGGCGCCACAGGCCAGGGAACGGGGGGCGCCCGCTCCAAGACCGTGGGCCTGGTCGACGCGCCGGGCCGGCGCTTCGTCTTCACGCTCTACGACGGCGGCGAGATCTGGACCGCCGACTTCTCCGGGGGCGACACGCCCCGGATCGCGAAGTACAAGGACGTCGGTGCCTTGCCCTACGATGCCCTGATCACCGGCGACGGCCGACACTACATCGCCGGCCTCTTCGGCGAGGACGGCCTGGCGCACCTCGATCTCTGGGCCGAGTCGCCCAAGGTCGAGCGGATCCTCGACGGCTACGGCCGGGGCGAGGAGAAGCTGCCGGTCTACAAGATGCCGCACCTGGAGGGCTGGGCGCGGGCCGGCGACCGCTTCATCCTGCCGGCGGTGGGCCGCCACGAGCTGCTGGCGGTCGACGCGACGAGTCTTCGGGAAGTCGGCCGCGTCCCGGTTCACGGCCAGCCGATCTTCGCGGTGGCGCGGCCCGACGGCCGTCAGGTCTGGGTCAACTTCGCCCATCCCCGCAACGACACGGTGCAGGTCGTCGACGTGCCGAGCCTGGAGGTGATCCACGCCTTCCAGCCGGGTCCGGCGGTGCTGCACCTGGAGTTCACGCCGCGCGGCCACGAGGTCTGGATCTCGGTCCGCGACGCCGACAAGGTCGAGGTCTACGACACCCGCAGCTTCGAGAAGCTGGCCGAGCTGCCGGTCGCCAAGCCCAGCGGCATCTTCTTCTCCGCCCGCGCCCAGCGGCTCGGCCTATGATCGAGACGCTGACCCCGCTGGAGCTGAAGCTGCTCGACCGCTGGCAGCGGGACTTCCCGCTGGAGTCCCGGCCTTTCGCGGTCCTGGCTTCGGCCCTCGAGGTGGAGGAGGCGACCGTGCTGGAGCGGCTCGCCGCCTTCCGGCGGCAGGGCCTGATCTCGCGGGTCGGTGCTGTGGTGCGGCCCAACACCGCGGGCGCCAGCACCCTGGCGGCCATGGCCGTGCCGCCGACGCGCCTGGAGGCGGTGGCGGATCGGGTGAACGCCGAGCCCGCGGTCAACCACAACTACGAGCGCGAACACGAGCTCAATTTGTGGTTCGTCGTGGCCGCGGCCGACCCCGCGGCCGTGACGGAGACGCTGGCAGGCATCTCCCGGGACAGCGGCCTCGAGGTGCTCGACCTGCCTTTGGAGCGGGCCTATCACATCGATCTGGGCTTCGGACTGGAGGGGAGGGGCCGGCCGAGGCGCAGCGGCGATGCGGGCCCCGAGGCGCCGGTCGTCTCGCCCGATGCGGCGGACCGCCGCCTGCTCTCGGCCATCGAGGATGGCCTGCCCCAGGTGCCGCGTCCCTTCGCCGAGGTCGCCCAGAGGCTCGGCTGGTCCGAGGCCGAGGTGCTCGACCGTCTGCGCCGGCTCTGCGCCGGCGGCGTCATTTCCCGCTTCGGCCTGGTGGTGCGGCACCGCAGCCTCGGCTACCGGGCCAACGCCATGGCGGTCTGGGACGTTCCCGACGACGGCGTCGACAGGGTCGCCGCGGACTTCGCCGGCCAGCCCTTCGTCACCCTCTGCTATCGCCGGCCGCGGCGGCGGCCGCGCTGGCCCTACAACCTCTTCTGCATGATCCATGGCCGCGACCGGCTCACTGTGGAGGCGCAGATCGGCCGGCTGAACGAGGTCGCCGGGACACGGGAGCTGCCGCAGGCGGTCCTCTTCAGCCGCCGCTGCTTCAAGCAGCGTGGCGCCCGCTTCTCCGGCGAGACCAAGGAGGAAGCGGCATGAGCGTGGAGCTCGACGGCCTGGACCGCCGGATCGTCAACGGCCTGCAGGGCGGCTTCCCGCTCAGCGAGCGGCCCTATGCGGAGGCGGCCGAGGCCTTCGGCATCGCGGAGGACGAGCTGATCGCGCGTATCGACCGGCTGGTCGAGACCGGCGCGCTGAGCCGCTTCGCGCCCCTGTTCAACGCCGAGCGCCTGGGCGGCGCGGTCTGCCTCTGCGGTATGGCCGTGCCGGCGGCGCGCTTCGATGCGGTCGCGGAGCAGGTCAACGCCCATTCCGAGGTCGCGCACAACTACGCCCGCGAGCACGCGCTCAGCATGTGGTTCGTGCTGGCGAGCGAGCGCCCCGAGCGCATCGAGGAGGTCGCGGCGGCGATCGAGGCCGAGACCGGCCTGACCGTCTACCGCCTGCCCAAGCTGGACGAGTACTACATCGGCTTGAAGGTGGAGGTGTGAGCCGTGCTGGATGACCTGGACCGCCGCATCATCGCCGCCACCCAGACGGGCCTGCCGCTGACGCCGCGGCCCTATCACGCCCTGGCCGAGACGCTGGGCGTCCCGGCGCAGGAGGTGATGGACCGCCTGCGCGGGATGCAGGCGCGCGGCGTGGTGCGCCGCATTGGCGCGGTGCCCAACCATTACGCCCTGGGCTGGAGCGCCAACGGCATGAGCGTCTGGGACGTCGCCGACGCCCGGGTCGCGGACCTGGGGCCGCAGGTTGGCGCCCTGGACTTCGTCAGCCACTGCTATCGCCGGCCGCGGCACCTGCCGCTCTGGCCCTACAACCTCTTCGCCATGGTCCACGGCCGCGGCCGCGACGAGGTGGAAGATAAGGTGGCGCGGATCGCGGCCCTGCTGGGCCCGGCGTCGCGCGCTCACGAGGTGCTCTACAGCACCCGCATCCTGAAGAAGACCGGTCTGCGGATCGCGGCCTGAGGAGAGACAGATGTTCCGGCTGAGCCAGTTCATGCAGGAGATCGCGGCGCCGACCCCGCTGGGGCCGAAGCGCAACCCGCCGGGGCCGGTGGTGATCTGGAACCTGATCCGCCGCTGCAACCTGCTGTGCAAGCACTGCTACTCGATTTCCGGCGACGTCGACTTCCCGGGCGAGCTCTCGACCGAGCAGGTCTTCGGCGTGATGGACGACCTCAAGGCCTTCCGCGTGCCGGTCCTGATCCTCTCCGGCGGCGAGCCGCTGCTGCGTCCCGACATCTTCGAGATCTCCCGGCGGGCCAAGGACCTCGGCTTCTACGTCGGCCTCTCGTCCAACGGCACCCTGATCGACGAGGCCAACATCGGGCGCATCCGCGACATCGGCTACGACTACGTCGGCATCTCGCTCGACGGCCTGGGCGAGACCCACGACCGCTTCCGCGGCCGCGACGGCGCCTTCGCCGACTCCCTGGCCGCGGTGCGGCTCTGCCGCGAACAGGGGATCAAGGTCGGCCTGCGCTTCACCATGACCCTGGACAACGCCCACCAGCTTCCGGCGCTGCTCGACCTGGCCGAGGCCGAAGGGGTCGACAAGTTCTACCTCTCGCACCTGGTCTACGCCGGCCGCGGCAACAAGAACCGCGGCGACGACGCCCGCTGGCAGGTGACCCGCGACGCCATGGACCTGCTCTTCGAGCGGGCCTGGGCCGACGCAGAGGCCGGGCGCCACAAGGAATACGTCACCGGCAACAACGATGCCGACGGGGTCTACCTGCTGTTCTGGGTCCGGCGCCGCTTCCCCGATCTGGCCGCGCACATCGGCGCCAAGCTGGCCCAGTGGGGCGGCAACGCCTCGGGGGTCAACGTCGCCAACATCGACAACCTGGGCAACGTCCACCCCGATACCTTCTGGTGGCACTACAGCCTGGGCAACGTGAAGGAACGGCGCTTCTCGGAGATCTGGACCGACCTTTCCGACCCGATCCTGGCCGGCCTCAAGCAAAGGCCGCGCCGGGTCAAGGGCCGCTGCGGCGCCTGCCGGCACTTCGACATCTGCGGCGGCAACACCCGGGTCCGCGCCCTGCAGCTCACCGGCGATCCCTGGGCCGAGGACCCGGCCTGCTACCTGAGCGACGAGGAGATCGGCGTCGACCAGGGCGGCGAACGCCTGACCGTGACACCCTACAGGGGACGCAAGCATGAAGCGCCTCGCCTGCGCGCTTAGCCTCTTCCTGCCCCTGCTGGGCTGGAGCCCGCCGCTCGCGGCCGGTGAGCCGGGCAAGGCGCTCTACGCCACGCATTGCGCGGCCTGCCACGGCGCCGAGCGCCTGGGTGGCAGCGGGCCGGCCCTGCTGCCGGAGAACCTGCGCCGGCTGAAGCGGGGCAAGGCGGCGGCGGTCATCGCCGAGGGCCGGGCCGCGACCCAGATGCCGGCCTTCGCCGAGACCCTGGACGCGGCCGAGATCGAGTCCCTGGTCGCCCTGATCTACACGCCCCTGCCCGAGTTGCCGACCTGGGGCGCGGCCGAGATCGAAGCCAGCCGCAGCTTCGACGGCGCCTCCGCCGCCGTGGAAAAGCCGGTCTTCGAGGCCGATCCCCTGAACCTCTTCGTCGTGGTCGAGACCGGCGACCATCACGCGACGGTCCTGGACGGCGACCGCTTCGAGGCGCTGCATCGCTTCCCGACCCGCTTCGCCCTGCACGGCGGGCCCAAGTTCACGCCGGACGGCCGCCACGTCTTCTTCATGTCGCGCGACGGCTGGGTCACCAAGTTCGACCTCTACGCCCTGGCGACGGTCGCCGAGGTCCGCGCCGGGATCAACTCGCGCAACATCGCGATCTCGGAGGACGGCCGGCACATCGCGGTCGCCAACTACCTGCCACATACGCTCGTCCTGCTCAGCGCCGAGGACCTTTCGCTCGAGAAGGTCATCCCGGTCCTGGACCGCTGGGGCAAACCGTCGCGGGTCTCCGCGGTCTACCAGGCGCGGCCGCGCAAGAGCTTCGTCGCCGCGCTCAAGGACGTGCCCGAGATCTGGGAGATCGCCACCGATCCCGAGGCGCCACCGGTCTTCACCGGCCTGGTCCACTCCCACGAGACCGGGATGAAGGAGGCCCTGGCCGCGGAGTCGGGCCTCTTCGCCCTGCGCCGGATCGAGGCGCCGGAGCCGCTGGACGACTTCTTCTTCACCCCGGACTACCGCAACCTCATCGGCTCGGCCCGCGACGGCCAGAGCGCGGTGGTGGTCAACCTCAACGTCGGCCGCGACATCGCCCGGGTCGACCTGCCCGGCCTGCCGCACCTGGGCTCGGGCATCGCCTGGCGCTACCGCGGCCGGCCGGTCATGGCGACGCCGCACCTCAAGGAGGCCCGGCTCAGCGTCATCGACCTGGAGGACTGGTCGATCGTGAAGACCATCGAGACCAAGGGCCCGGGCTTCTTCCTGCGCAGTCACGAGAACACGCGCTACGCCTGGACCGACGTTTTCTTCGGGCCGCACCGCGACCTGGTGCACGTGATCGACAAGCAGACCCTGGAGATCGCCAAGACCCTGCGGCCGGCGCCGGGCAAGACCGCGGCCCATGTCGAGTTCGACCGCGACGGCAGCCACGCCATCCTGTCGATCTGGGAGCAGGACGGCGCGATCGTGATCTACGACGCCGAGACCTTGGAGGAGGTCAAGCGCCTGCCGATGTCCAAGCCTTCGGGAAAGTACAATGTCTGGAACAAGATCACTTTCTCCGACGGCACCAGCCACTAGGGTGCCGCTCGCCTCGACCGCGCTGCTGCTCTGCGCCCACGGCAGCCCCGGCGGCGGCGAAGCCCTGGCCCGGCGTGCCGCGGCGCTCGGCCGCCGGCTGGGTTTCGCCGAGACCGCCGGCGCGCTGCTCTACGGCGAGCCGCGCCTGGAGGAGGCGGTCGCCGGCCTGACCAGCGCGCGGGTCTGCGTGGTCCCGCTGCTGCTCTCCGAGGGCACGACCTTCGCCGCGCTGGGCGACCGCCTGCAGGATCTCGGCGGCGCCTCGCGCTTCGCCCTTTGCCGGCCCCTGGGGACGCATCCCTGGCTGGCGTCCGGCCTCCTGGCCGCCGCCGAGGCCGAGGCGCGCAGTGCGGGCTGGCCGACGCAGGACCTGGCCCTGGTGCTCGTCGGCCACGGCTCGCGCCGCAATCCCGCCTCGCGCGAAGCAACCCAGCGCCTGGCCCGGCAGGTCGGCCGTGCCGCCTGGCGGCTGCGGGTCGCCTGCGCCTTCCTGGAGGAGCCGCCGGCCCTGGACGCCGTCCTGGCCGCGGCGCCGGAGCGGCGGATCGTCGTCGCCGGCTGCTTTTCCGAGCAGGGCCGCCACGCTCGCGAGGACGTCCCGGCGCTGATCGCGGCCTCGGGCCGCCAGGTCCGCTACCTCGGGCCGATCGGCGCCGCCGACTGGACCGACACCCTGATCCTGGACTCGGCCGCGCGAGCCATGGTCATCTCCGGGGCCGGGGCCGGGCAGACGACGAGGCCGCAACAAGGGGAGGACGCATGTCTGGTCAGCCGATAGCCCTCGATCCCGCGACGAAGGCGCCCGACTTGGCGGCGGCCTTCGCCGCCTTCGACCGCGCCAACGCCGCCGACCCGCACCTGGAAGACAGCGAAGACGGCCCGCAAGCCAAGGAGCTGCTCTACGGCCGCCGGATGAGCGCCTGCCTCGCGGAGGTCTATCCCGAGGCCTCGGTCGAGCTGCAGCTCGCGGCGCGGGCCCAGCACCTGGAGCGCTGGCGGACCCCTCGGAACAGCTATCCCGAGGGCCGGGTCGGCTACCTCACCTGGCGCCGCGACCTCAAGGCCTTCCACGCCGAGCGCGCCGCCGAGATCCTGCGCGACCTGGGCTTCGACGAGGCGGTCATCGCCCGGGTCGGCGCCCTGCTGCGCAAGGAGCGCCTGAAGCAGGACCCGGAGTCCCAGGCCCTGGAGGACGTCGCCTGCCTGGTCTTCCTGACCCATCACTTCGCCGCCTTCGCCGAGGGCCACGACGAGTCGAAGCTGGTCGACATCCTGCGCAAGACCTGGCGCAAGATGTCGGAGCGGGGGCGGCAGGCGGCGCTCGCCCTGCCGCTGGAGGGCAGGCCCCTGCAGCTCGTGCAGGCCGCGCTGGCCGAGTAGGCCGCGCCGCCGCCGCGCGCGGAGGGTCTCAAGAGCCGAAAAGGACGAAACGGCGGTTGGTCGACTGGGTCGGCCGGTAGTTGTTGGGATAGAGTTCGGCGAAGGCCTCGATCTGGACCGGCGAGACTTCGACCGGCCGATCGAAGACCACCCAGCTCACGATTTCCGAGCAGGGCGGCGTGGTGAGCGAGCCGGCGTAGCGGAAGATGGCGCTGTCCTCGGGAAGCAGCGTCGCCAGATCGATCGCAGCTTCCACCTGCCGGGCACCCTTGTCTTGCGGGGCGTTGTCCAGGATCGTCTTCAGCGCGTCGTTGGCCTGGCCGGGCACGAGAAAGGCGCCGAGAACCAAAAGGTCGCCCTGTGCCGACTTGTGGACGAAGTGGGCCTCCATCGGCAGCCGCGCGCCGTCGAGGGTGTGCTCGCTCTCGTGGTGGAAGTGAAGCTGCAGCAGGTCGTAGCGCTTGCCGTCGAAGGTCGTGTAGCTGCCGGTCGGCGCATTGGCCTGGATGGTGTGGCCGTTGTTGACGACCTCGGGCGCCAGCGCCTGCCAGGAAATCTCGATCTCCTCCGGTTCGGCGGCGTGCGTGCGCTTCAGATCTATCGGAGCCGGCTTGGACCATCGTCTCGCCGCAGGAGCTAAGTGTGGCGCGGAGGCGGGGACAACGGGCTTAAGCTGCTGTTAGCCTGGCGTTCAGGCAGCGTTAGTCCGCTGTTAATCTGGCGTTAAGGTGCCGACGGGCAAAAGCCCGAGCCTGATCCGGCGGGAGACCTCGGCGGCGGGCGGGGCCGCCGCTGGACCGCGCTGGACTCCCGGCTGTCGGCGCCGTGGTACTATGGCGCCTGCGGGCCGCGGTGGTAGCGTCGTCAGGCTGTAGCAAGGGGAGGGTGGCAAGGTGAAGGTCTGCATCTACGGCGCCGGCGCGATCGGCGGATATCTCGCGGTGGAGCTAGCGCAGGTGTCGGGGGTCGAGGTCTCGGCCATCGCCCGGGGCGGGCATCTGGCCGCGATGCGCGAGAAGGGCCTGAAGCTGGTGATCGGCGAGGAGACCCGCGTCGCCCAGGTGCAGGCCAGCGACGACCCGGCCGATCTCGGTCCCCAGGACTTCGTGATCATCGCCCTCAAGGCCCATCAGGCCTGGGAGGTCGCCGAGCAGATGGCGCCGCTGCTGGGACCCGAAACCGCCGTGGTGACCTGCCAGAACGGCGTGCCCTGGTGGTACTTCCACGGCCTGGACGGCCAGTACGCCGACCTGCGCCTGGCCAGCGTCGACCCGGACGACCGGCAGTGGAACGCCATCGGGCCGGAGCGGGCGATCGGCTGCGTCGTCTACCCGGCGACCGAGATCGTCGAGCCGGGCGTGATCAAGCACACCTACGGCAACAAGTTCGCCCTCGGCGAGCCGGACGGCAGCACCTCGGAGCGCTGCCAGCGGCTGTCCGAGGCGCTGCTGGCCAGCGGCCTCAAGGCGCCGATCCTGCCGCACATCCGCAACGAGATCTGGCTCAAGCTCTGGGGCAACCTCTGCTTCAACCCGATCTCGGCCCTGACCCGCGAGACCCTGGACGTGGTCGCCACCGACCCGGGCACCCGGGCCCTGTCACGGGAGATGATGCTGGAGGCGCAGCGCATCGCCGTGCGCCTGGGCGTGCACTTCCGGGTCGACGTCGAGCGGCGGATCAACGGCGCGGCCAAGGTCGGCGCCCACCGCACCTCGATGCTGCAGGACCTGGAGCGCGGCCGGCCGCTGGAGATCGACGCCCTCCTGACCGTGGTCCAGGAGATGGGCCGCATGGTCGACGTCGAGACGCCGCACATCGACAGCGTTCTGGCCCTGGTCCAGCAGCTCGGCCGCCGGCTGTCGCTCTATCCGACCTTCCCCGAGCACGGCCGCGAGGACCAGGACGCCGAGGTCGCGGTGGACTGAGGCCGAGGCGGGGCCAACGCGCGATTCCAGGCTGGCGGTCCGGCTGCATAGGGCGCATATCTAACACCAAGGAGCGGCAGGCGAGACGCAGCGGAGGGCCGCAGGTCGATGTCCGAGGCGCAGGAAGACGACGGGCAGGACGGGACGCCGCGGCGCCGGCCCTGGCAAAGGCTGCGCGCGCTGCTGATCCTGCCGCCGATCCTGGTCGGCATCCTGGTCCTGGTCTGGCAGTTCGCCGGGCGCGAGGGGCCGCAGCAGGAGCCGCCGCGGGAGGTGGCGCGGGCGGTCCGGGTCGTCGAGGTGCGGGCCACGACCTTCGTGCCCCGGGCCCTGGGCCATGGCTTCGTCCAGCCGGACCGGGTCTGGGACGCCGTGGCCCAGGTCGAAGGCCGCGTCGCCGCGCGGCATCCGCTGCTGGAGCGCGGCCAGATCCTGGAGGCCGGCAGCGAGCTGCTGCGCATCGATCCGACCGACTACGAGCTGGCGCTGGCCCGCGCCGAGGCCGACCTGGCCAGCATCCGGGCCCAGATCGCCGAGCTGGAGGTGGAGGAGAAGAACCTCCGGGCCTCGCTGGAGATCGAGCGCCGCGCCCTGGTCATCGCCGAGCGCGAGCTCGCCCGACAGCAGCAGCTTCGGACCAAGGGCAACGTCAGCCAGGCGCGGGTCGACGAGTCGGAGAACGCCCTGCTGCAGCAGCGCCAGAAGGCGCAGGACCTGGAGAACCAGCTCGGCCTGCTGCCGAGCCGGCGGGCCGTGCTGCAGGCCAGCGAGCGGCAGTCGGAGGCGGTGCTCTCCGAGGCGCGGGTCGATCTCGAGCGGACGGTGATCCGCCTGCCCTTCGCCGCGCGGATCGCCGAGGTCGAGGTCGAGACCGCGCAGTTCGTGCGCAGCGGCGACCGGCTGGTGGTCGCCGACTCGATCGATTCCGCGGAGATCGCGGTCCAACTCCCGCTCGAGCGGATGCGGCCGCTGGTGCCGCAGGACCTGGACATCTCGGGGCTGTCGATCGCGGAGCTCGGCGAGGCGGCGCGCAGGATGGGCTTCCGGGCCCTGGTCCGCCTGCCGCAGGCCGAGTTCACCCTGCCCTGGGAGGCGCGCTTCGACCGCACCTCCGACACCATCGATCCCACGACCCGGACCCTGGGCGTGATGGTCGTGGTCGATGAGCCCTATCGCAGCGTCCTGCCCGGCCGGCGGCCGCCGCTGACCAAGAACATGTTCGTCCAGGTCGAGCTCAGCGGCCGCGAGCGGGCGGACACCATCGTGATCCCGCGGATCGCGCTTCACGAAGCCGGCAGCGGGACGCCGGTGGTCTACCTGGCCGGGGCCGACGACCGGCTGCTCCGGCGTCCGGTCGCGCCGGGGCCGGCGCAGGGCGACGTGGTGGTGATCGAGGAGGGCCTGGCGCCCGGCGAGCGGGTCGTGGTGACCGACCTGGTGCCGGCGATCGAGGGCATGCTGCTGGCGCCGGTTCTCGACGAGGCTCTGATGAAGCAGGTCGCTTCCGGGGCCGCCGGGGCGGGGTCGGTGCGGTGATCCGCTACTTCGCGAGTCATCTGACCGCGGCCAATCTCCTGATGATCCTGCTGCTGGCCTTCGGTGTCCTGGCCCTGCCGCAGCTCCTTCGCGAGACCTTTCCCGACTTCACGGTCGACGCCGTCGAGGTCCGCGTGCCCTATCCCGGGGCCGCGGCCGAGACGGTCGAGGAGTCGCTCTGCCAGCGCATCGAGGACGCGGTCGATGGCCTGACCGACCTGGGCGAGCTGCGCTGCGACGCCCGTGAGGGCCTGGCCACGGCGACCATCGAGATGCGCGAGGGCGGCGACCTCAACCGCTTCCTGCGCGAGGTCAAGGCGGAGGTCGACGCCATCGACGACTTCCCCGACCAGACCGAGGACGCGGTGGTCCGGCAGATCAACCTGGCCGACAGGGTGGTCTCGATCGCGGTCACCGGGCCGATGTCGGAACCGCACCTCAAGGTCTATGCCGAGGCCCTCAAGGACCGCCTGCTGCGCCTGCCCGAGGTCAGCCTGGTGGACATCACGGGCTTCTCCCAGCGTCAGATCCGCATCGCCCTGGATACCGCCCTGCTGCGCCAGTACGAGCTGAGCGCCCAGGACATCGCCGACAAGATCGGCCGCCAGAGCGTCGACCTGCCGGCCGGGACCATCGAGACCGGCGAGCGCGACATCTTCGTCCGCTTCGCCGACGAGCGGCGGCGGCCCGAGGCCTTCGAGTCCCTGGTGCTGGTCGGCGGCGAGGCCGGCGGCGAGGTGACCTTGGGCCAGGTCGCCCGGATCTACGACACCTTCGAGCTGGAGGAGGACCGGGTCCTCTTCAACGGCCGCCGCGCCGCCCTGCTCGCGGTCAGCAAGACCAAGGACCAGGACGCCCTGATCGTGCGCGACGCGGTCGCACGCTTCCTCGAGTCGGAGCGGGGCCGGGCGCCGCCGGGGGTCGCCTTCGCGCTGACCCGCGACGTCTCGGACATCGTCCGCGACCGCCTGACCATGCTGGTCCGGAACGGCCTGCAGGGCCTGGTCCTGGTCTTCCTGGTGCTGTGGCTGTTCTTCTCCCTCAGGCTGTCGTTCTGGGCGGCGCTGGGCCTGCCGGTGTCCTTCCTGGGCTCGCTGATGGTCATGGTCCTGATCGGCTACTCGCTGAACATGCTGACCATGGTCGCGCTGCTGATTGCCATCGGCATCATCATGGATGACTCCATCGTCATCGCCGAGAACGTCGCCCGGTTGCGCCGCGCCGGACGGGCGCCGCTGGAGGCCGCGATCGAGGGCACGCGGCAGGTCGCGCCCGGCGTCGCCGCCTCCTTCGTCACCTCGATCTGCGTCTTCGGGCCGCTCGCCTTTCTCGAGGGCGACATCGGCAAGGTCCTGAAGGTGGTGCCCGTGGTCCTGATCATGACCCTGGCGGTCAGCCTGATCGAGGCCTTCCTGATCCTGCCGCACCATATCCGCCACACCCCGGCGGACCCGCGGCCGAGCCGCTTCGGCCGCGCCTTCGAGCGCGGCTTCGAGACCCTGCGCCAGGAGGTCCTGGGCCGGCTGGTCGACGCCGCGGTCCGCTGGCGCTACCTGACCGCCGGGCTGGTGGTCATGATCTTCCTGGTCTCGCTCTCGGCGATGGCGGGCGGGCTGCTGAAGTTCCGCGCCTTTCCGGACCTGGACAGCGACGTGGTCGAGGCGCGGATCCTGCTGCCCCAGGGCACGCCCCTGAGCCGCACGGTGGAGGCCAGCGAACGGATCACCGCCGCGCTGGAACGGGTCAACGCGGCCTTCACCCCGGACCAGCCGGGTGGCGCGTCGCTGGTCCGCAACGTCCTGGTCCAGTTCAACACCAACGTCGACGCCTACGAAAGCGGCCCGCACGTCGCCACGGTGACCGCCGACCTCCTGAAGAGCGACCGGCGCCGGACCCACAGCGACGCGATCCTCGACCGCTGGCGCCGCGAGGTCGGCAGCCTGACCGACGTCCTCAGCCTGACCTTCAAGGACCCCCAGATCGGGCCGGGCGGCTCGCCGATCGAGATCCGCCTGCAGGGCCCCGACCTGACCGAGCTCAAGGCCGCCTCCCGGGAGCTGCTCGACTGGCTGGGCCGCTACCGTGGGGTCGCCGACCTCAACGACGACCTGCGCCCGGGCAAGCCGGAGGTCTGGCTGACCCTGCGCGACGGCGCGACCCAGCTCGGCCTCGACGCGCGCAGCGTCGGCGGCCAGCTCCGCAGCGCCTTCCACGGCACCACCGCGTCGGAGATCCAGGTCGGGGCCGAGGACTTCGAGATCGACGTCCAGCTCGCCGGCGCCGACCAGGACAGCCTGGGCGACCTCGACGACTTCCACGTCACCCTGCCGACCGGGGAGCAGGTGCCGCTCTCGGCGGTGGCGCAGACCGAGATCGGCCGCGGCTTCTCCCGGATCGGCCGCATCGACGGCCGCCGCACGGTGACGATCCGCGGCGACGTCGATACCGAGGTGGCCAACGTCAACGAGATCCTGGGCGACACCATCGCCCGCTTCCTGCCGGAGCTGACCAGCCGCTTTCCGGGCGTCGAGGTCGGCCTGGAGGGCGAGATCGCCGAGCAGGGCAAGACCCAGGCCTCGATGCTGCGCGGCTTCCTGCTCGGCCTGATCGGGGTCTTCCTGCTGCTCAGCTTCCAGTTTCGCGACTACGTCGAGCCGGTGATCGTCATGCTCGCGATCCCCTTCGCCCTGATCGGCGTGATCTGGGGGCATATCCTCCTGGGCTTCGACCTCTCGATGCCCAGCATGCTCGGCTTCGCCTCCCTGGCCGGGATCGTGGTCAACGACTCGATCCTGCTGGTGATCTTCATCAAGCTGCGCGCCAAGGAGGGCCTGGGCATCGTCGACGCCGCCCGGCGCGCCAGCCGCGACCGCTTCCGGGCGGTGCTGCTGACCTCGCTCACCACCATCGCCGGTCTGGTGCCGCTGCTCTTCGAGCAGAGCCAGCAGGCGCAGGTCCTGAAGCCGCTGATCGTGTCGCTGGCCTTCGGGCTGATGGCCTCGACCCTGCTGGTGCTGATCGTGGTGCCGACGCTCTACGCCATCCTCGCGGATCTGCGCCCGGCGCGAACGGTCGTTGCCGAGCGCCAGGCCGTCGCTTGAGCCGGCCCATCGCTTGAGAAGGAAGGCCGGGCGGGCGCCGCCCCTTTGCCTTTCGGCGCCCCGGGAACCGGCTCAGGAGCCGCCGGCCGTCGACTGATCGAGCAGGATCAGGTCGAAGGTGCCGTTGGCCAGCGAGCCGACCGCGAAGGCCGTGTAGGCGACCTGCTCGTCCAGGCGGACGTCGACCTTGGCGACCGACCTGAAGCTGGTGTCCGGCGAGATCCGCACCTGATAGTCGCCCGCGGCGGCGTCGCTGGGGAAGCTCTGCTCGCCGTTGGCCAGCCCGTCGATCCGGATGCTGTCGCGGAAGGAGCCGCGCTTCGGCCGCGCCTGGACGTCGACCGGAGGAGCGACCGCGGCGTGGACCACGGCGAGGCGGGTCTCGTGCGCGCCCAGGGTGGAGACGTTGTTGGTCACCTTGGTCAGGGTCGGCGAGCCGCCCTGGTTGAGGTGGGCGATGATGCTGGCGTTCTCGAAGACCGCGAGCTCGACACGGCCGGAGACGGCGAGCAGGCCGCCGCAGGGGTTGCCCTCGTCAGCGAGCGAGACCGCGATCTCGTAGCTGCCGGCCGGCAGCGGCACGTTGCGCGCGATGTCCCGGAAGGAGACGCCGGGCAGGGCGCAGCCGCCGTTGACCGAGATGTCGACCGTCAGGGCCTCGTCCAGGCCGAGGTCGCCGCCGTTGATGCCGTGGATCACCTGGACGCTGGCGTCCTGGGCCTGCGCGGGCTGCGCCCAGGCCTGCAGGACCAGGAAACCGGCCGCCGCCATTGCGAGGGTTGAAAGAGTCTTCATGACGTACCTCCCATAGGTTATGGATGAACCTTCCTACGCTGGCCTGCGCCGTCCGGATGTCCGGGCTTCGTGACGGTCGTGCGAAGCTTGGATGACATCTCCATCGGCCCGCGGGCGGGGCGACGTGACGATTGGCAGCGGCGCAGAGGCGGACGACGGCGCCGCGATCCTCCAGGAGGCCGCTATGACCCCGTTTCAGGATCTCTTCGACTTGGCCGCCGAGCGCAAGGGCGGGGCCGCGGCGCTAGAGGCGCTTCTGCCCCTGCCCGAAAGCGCGGCGGCCCTGGCCCGGATTCCCGACGACCGCTGGCTGGCCGGCATGACCAAGCGGATCTTCCAGTCCGGCTTCGTCTGGCGGGTGATCGAGAACAAGTGGCCGGGCTTCGAGGCCGCCTTCGAGGGCTTCGAGCCGCGGCGCTGGCAGATGATGTCCGACGAGGACCTGGACCGCCTGGTCAGGGACGAGCGCATCGTGCGCAACGCCAAGAAGATCCTGACCGTGCGCGACAACGCGCGGCTGCTTTGCGAGCTGGCGGCGGAGCGGGGCTCGGCGGCCAAGGTCTTCGCCGACTGGCCGAGCGAGGACTACGTCGGCCTGCTGGACCTCCTGAAGACTCGCGGCAGCCGCCTGGGCGGCTCCACCGCGCAGTACTTCCTGCGCTTCATGGGCAAGGATTCCTTCATGACCGCGGGCGACGTCGCCAAGGCCCTGGTCCGCGAGGGCGTGGTCGACAAGCCGCCGAGCGGCAAGGGCGCGCTCAAGAAGGTGCAGGCGGCCTTCAACGGCTGGATGGAGGAGAGCGGCCGGCCGCTCACCCAGATCAGCCGCGTGCTGGCCTTTACGGTGCCGGTCGAAGGCGAAGAGGACGCGGAGGATTGAGAGGCGGGCCGGATCACCAGTCCGGTCGTCGGAGGCGCGGAAGGCAGGCGCCCCCCTTGACGCCTGCCTTCCTACGTCGCGACGAGCCGAGGGGTGTCAGGCGGCCTGTCGCAACATCCACCGCTCGTCGAAGGTCTCAAAACCCGAAAAGGATGAAACGGCGGTTGGTCGATTGAGTCGGCCGGAAGTTGTTGGGGTAGAGCTCGGCGAAGGCTTCGATCTGGACCGGCGAGACCTCGACCGGCCGGTCGTAGACCACCCAGCTTACGATCTCGGAACAGGGCGGTGTGGTCAGCGAGCCGGCGTAACGGAAGATGGCGCTGTCGTCGGGAACCAGCGTCTCCAGATCGATCGCGGCTTCCACCTTTCGGGTGCCCTTGCTTTGCGGGGCGTTGTCCAGGATCGTCCTCAGCGCGCCGTTCGCTTGGCCGGGCACGAGAAAGACGCCGAGGACCAGGAGGTCGCCCTGTGCCGACTTGTGCACGAAGTGGGCTTCCATCGGCAGCTGCTTGCCGTCCAGGGTGTGCTCGCTCTTGTGGTGGAAGTGCAGCTGCAGCAGGTCGTAGCGCTTGCCGTCGAAGGTCGTGTAGCTGCCGGCCGGGGCGTTGGCCTGGATGGTGTGGCCGTTGTTGACGACCTCGGGCCCGAAGGCCTGCCAGGAAATCTCGATCTCCTCCGGTTCGGCGGCGTGGGTCCGCTGAAGGTCGATCGGAGACTGCTCACGGCCGCTGCCGCAGGCCGCGAACTCGGACCCGATCTCGGACCAGTGCTCCGGCCCCTTCGGCCCCTCGTAGGACCATTCCCTGTCCTCGGCGGCGTAGCCGGCAGTCGCCGCGCCGAAGACGAAGGCGGCGACGGCTGTCCCGACGGCATGATCTCTGAGTTTCATCTCGTTCCACTCCTGGTAACTCTTGTCTCGGTTCTCGGGTTGCGTTTCTTGTCGAAAGTGGCGGATCCTCCCCCGTGGCCCCGGAAGACCTGCTTGGAGCATCGCCTCGCCAATGGAGCTAAGAGGGGCGCGAAAGCAGAGACAACGGACTTAAGCCGCTGTTAGCCTGCCGTTCAGCGGCCGTTAGTCCGCTGTTAATCTGGCGTTAATGTGCCGTGGCGGGGACCGCTGCTATAGATTGCAACCATGTTCAAGACCAAGCTCATGCTGGCCGTCGCCGGCCTTCTGACCTTCGTCTTCCTCCTGGCGGGCCTGCTCTACTGGAGCGTGAACCAGACCAACGATCAGGTGTCCCGGATCCAGCTGGCGCACGCCGAGCTCGAGAGCTATCTCTCGCTTTCGGCCGAGACCTACCGGCTGTTCAAGCAGTTCCGCCGGATCATGCTCGGCGACGGCAGCGCGGACATCGATGTCGTCGCCGAGGATCGAGCGCGCCTCGAAGACCGCATTCGCCAGCTGCGGGCGCAGATCGCCGAGGAGACCGCCTTCGTGTCCTCGGGCCGGGAACGGCAGGTCGAGCGGATCGAGTTGCGGCGCCTGGAGGCGCTGACCGGCGAGATTCAGCAGGCGCTCGACGATGTCGGGCTTGCGCAGCGGCTGCTTCGGGCCGGTCGGCGCGAGGAGGCCGTGATCCTCCTGTCCGAGGTCCTGGAGGTGGGCATCGACCAAAGGGTCCGCGGCTTGATCGACACGGCCGTGGCCGACGAACGCAGGCAGGTCGCCGCGGCCGAGGAGAGGGTGCGCCGTCTGACCCGTCAGCTGGAGACGGTCGCGGAGATCGCGGCCGCGCTGGCCGCCGCCTTCGCGCTGCTCGGGGCGACCCTGCTGCTGCGACGCCTCGGCCAGCCGATCGATCAGTTGACCAAGGGCACGCAGAAGCTCGCCGCCGGCGAGCTCTCGCATCGGATCGAGGCCAGCGGACGCGACGAGTTCGCGCAACTGGCCCGGCGTTTCAACAGCATGGCAGCCGACCTGGAGCGCCAGCGCAGGCAGCTGGAAGACGCGCGCAACACCCTGGAAGCCAAGGTCGAGGAGCGGACCGACGAACTCCGCCAGGCCAACGAGGAGCTGCAGCAGACCGATCGCATTCGCCAGCGCTTCTTCGCCGAGATCAGCCACGAGCTGCGCACGCCCCTGACGGTCCTGCGCGGTGAGGGCGAGGTCTCGCTTCTGGGGAGGGGGAGACCGGCCGAGAGCTACAAGGCCTCGATCGCCCGTATGGTCGATCAGACGGAGCACCTCTCGCGTCTGGTCGACGACCTCTTTCTCATGGCCCGCTCCAGCGCCGGCGTCGCCGACCTGAAGCGCAAGGAGGTCGACGTCTCCGACCTGCTGAACAAGACCTGCGACGACATGGCGGTGGTCGCCGAGTCGGCGGGGCTGCAGCTCTCGGTGCGGGGCACGGAGGCGCCGACCAAGGTCATGGGCGATCAGGGCCGTCTGCGCCAGCTCCTCTTCATCCTGCTGGACAACGCGCTGCGCTATGGACGCCCGGGCGACCGCATCGACGCGGATCTGACCGCCGGCGGTACTGCCGCCGTGATCCGGGTTCGGGACAGCGGGCCCGGCATCGCGCAAGAGGACCTGGATCGAGTCTTCGACCGCTTCTACCGCGGCACGGCGGCCCGCAAGGCCTCGCCCGACGGCTCCGGCCTGGGCTTGCCGCTGGCCAAGTCGATCGTCGATGCCCACGGCGGCAAGATCGGGCTGGACAGCAAGGGCGGACAAGGCACTCTGGTGACGGTAACCCTTCCGATTGCGGCGGCGGCGTGAGCATTCTCCTGATCGAAGACGACGAGCGAATCGTCGAGTTTCTGAAGCGTGGCCTCGGCGAGCAGGGGCACGCCGTCGAGGTCGCGATGACGGGGTCGGAGGGACTGGAGAGGGGCCGCCAAGAGGCCTACTCCCTGATCATCCTCGACGTCATGCTCCCGGAGCTCGACGGCCACGAGGTCTGCCAGGAACTGCGCCTGGCCGGGATCCGCACGCCGATCCTGATGCTGACTGCGATGGACGGCCTGGACGACGTGATCACGGGCCTGCGCCTGGGCGCGGACGACTAC
This sequence comes from Kiloniellales bacterium, assembly GCA_028282935.1. Lineage (GTDB taxonomy): Bacteria > Pseudomonadota > Alphaproteobacteria > Kiloniellales > JAKSBE01 > JAKSBE01. Next base: position 40,097 of record JANQGU010000036.1, read on the forward strand.
ATGACCAAGCCCTTCTCCTTTCGCGAGCTATTGGCCCGCATCGAGGCGCTGCTGCGCCGTGGCGGCGACTACGAGGCGAAGCCCTCGGTCCTCGAGGTCCAGGACATCTCCTTTGACCGCGACTCCCTCGAAGTGTCGCGCGCCGGGCGGGCGATCGAGCTGACCTCCAAGGAACTGGCGCTGCTGGAGCTTCTGCTGACCAGTGCCGGCAAGGTGGTCAGCCGGGCCCAGATCCTGGAGACCGTCTGGGGCAGCAGCAACGACCCCCTGACCAACATCGTCGAGGTCTACATCCGGCGCCTGCGCGCCAAGATCGACGACGGCAGCGACAATCCCCTCATCACCACCATCCGCGGCCGCGGTTACCGGCTGGAGGCCAAGGCCTAACCTCTACGGCCGGAGCCGCTATGCGGTCGGCCATCGCCGGGCATCACAAGCGTTGCGCGGCCTTCGGCCTTTGCCTAAACCTGCCGGTGACGCGATGCGCCGCGGCGGGGGAAGCGCCCGAGCGACAAGGGCCGGCCCGGCGCCGTCCGAAAGGGAGGTGATCATGGTCTTCATGGGACGACGGACTGCGGCACGCCGGCTGCTCGGCGTTCTCTTCGCCTTGGCCTTGGTCGGCCTGGGCCCGGCAACGGCGGCGCGGGCGGCGGAGAAGGTGACGGTCGCGGCGCTGACCTTCGTGTCGTCCTCGCCGCTGTTCATCGCCTACGAGAAGGGCTACTTCGCCGAGGCCGGGCTGGAGGTCGAGTTCAAGTTCTTCCGGGCGGCGCAGCCGGTCGCGGTGGCCATCGCCGCGGGCGACGCCGACTTCGGGGTCACCGCCTTCACCGCCGGCTTCTTCAACCTGGCGGGCAAGGGCGCGCTCAAGGTGATCGGCGCCCAGCTGCACGAGCGCGCCGGCTACGACGGCTCGGCGATCCTGGTCTCCAACAAGGCGCACGCGGCCGGCTTCACCTCGGTCGAGAAGTTCCCCGGCCATTCCTTCGCCATGACCCAGGTCGGCTCCTCCTTCCACTACATGATCGGACGGGTCTCGGAAGCCGCCGGCTTCCCGCTCGACCAGGTCACGCTGAAGCCCCTGCAGGCCGTGCCCAACATGATCGGCGCGCTGAAGAGCGGCCAGGTCGACGCCATGATCATCGTGCCGCACATCGCCAAGCCGCTGGAGGCGGCCGGCGCCGCCAGGATCATCGGCTGGGTGCGCGACTACGCGCCCTACCAGGTCGGCGGGCTCTTCACCTCGTCGCGCAACGTCGCCGAGCGGCCGGAACTCGTGCGCGCCTTCGCCGAGGCCTACCGCAAGGGAGCCGGGGACTACGCCGCGGCCTTCCTGGCCCGCGATGCCGAGGGCAAGCCGGTCGTCTCGAAGACCACCGAGGAGACGCTCGCCCTGATCCACCGCTACGTCTACAAGGACAACCCGCCGGAGAAGGCCTTTCCGAAGATCCGCAACGGCGCCATGTACATCGACGCCGAGGCCAGGCTGGACGTGGCCGACGTCCACGAGCAGGTGCGCTGGTACCAGGACAAGGGCCTGGTCGACGCCGACGTCGACCCGGCGAAGATCATCGACACCGGCTTCCTGCCCGCCCTGCCGGGCAGCGAGAGGTAGCGGCCCGGGCGCGGGCGCGCCTGCGATGCGGCTGGAGGTCAGCCAGGTCGGCCACCGCTTCGACGATCTTGTGGTCCTCGAGGGGATCGAGCTCTCGGTCGAGGCCGGCGAGGTGCTGGCTCTGATCGGGCCGTCGGGCTGCGGCAAGTCGACCCTGCTGTCGATCCTGGGCGGCCTGCTGAAGCCCAGCAGCGGGGCGGTCTTCCGCGAGGGCGAGCTGCCCGAGGGCTGTCTGGTGCCGATGACCTACGTCTTCCAGGACTTCGCCCTGCTGCCCTGGCGCAGCGTCGAAGGCAATGTCCAACTGGTGCTGGAAGACCAGCCCCTGACGCCGGCCGAGCGCGGCGACCGGGTCGCCGAGGTGCTGGGGCTGACCGGGCTCGGCGACTTCAGGGCCGCCTATCCCCGGCAGCTTTCGGGCGGCATGCGCCAGCGCCTGGGCATCGCCCGCGCCCTGGCGGTGCGGCCCGCGGTGCTGCTGATGGACGAGCCGCTCTCGGCCCTGGACGCCCAGACCCGCAGCCTGCTGCTCGAGGAGTTCGCGGCGCTCTTCGCCCGGACCCGGGCGACCGCGGTCTACGTGACCCATAACCTCTCCGAGGCCCTGCGCCTGGCCGACCGGGTGGCGGTGCTGTCGCGGCGGCCGGGCCGGCTCAAGGACCTGCTGGCGATCCCGGTACCGGCGGCCGAGCGCGCGGCCGGCGACCCGGCCTTGGCCGAGATCGAAGGACGGCTCTGGGAGCTGATCCGCGACGAGGCCGCCGCGGCCGACAAGGAGCTGGGCGACAGGAAGTTGAGCGACGGGGAGCTGGGCGATGGCGTCTGAGCCGAGGCGGCTGAGCCGCGGGCCGGTGCCCTTTCGCGCCCGCGGCTTCGCGCCGCGCCTGCGGCCGCTGGCGGCCTGGGGCAGCTTCCTGGGCGCGATCCTGCTCTGGCAGGCCGGCTCGTCCAGCGGTGCGATCCCGGCCCTGGTCCTGCCCAGCCCCTGGGAGGTCCTGCAGGCGCTCTGGGCCCTGGCGGTCTCGGGCGAGCTCTGGCGCCATGTCGCGGCCTCGCTGCAGCGGCTGCTGGCCGGCTGGACCCTCGGCACCCTGGCGGGCCTTCTGGTCGGCCTCGCGGTCGGCATGTTCACCTGGGCGCGCTCGCCCGGCATCGCCTTCGTCTCGGCGCTCTTCCCGATCCCCAAGATCGCCCTGTTGCCGCTCTTCATCATCTGGTTCGGCATCGGCGAGCCCTCGAAGGTCGCGACCATCGCCTTCGGGGTCTTCTTTCCGACGGTGATCAACACCTTCGGCGGGGTCGACAACGTCTCGCGCAGCCTGATCCGCATGGGCCAGAGCTTCGACCTGCCGACCCGTTCCATCGTCCGCAAGATCGTCCTGCCGGGCGCCCTGCCGGCGATCCTCTCCGGCTTCCGGATCTCGGCCTCGATCGCGATCATCCTGTTGATCGCGGCCGAGATGATCGGCGCCGAGTACGGCGTCGGCGCCTTGGTCCTGGCCGCCGGCAACCTCTACCAGATCGATCAGCTCCTGGCCGGGGTGGTGGTCCTGTCGCTGCTCGGGCTCTGCGTCTCCGCCGTCCTGTCGCGGCTCGAGGCCTGGCTGCTGGCCTGGCGCTGAAAGATGGGCAGGCCAAGACACCGGCCGGCGCTCGCAGTGCCCGGCCGGGGCCCGTCCCAGGACAGCGGGTGCGGCTTGGCCTTGCTAATAGTCGTCGGGAAGGCGCGTTGCGTTGACCGCCTGGGCCAGGAAGCCGCGCACGCGCTCCCAGGTATCTCCGCCAAAATGGCCGACGAAGCGGTTCTGGGCCTCCTGCCACAGAGGATACCCCCGTTTCAGCATGGACCGGCCTTCGGCGGTCAGCGAAAGATTGACGCTGCGCCGGCCTTCCCGGCTGACCTTCTCCACCAGCCCCTGGGCTTCCAGGGGCCGGAGGTTCCGGGCCAGGGTCGACGGGTCCATGACCATCTCGCGCGCCAGCCGGGCGATACTGGTGGGCTGTATCGCTCCGACCGCCACGAGGATCACGAACTGCGTCGAGCGCAGGCCCGTGGGCTCCAGGGATTCATCGAAGAACTGCGTGACGGCTCGTGTTGCTTTCCGGAAGTTTCCGCAAGCGCATTGTGTCGCTACCTGCACCAAGTCATCCGGACTTAACTGTTCCGGTAGATCCAGCATGGTCTGATATGCCCCTCTCTGCGAGCAATCTGAACCGCTGTCATGTTCTGAGACTTAGTCGTTTTTTGAGGCCCGGAACGTCTTGCTCCCGGCCCGGCCCAGTTATCTGCCCGCGACGGGGAGCTTAGCACCCATCGTGGCCCGAAACACAAACCAATGCTGGCTTCTGCAACCGATTGCGGCCCGCGCGTGACTTCTCTGCCACGGCAGCCGCGAAGTCCCCGGTTTGCAAGGCGTTGCGGGCTGCTCTATCTATATGAAATAGATCAAATTATCCCCGTTCAATCGATTCCGATTGAGCGGGGTTTGATCTAGGATCGCCACCAAACGGGTCATGATCGGCGATCCTTGGCCTTAGACCGCGTTCAGCGGGATCTTGAGGTAGGCGATACCGTTGTCTTCCGGCGGCGGGAAGCGGCCGGCGCGCAGGTTCACCTGGACCGAGGGCAGGATCAGCGCCGGCATCTGGAGCGTCTTGTCGCGGCCCTCGCGCAGGGCCACGAAGGCGGCCTCTTCGATGCCGTCGTGCAGATGGATGTTCCCTTCCCGCTGCGCGGCGACCGTGGTCTCCCAGGCGTAGTGATCGCGGCCCGGCGCCTTGTAGTCGTGGCAGAGGAACATCCGGGTCTCCGGCGGCAGGGCGAAGAGCCTCCGGATCGAGCGGTAGAGGGTCGCCGCGTCGCCGCCAGGGAAGTCGGTGCGGGCGCTGCCGTAGTCGGGCATGAAGATCGTGTCGCCGACGAAGGCCGCGTCTCCGATCAGGTAGGTGACGCAGACCGGCGTATGCCCCGGCGTCGCCAGGACCCTGGCTTCCAGCGCCCCGATCCGGAAGCGCTCGCCGTCGGCGAAGAGGTGGTCGAAGTCGGATCCGTCGGCCGCGAAGCCGGGGCCGAGGTTGAACAGCGCCTTGAAGGTCTCCTGGACCTCGGTGATCCGGGTGCCGATGCCGCTGCGTCCGCCGAGCTGCCGCTTCAGGTAGGCCGCCGCGGTCATGTGGTCGGCGTGCAGGTGGGTCTCCAGAATCCAGTCGACGCTCAACGACCGTTCCCGCAGGTAGGCGATGATCGCGTCGGCGCTGCGGGTGCCGCTGCGCGCGGACTTCGGATCGAAGTCGAGCACCGAATCGATGACCGCGGCGCGGCCGCCCTCGGGCTCTGAGACGACGTAGGACACCGTGAAGGTGTCCTCGTCGAAAAAGGCTTTGACCCGCGGGCCCATGTCCTTTCCCTTGGGCATGTCATCTCCCTTGGGGCGGTGCCTCGGCCGGAGCGGCCGGATGTGACCTGATAGCAGATGGCCGGCTGGACGGCCAAGCGGGGAGGGCAGGGCCGTGGCCTCGGACGACGGGCTTCGCGTATTCGGATTCGCCGGCAGCTTGCGGCAAGGCTCGCTCAACAGGGCGCTGCTGTCGGCGGCGCGGGAACTGGCGCCGGCCGGGATGGCGATCGAGATCTTCGACCTGGCCGGTGTGCCGCTCTACGACGAGGACCTGCGCCAGGCCGGCCTGCCGGAGGCCGTCGCCGCGCTGCGGGCGGGTATCGCCGCAGCGGACGCCGTGCTGATCGCGACGCCGGAGTACAACTTCTCCTTCTCGGGCGTGGTCAAGAACGCCATCGACTGGGCCTCCCGGCCGCCGGATCAGCCCTTCGAGGGCAAGCCCATCGCGATCCTCGGCGCCAGCCCCAGCCGGCTGGGCACGGCCCGGGCGCAGTACCAGCTTCGGCAGTGCTTCATCTATCTGGACGGCCGGGTCATGAACCGCCCCGAGATGATGCTCGGCGACGCCCGCCAGGCCTTCGACGACACCGGCCGTCTTGCCGACGTAAGGGCGCGCGAGCAGCTCGCCGGCTTCCTCGCGGCCTTGGCCGCGTTCTCACGGGAACGCGGTCCGGCCTAGAGCCTGGGGATCAGGACTTGGCCTTGGGGAAGGGGCGCCAGCCGCGCAGGATGGCCTGGTCGTCGCTGCAGAACATGCGCTCGCCCCGGCTCGGGTCGATCTTGATGGCATCGTAGCCTTCGTCCGAGGGCACGTAGAAGACCCGCTGGTCCTTTTCGTTGATGGTGCCTTTGATCACGCAGTACTGCGTGTCCTCGGCCTCGCCGGGCAGGCGGACGCCGTCGCGCCAGGAGGCGGGCGCGACGAAGTCGCCGCGCCAGATGCCGAACTTGGCGTCCTTGGCGCTGTTCTGGGCCGCTTGCAGGGGCGACGGCGCTTCCGGAAGGGCGATGGCGTAGCCTTGCTGCAGCAGGGCGACCGCGATGTCCTTGTCGTCCACGCTGCAATTCGCCTTGGCGGTCTTTGGCTCGGACTCCACGGCCTCGCAGACGACCTTGCCGAAGGCGATCAGCTTGCGCAGCGCCAGGGCCGCTTCCAGCCCGCAGCGCCAGGACTTGCCGTCGTTGAAACAGCGCTGGCCCAGCTCGGGCGCATCGATCCCGGCGAGCTGCACCAGTTCGCCGTCGACGACCAGGGTGTCGCCGTCGATCACCGGATTGGCCTCCTTCGCGCGGAGTCCGACGTCGCCGTACGACAGCAACAGCCCTCCGGCGGCCGCGACGATCGGCAAAAGCAGCTTCAGTACCGGCCTGGACAAGGCGTTTCCTCGACGGTTTCCGATCACTACCTATTAGCAGGTGGCGCGACCGTAAAGGAAATGTCGTGTTTTTTTTGTGATATTTGTTACCCCTGTTTTCCCGGAGGCAGCGTTTAGATGGACCTTGGCTATGTGGAGCACTACCGAGAGCAGGGCTACGCCGTGGTCCGCGGTGTCTTCGGTCCGGAGGACGTCGTCGCGCTGGCGGCCGCTTTCGACCGGGTCTACGCCGAGGGCCTGACCCACCACGCGAGCTACCGGGACCGCAACGTGCTGTTCCGCGTCGGCCAGGATCCGAAGCTCGGCCGGATCCTGCGCCTGGTGCAGTGGCCGTCCTACTTCGACCCGGTTCTGGAACGCTACCGGCGCGACCCGCGCCTGCTGCGGGTCCTGGAGCCGCTGATCGGCGGCGACCTCAAGCAGATCATCAACCAGCTCCACTGGAAGCCGCCGGGCGCGGCCGTCACCGAGTTCAGCTATCACCAGGACATTCACTTCCGGCGCCCCGCTTCGGCCTATCGCGATCCCGGGCGCTCCTACATCCAGACGGTCATCGCAGTCGACCCGCATCGCGCCGAGAACGGTGCCATCACGGTCTATCCGGGCAGTCACAAGCTGGGCAAGCTGACCTTTCCGGAGCGCGGCCGGATCATGGACGCGGCGCTCAGCGGCCAGGACCTCGAGGCTCTCGGCCTCGATCCGCGGCGCATCGTGCACCTGGACCTCGAGCCGGGCGACCTGGCCTTCTGGGGCCTCTACATGATCCACGGCTCGGGTCCCAACGTCTCCGCGCTGGACCGGCGGACCTACGTGAACGGCTACGTCATCGGCGCCAACTGCGACCGCGGCGAGTGGGCCTTCCGCGGCGGTCAGGGCGTCCCGCTGGGAGAGCCGGTGCTGGTCCACTACGAGGAGCTCCACAGCCGGCCCGGTCCCTTCTACCTGGAGGACGGCTAGATCGCCCCGATTGAGCGGAGCTTGATCTAGGCAGACGCGGCGGGCGCCACGAGAGACGGCATGGCCCGCTGCCGGCAGTCGCTGCGCTCGCAGAGCCGGCAGTTGATCCCGACCGGGACCGCCGTCTCCGGCGCCTCCCATTTCAGGCCATCGCTGTAGACCAGCTCCTCCGCATAGGAGAGGTCGCAGCCGATGCCGATGACGTAGCGGGTCTCGGGCTCGCGATAGCCGCCGCCGGGCTTGGTTATGCTGCGCGCCAGGCAGAAGAAGCGGCTGCCGCCGGGCATCTCGGCGACCTGGACCAGGATCTGGCCGGGCGAGGCGCCGGCCGCGTGCAGGTTCCAGCGCGGGCAGACGCCGCCGTAGCGGGCGATCCGCAGGCCGGATCCGCCGAAGCGCTTCGAGACGTTGCCCGCCGGATCGATGCGCACGAAGTGGAAGGGCACGCCGCGCTGGCCCGGCCGCTGCAGGGTCGTCAGCCGGTGGCAGACCTGCTCGAAGCTGGCGCCGAAGCGCTGCTGCAGGCGCTCGATGTCGTAGCGCAGCTCTCGGGCCGCGGCGACGAAGGGCTCGTAGGGCAGGATCACCGCCCCCGCGAAGTAGGACGCCAGCGCCTCCCGCAGCTTCGAGGCCGAGTCCTCCGCCGAGAGCGTCAGGCCCTCGATCAGGGGATCGAAGCTCTGCTGGCATCGCAAGGCGCCGATGCAGCGTGCCATGTGGAAGGCCCGGCTGCTGGCCGGCAGGGCCTCGGAGAGCGCGAGGGTGCCGTCGCTCCGGTCGAAATCGGCCGGGACATCGGAGGGCGCGATCCGCAGCCTGACGCCGCAGGCCTTCTCGAGGTAGGCGGCAAGGCCGGATTCGAGCGACCGCTCGCTCAGCTCCGCCCGCGCCCAGAGCGCCTCGGCGGCCGCCTCCAGCTCCGGGAAGTGGTTGTTGTGGTTCTGGATGAAGTCCATCACGTCGTCGACCGCCGAGGCCAGGCCGCCCAGGGCGGCCAGGTCCTCGCCCTTGGCGAAGTCGACCATGCGGTCGGCGGCCTGGTCCAGGCGGCCGGTCTCCTTGACCAGGATCTCGAGGAACCTCTGCCGCTGCTCCGCGTCCAGGTCGTCATAGTCGCGCAGGATCTCCGAAAAGGAGCGAATCGAGGTCAGCACGGTCCTCAGCTCATGGGTCGAGGCGGAGATCAGGGCATCGTCGCTGAGCCGCTCGCTGACGGCGTCGAGGTCGGCACGCAGGTTCCGGTAGCCCTGATAGAGCGCGATCATGGCCTGCCCCAGGGCCGGCGCCGCGCCGACCGAGTCGCTCAGGTCCTTGGCGCCGAGGTCGAAGGACGCGAAGAGCGGATCGCGGAGGATCTCGACCAGGTCGGTGACGATGCGGGCGTCCTCGTCCTCGGCGAAGACCTGCAGGTCGACGTCGTAGCCCTCGGCCAGCTTCATCTGCAGCGATCGGGTCAAGGGCCTTTGGTTGTGCTCGATCAGGTTGAGGTAGCTGGGCGAGATGCCCAGCCGCTTGGCCATGTCGACCTGGGTCACGCCCTGCGCACGGCGCAGCCGTCTGACCTTGCTCCCAAGATGTGTGCGATCGCTCATAGCTCGCGCCCACGGCCACCAATTTTTACTAGATTTACAATCTGGCCAGGGTTCCTCAGGTGTAATTTACACACTGATTGGCTGAAAACCAAGGGTCTTGTTGACTGGGTTAACGAATTGTGGGATTTTTACAACCACGACCAATAAGGATACAGCCCGCTCGAAGGGCGATTGCACCGGGGGGAGGCGACGCAAGAGGGAGACAGGAAGCTCCCGCGCGTCATGGGTGAACAGCGGTCCCCGCCGTGGTTCGGCGGAGGCGCGAGGCCACCTAAGCCGCACCCCGAATCGCAAGAGCCGGCTGTCCGGCGTCACGGCGACGTGATGCCGGGGACCCGCTTGGATCTGTCCTGATCGGTCGAACACTAGGGGAAGACCGCTGCGGTCCGGCGCCTCGCCGGCTTCTTTGCGGTCAATGCTGGTCCGGACCCAATGGAGGGGAGACGGCAAAGATGGAAGCAAAAGTCATTTGGTTGTTTGCCTTCGTCGGCATGTACTGGGCGTACTGTATCTTCTGGGGCGTCAAGGGCGCCCTCCAGTCCAAGACGGCGAGCGACTACTTCATCGCGGGGCGCCGCATGTCGATGTGGGTCTTCGTCCTCGCGGCGACGGCGACGTCGTTCTCGGGATGGACCTTCATGGGCCATCCAGGGCTCGTCTATCGTGACGGGTTCCAGTACGCCTATGCGTCCTTCTACACCATCACGATCCCCTTCACGGGGGTCATGTTCCTGAAGCGGCAGTGGATCATCGGCAAGCGCTTCGGCTACGTCACGCCGGGCGAGATGCTGTCCGACTACTTCCGCGGCGACGCGATCCGGATCCTGACCGTGATCGTGGCCCTGCTGTTCTCGATCCCCTACCTGGGCGTGCAGCTCGGCGCGTCTGGCTTCCTGTTCAACGTGCTGACCACCACGGACGCCTATCCCACGGGCCTCGTCAACGCCGATCTGGGCATGTGGATCCTCTCGGCCGTCGTGCTCATCTACGTCGCCTCCGGCGGCCTCAGGGCGGTGGCCTACGTCGACACCCTGCAGTGCATCCTGCTGGCGCTCGGCATCGTGGTCACCGGCATCATCGCCCTCAACCTGATCGGCGGTTGGGGCGCCATCAACGATGGCTTCGCCACACTGGCGGCCAGCGAGGTCGGCAAGTGGGGCGTCACCGAGGACGGGCACAATGCCTACTTCGCGATCCCGGGCGTGATCCAGTTCACCGCGGGCCTGGGCAAGGAGACCCCTGTGGGCGGCCTCTGGACCGGCATCATGGTGCTGACCTACATGTTCGCCCTCATGGGCATCCAGTCGGCGCCGGCCTTCTCGATGTGGTCCTTCTCCAACACCGACCCGCGGCCCTTCGCGCCGCAGCAGGTCTGGGCCTCGTCCTTCGCGATCGGCTTCATCCTGTTCTTCTTCACCGCCTTCCAGGGCATGGGCGCGCACCTTCTGGGCGCCAACCCGGCGGTGAACGAGGCCGGTCTGGCGATCTCGCAGATCCTCGACGGCGAAGCGATCGCGGCGAAACCGGACTCGCTGGTGCCCTACTACTTCAACCAGATCGCCGACGCGGCGCCCTGGTTGGTGGGCCTGCTGGCGGTCTGCGCCCTGGCCGCGATGCAGTCCACGGGTGCCGCCTACATGTCGACGGCGGGCGCGATGCTCACCCGCGACCTCTACAAGCGCTACCTGAACCCCGGCGCCTCGCACGCGACCCAGAAGCTCTTCGGCCGTCTGGGCGTGGCCTTCATCGTCCTCTCGGCGCTGCTGGTCGCAACCTTCTCGCAGGACGCTCTGGTTCTCCTGGGTGGTCTGGCGGTGGCCTTCGGCTTCCAGATGTGGCCCTCGCTCGCGGCCGTCTGCTGGTTCCCCTGGATCACCCGCCAGGGTGCCACCTGGGGCTTGGCGGTGGGCCTGATCGCGGTGATCTTCACCGAGACCTTCGGTCAGACGATCGCCGGCGCCTTCGGCATTGAGCTGCCTTGGGGCCGCTGGCCCTGGACGATCCACTCGGCCGGTTGGGGGATCATCTTCAACTTGGCCGTCTGCATCGGCGTTTCCGCGATGACCCAGAACACGGGCGATCGCGAGCATCGCATGAAGTTCCACAACTTCCTGCGCGAGCACGCGAGCCTTCCGGCCTCCAAGAAGGGTCTGGTCCCGGTGGCCTGGATCATCACCTTGGCGTGGCTGTTCTTCGGCATCGGCCCGGGCGCGGTGATCGGCAACACGCTCTTCGGCGTCCCGGGCGACTCCACGACCTGGACCTTCGGCATGCCGTCGATCTGGGTCTGGCAGATCCTGTTCTGGCTGCTCGGCGTCTTCATGATGTGGTTCCTTGCCTACAAGATGGAGATGTCGACGGTGCCGGAGCGTGAGATCGAGGCCTTGGCCGAGGATATCGGTGACGTCCATGCACCGGCCGAGCAAGCCGGTGCCGGAGGCGCCGCCGACTGATCTCGGTGCTTCGGTATCGGGCAATCGAAACTGGGGGAGGGGCTTGCCCCTCCCCCTTTTTCTTTGGATAAGACAAGGGTCGCCGGGACGCGGTATTCTCTCGGAGGTCCGAGGCCTCATTCCGCGGGCTTCCGGTCCCGACCTCCCGGCCAGCGGCGCATATTGTCGAAGGATCTGGTCTTGGCGGAACTCTTCACCCGGAACTACGCCCTGCTTTGGGTGCTGGCGCTGGCCCTGGCGCTTTTCCACTTCGTGCGGAACTTCGTCTGGGTTCTGGCGGTCCGGCGGGCCGAGCGCGACGGCAGCCAGGACGAGGAACGCCGGATCAGGCTGAAGCGCCGCGCCGGCGCGACCTCCGCCTTGTTGTCCTTCGTGTTCTCCTACTTCTTCGTCATGCATGTGCTCTTCGGTGACGGGTCATGAACGAGAGGGTGCTCAAGCGCTTCGTAGTGCTGATGGCGGGGCTGACGGCGCTATTTGCTGTCGGATATCTCGTTCACGGCTATTTTGATGTCTCGCCCGGTGACTATCATACGCGTCAGGGCGACCAGCAGCTGTCCTCGGGCGAGTTCGAGGCGGCGCTGAAGAGCTTCAACCTGGCCTTGAGTGAGATGCCGGATCACCGGGGCGCGCTCATGGGGCGCGCCCTGATCTTCATCCAGACCGGGCGCTACCGCGAGGCGGTCGAGGAACTGACCTACCTGATCGGTCGCCTCGAGGAGACCCTGGAGAGCGACGACACCACGGGGCGCGGCGCGCTGGCGGCCGCCTATGCCAACCGCGGCGTGATCCACGACCGGGAGGCCCGCTACGAGGACGCCCTGCGGGACTACGTCAAATCCCTGCAGATCGACGAAGGCGTCACCGAGGGGCCGGGCATCTTCAACCAGATCCTCTATCGCTACCGGCCCTCGACGGTCCGGGACCGCGCCATCTACCTGCAGGAACAGCTGCAGCTGCCGGAGGATGAGCGGCTCATGCAGGTCCCGGAGAAGGACGAGCTGCAGCGCATGCACAAGCCCTGATCCGGGGCGGGCCGCCTTTCTGTCGAGGCGGCTACGTTGTTAGGCGCCCGGCGCGAACCTGACCACGCCCAGGACGTCCTGCAGCAGCACCATGACGAAGAAGACGGCCGCGATGCAGCCGAAGAGCAGCCGGACGAAGTCGGACTTGCCCTCTTCGTCGCGGTAGCGGATGCCGTTCACGGCGATGAAGCCGGTGATAGCCAGGAAGATGATGTTGATGGGCATTTCCCATGCCCCGGCGAACTCGAACATGGCGGCAACCTAGACGGCCCGGAAGGCCGGCTCAAGTCGCCTCTGGAGCCGGCCTGGAAGGCCGAGGCCTCTGGAAAGGCTTCCCGGTCGTGTGCCGCCCGGGCCTCTCAGGAGCCGCTCAGGTTGGTCCGCGGCTTCTGGCGCAGCTCCTCCTCAGAGAAGAAGGGCGGCAGGACCGAGGTCGGCTTCGGCGCGCTCTGGGCGGCGTCCGAAGGCGGGGCCTGCGCCGCCGTCGCCTGCGAGCCGCCGGTCCCGAAGTGGGTCGCCAGGATGCCGCCGCCGACCGCAAGCACGATGAGGCAGACCGCGACCGCAAGGCGGCGGCTGCCCAGCGCGGCGGCGCGGTGGTACTCGCTGTCGAAGCGGTGGAAGTAGGGATGCCGGCCGTTCAGCTCGCCGCGCGCGTCGTGGTCGATGACCCGGCGGGCGAAGTGCTTGGCCCAGGGCGGCACCCGGCTCTGCATCATGAAGCCGTGGAAGATGGAATCCGTCTCGGCCTCCGGTATGTCGCTGCCGTGCCACTCGTAGTAGGCGAGTTGCAGAAGCTGAAACTCGCCGATCTCGAGGATGTTCGCAGCGTGGGCGATCAGCGCGCGATCTTCGTTCTCGTCCTGGTCCGGACGGATCAAGGTCTGCAGGAAGTTGGGCATGTCCTCTCCGCTTCGTCGTACCGGCCGCGCTTCCTCCATGGGGCCCCGATCTGGCTCGCAGACCCAGCCCATGGTTTTATCTGAATAACCCTTACATTTAGTATAGTGAGCGGCGCGCCGAATCCCAGTGGCCTTGGGATCGGACTCTTTCAACGGTTCGGGCCCCGCCGCCGCCGCGGCGGGTCTCCAGGGTCACGACCAGGGGTGGGATAAGCCGGCATGCAGTCGCAGACCAAGATCTTCTCTCAGCTCGTCCGCGACTACATGCGCAAGGCGAGCCTGGTTCTCTCCGCCGAGACCACGGTGGCCGAGCTGATCGCCGAGATGGTCCGCCGCAAGCGCACCAGCGCCCTGATGACCGACGCCGAGGGCCGGCTGGCCGGGATCGTCACCGAGCAGGACATCACCCGCCGGATCGCCCTGCGCTGCAGCGGCGAGGAGCCGGCGACCGCGGTCATGACGGCGCCGGTCGAGAGCGTCGGCGGCGACGACTATCTCTACGTCGCGATCGCCCGGATGCGGCGCTTCGGCTGGCGGCACATGCCGGTCACCGACCCCGAGGGCCGCCCGGTCGGGATCATCGACCTCAACGCCGCCCTGGCGGTGGCCGCGGAGCAGATCCTCAAGCAGATCGACCGGATCTTTCACGAGGACAGCCTGGACGGCCTGCGCGAGGTCAAGGCGGCGCAGGTCGAGGTCGCCGACGACCTCTTCCGCGACCGGGTCCCGGCGCCGGAGATCCAGGCGGTGCTCAGCGACATCAACCGCGGCATCCACCGCCGGGTGATCCGGCGCAGCCTGGCGGCGATGCGCGAGGCCGGCCGGGGCGAGCCGCCGGTGCCCTTCGCCCTGCTGATCATGGGCTCGGGCGGGCGCGGCGAGAGCTTCCTCTACCCGGACCAGGACAACGGCTTCATCCTGGACGACTATCCCGATTCCGAGCACGACCGGATCGACGGCTTCTTCATCGAGCTGGCCGAGCGCATGACCGCCGAGCTCGACCAGATCGGCTTCCCCTACTGCAACGGCTACGTCATGGCGACCAACCCGCTGTGGCGCAAGACCCGCAGCCAGTGGGCGGCGCAGCTCCGCTACTGGGGCCGCAAGCGCAGCGAGATCGCGGTCCAGCTCTCGGACATCTTCTTCGACTTCTCCTGCGGCTACGGCGAGGCGCAGATGGTCCGGGAGCTGCGGACCCGGGTCACCGAGATGCTGCGCGCCAGCCCCGGATTCCTGCAGGAGATGCAGGCCGAGGTCCGCAACCAGGGGGTCGCCCTGGGCTGGTTCGGACGCCTGCAGACCGAGACCGAGAAGAAGGAGTTCAAGGGCAAGATCAACCTCAAGCACCGCGGGACCCTGCCGCTGGTGTCCTGCGTCCGGCTGCTGGCGCTGCGCGAGGGCGTCGAGGCGACCTCGACCCTGGGGCGGATCGGCGCCCTGCACGCCAAGGGTGTCCTCGACCGCGACACCCAGGACTATCTCAAGGGCGCCTTCCGCCACATCACCGGCCTGCTGCTGCGCCAGCAGATCGCCGACTTCAAGGCCGGGAAGAGCGTCAGCAACTACGCCCATCCCGACGACCTCTCGGAACGCGAGAAGGACATCCTGATCGACTCCTTCCGGGCGATCGAGAGCCTGCGCGACCGGGTCTACGCCGAGTTCACCGGCGACGTCTTCTGAGCCCACCGCTCCTTGGTGCTAGCGGCCCGTGAAGGCGGGCGGGCGGTGCGCCGTCCAGGCCTCCAGCCCCTCGCCGAGGTCGCGGCTGCCCGCGATCCGGGCGAACTGCTCGGCCTCCACCTGCAGGCCTTCGCCGATGGTCGCGTTGAGTCCGCGGGTCGCCGCCCTCAGGATCGCGGCCACCGCCAGGGGCGAATGGCGCAAGATGCGCCCCGCCAGCGCGCGGGCGGCGGGCAGCAGCTCGGCCGGCGGCACCACCGCGTTCACCAGGCCGATCTCCAGCGCCCTGGAGGCCGGGAAGCCGTCGCCGGTCAGCAGCAGCTCAAGCGCCCGCTTGCGGCCCGACAGGCGCGGCAGGCGCTGGGTGCCGCCGAAGGTCGGCGGCATCCCCAGGCGGATTTCCGGCTTGGCGAAGACCGCGGCGTCGCTGGCGATGGCCAGGGGCACGGCCTCGGTGATCTCGCAGCCGCCGCCGAAGGCCAAGCCGTTGACCGCGGCGATGATCGGCTTCTCGTAGGCCTCCAGCCGCGCGGTCATGGCCTGGCCGCGGCGGACGAAGTCCCGCAGCGCCGCCTCCGCGCCCCGGCGGACGCTTTCGGAGAATTCGTGGATGTCGGCACCGGCCGAGAAGGCCTTCTCGCCCGCGCCGGTCAGGATGACGGCCCGCACCTCCGGGTCGGCCTCCAGATCGTCCAGCCGCGCCATCAGGGCGTCGGCCAGGGCGTAGCTGATGGCGTTCAGCTTCTCCGGCCGGTTGAGGGTCAGCGTGGCGATGCCTTCGGCAACTTCGCAAAGGACTGGGCTCGGCATGGCGGGGCGCTCCTTCGATCTCGGAAGGCGCCACTGTCGCGTCGGCGCTGGGGCCGGGCAAACGAGTTGTCTGCAGGCGGACCTGAAGCTTTTTCAGCCGGGCGGCATGGCTTGGCGGCGCTACTTGGCGGCGGTGCCCAGCGCGGCCCGGGCGGCTTCCGGGTAGGGCAGGGTGAAGGCGAAGCGGGCGCCCTGGCCGGGCTTGCTCTCGACCCAGATCCGGCCGCCGAAGTGCTCGACGATCTGCCGGCAGATCGGCAGGCCCAGACCGGTGCCTTGCAGGTTGTGGGCCAGGTCCTCGCGCAGGGCCTGGAACTTCTCGAAGGCGCGGCGCTGCTCCTCGCGGGACAGGCCGACCCCGTTGTCGCCGACCACGATCAGCAGGTCCGCGGCCTGCGGCCGGGTCTCGACCGTAACCCGGCCGTCTTCCGGATCGCAGAACTTCACCGCGTTGGACAGGAGGTTCACGAGGACCTGAACCAGGCGGTCCTGGTCGGCGTGGACCGCCGGCAAGCGGGCCGGCAGGTCGACCTCCAGCGCGACCCCGCGCTCCCGGAACAGGCCATGGGTCGCGGCCAAGGCCTCCTCGATCGCCGGTCCCGGGTCGAGGTCGGCCATCTTCCACTCCATGCGGCCGGCTTCCATCTTCGCCAGGTCGAGGATCTGGTTGATCAGCCGGGTCAGGCGCTCGCTTTCCTTGATGATGACGTTGAGGAACGCGCCGCGCTGAGCGAGGTCGAGCGAGGGGTTGTCGAAGAGGATCTCGCTGAAGGAGCGGATCGAGGTCAGCGGCGTGCGCAGCTCGTGGCTGACCGTCGAGATGAAGTCGTCCTTCAGCCGGTCCAGCTCGGTCAGGCGCTGGTTGGCGGCGCGCAGGTCGGAATAGGCGTGCTCCAGCTCGCTCGACTTCTGCTCCAGGCGGTGGCTGTACTCGATCACCTGGGAGGTCTCGTCCAGGATCTTCATGACCTCGTCGATCCGGATCATCTCGCCCTTGACCACCGAGGCGAGCATGACCCGCGCCGAGGCCGCGCCGATGGCGCCGGCCAGCAGGCGCTCGGTGAAGTGCAGCAGGCGGGAATCCGCCTCCTCCAGCCGGTCCAGGTTGAGGTTGCGCTCGGCGGCGTAGCGGGCGAAGGCCCGGTCGGCGGGCTGCTTGCCCAGGAAGCGCACGACCACGTCGTAGACGTCGGCGAAGGTCGCGGTGCCGCGCCAGAGGCCCGAGCCGCGCTGGCTCTCGCTGTGGCGGAAGACGTCGACGAAGATCGCCGCCTGGATTCGCTCCAGCGCGCTCTCCTGGCTGAAGAGGGAGCCGATGATGTAGCCGCCGATGTTGCCGAACAGGCTCCAGAACAGGGCGTGGGTGACCTGGTCCAGGCCCTCCAGGCCGAAGAGCCGGTAGGGATGCAGAAGCTCGATCCCGAAGGGCCCCTGCTCGACGAAGGCGAGGCTGAGCCAGCCGGAACGGGCCATCGACGGCAGGAACAGGGTGTAGGCCCAGAGCGCGAAGCCGAGGCTGAGGCCGATCAGGGCGCCGGTCCGCGTGCCGCCCTTCCAGAAGATGCCGCCGATGATGGCCGGGGCGAACTGCGCCGCGGCGGCGAAGGAGACCAGGCCGATGGTGACCAGGGCGTAGGATTCGCCGATGTAGCGGTAGTAGATGTAGCTCATCGCCAGGATCAGGATGATGCTGCCGCGCCGGATCGCCAGCAGCAGGCCGGTCAGGTCGCGCTCCTCCGACAGGCGCAGCCCGGGCAGGCGCAGCAGGGTCGGCATCACCAGGTCGTTGCAGACCATGGTGCTGAGCGCGATGGTCGCGACGATCACCATGCCGGTCGCCGCCGACAGCCCGCCGATGAAGACGAAGAGCGCCAGGCCGTCCTGCTCGGCGGCAAGCGGCAGGGTGAGCACGAAGGTGTCGGCGTCGACGCTGCCGCCCGGGAACTGCATCAGCCCGGCCAGAGCGATCGGCAGCACGAAGATGTTGATCGCCAGCAGGTACAGCGGGAACAGCCAGACCGCCTTGTGCAGGTGGGTCTCGTCGACGTTCTCGACCACCGTCACCTGGAACTGCCGCGGCAGGCAGATGATCGCGGCCATGGACAGCAGGGTCAGGGTCACCCATTGGCTGTAGCCGCCGTCCTGGATCGAGAAGAGGCGGGCGATCTCGGGCCGGGCGCCGGCCACGGCGAAGAGGTCGGCGAAGCCGCCATAGAGCCCGAAGGTGACGAAGAGCCCGACCGCCAGGAAGGCGACCAGCTTGACGATCGACTCGAAGGCGATCGCGGCGACCATGCCCTCGTGGTGCTCCGCCGCGTCGATCTGCCGGGTGCCGAAGAGGATCGTGAAGATCGCCAGGGCGGTGGTGACCAGGAAGGCGGTGTCGGCGGGGAAGGGGACCTCGAAGATCCGCGGCGAGGCCTCGAGGTTGGGGTAGTGGAGCAGCAGGTTGAAGCTGGTCGAGACGGCTTTCAGCTGCAGCGAGATGTAGGGCATGATCCCGACCACCGCGATCACCGTCACCAGGCCCGAGATCATCGTGCTCTTGCCATAGCGCGAGGAGATGAAGTCGGCGATCGAGGTGATCCGGTTGACCTTGCTGATCCGGATGATCTTCGCCAGTACGAACCACCAGAGCACGAAGGTCAGGGTCGGCCCGAGGTAGATCGGCAGGAAGGCGACCCCCGCCTGCGCCGCCCGGCCGACGCTGCCGTAGAAGGTCCAGGAGGTGCAGTAGACCGCGATCGACAGGGTGTAGATGTAGGGATTGGCGATCAGGCTGCGGCCTTCCTCGGCGCGCTTGTCGCCATAGTAGGCGATCGCGAAGAGCAGGCAGAGATAGGCGCAGGCGACGGGCAGGACGACCCAGCCGGACAGCATGGCTCAGTCCCCTTCCTGCCCGAAGCGGTCCTGCCCAAGGTTGTCCCGGGTGAGGGGGTCCTGCTTGCGGCCGGCCTGCGGGCGGTGTCCGGAAAACCGCCGCCAGCGCTCGGCGGCCAGGGCGGTCAGGCAGATCAGCGCGCCCCAGGCGGCGAAGAGGTAGATGTAGAGCAGCGGGATGCCGAACAGCCAGCCGGGCCCGTCGAAGATCGACAGCAGGGGCGGGCTCAGCAGGACCAGGCCCAGAAGGAAAAGGGCCAGATGGCGTTCACCGCTGGTTCCGCGCCTCGGCATGCCTGGTCTCTCCGGCGATCCGCCCGGGGTGGGTCTCGACGATCAAGTCTACACCCGGCGGCCGGGCTTGGCACCGGCAAGGAAGCCTTTGGAAAAGCTAAAACTCCTCTTGAAGGCGCCGGACCTCGACCATCTCCTCCGAGGCCTTGAAAGCGGCGCTCAAGGTGGCGATGCCGCGCGCCTCGAGCAGCTTGAGCATGGCCAGGAAGACCTCGGCCGTGACCATGGTGTCTCCCATGGCGGTGTGCCGGCCCCAGATCTCGATGCCCAGCCGCTCGGCGATGGCGTCCAGGCTGTGGTTCTGCTCCTCCGGGTGCAGCCAGACCGACAGCAGCAGGGTGTCCAGCACCGGGTTGTCGAAGACGACGCCGCAGGTGGCCTCCTTGAGCCGGAGGAACTTCATGTCGAAGGCGGCGTTGTGGGCGATCAGCACGGCGTCCGCGGCGAAACGGTGGAACTGCGGCAGGATCTCCCGCGCCGCGGGACCGTCCCGGACCATGTCGTCGGTGATCCCGTGGAAGCGGATCGAGGCCCTCGGGATCGGCTTGCCGGGATTGACCAGGCGTTCGAAGGTCTCGCCCGTCAGTATGCGGCCGTTGACCACCCGGACCCCGGCGATCTGGATGATCTCGTCGCCGCCCGAGGGGTTGAGGCCGGTGGTCTCGGTATCGAAGACGACGTAGGACAGCTCGGAGAGCCTGCGGTCGCCGACCGCCTCCGGGGGCGCCTGGCCGTGGAACAGGTCGAAGTCGTAGAACTCCGGCCGGGGTGGCAGCGCGCCGGGCATCTCGGGGCCGCTCGGTGGCTTGCCCGCCGGCAGGGCGAGGCGAAGCCCGGGCGCTTCCGGCCGATCGCCGAGGCTCCAGACCTCGGCGCCGTGCTGTTCGAGGATCTCCTGGAGCGAGCCCGCGGTCGCCCCGTCGTCGAGGCGCTCCTGCAGCCAGAGATCGAGGTCGCGCTGCGGCAGCGCCTCGCTCGGCCAATGCAGGTCGAGCGCGCTGCGGCCGTCCTGCCGGATCGCCGCCAGGGTGAAGCTCTCGGCCTTCCGGGTATCCGCCAGCTTGCGGATCAGGCGGGTCAGGACCCACTGCAGGGCCAGGCTGTCGCCGCGCAGCCAGATCTCGCCGCCCTCGACCTGCAGGCGCGGACCGGCCTCGGCTTCCAGTTCCTCGATCAGGGACTCGAAAAGGTCGCGCGCCAGGACGTTGCCCAGCAGCAGGGCCTCGGACTTGAGCGCCTCGTGGGAGGCCGTCAGCGTCTCGAGCTGATCGCAGAGCCGCTGGCTCTCCTCGGCGACGACCCGGTCGAAGCCCTGCCGGCGGGCGGCGTCCAGCTCGGGGTGCTCGATCATCGTCTCGACCGCCGCCCGCAGGTTGGCGAGCGGGCCCCGGAAGCCCTCGGTGGCCCGGCGCAGCAGAAGGTCGCGCTCGGCGAAGCGGGCGCGCTCCCGGCCGGCCTCGGAGAAGACCACAACGTAGCCGCGGGCGTTGCCCTCGGGATCGAAGATCAGGGTCATCCGGCCGTGCAGAAGGCTGCCGCTCGCCTTGCCCAGGCACAGCAGGTCGGCGGTCTCGGAGTGGCTTGCCGCTTCCCTGGTCTTGGCCCGCCGGCGCAGGCGGCTGAGGGCGTGGCAGACCGCTTCCTCCCCGACCAGATCGAGGATCGGCCGGCCGAGGCCGGTGTTCTCCGGCGCCCCCAGGGCGAGCTGGGCCGCCTTGTTGTAGAGCAGGATCTTGTGCTCCAGGTTGCAGACCACGACCGCCTCGCTGAGGTCGCGCAGGATCGCCTCCAGCCAGCCGCGCTGCTCTTCGCTGCGCGCGCTCGCGATGGCCATGGCCTTGACCACCTCGCTGCGCGCCGTCCGCAGCTCGCGGCTGGCCTCCTTGATGGCCTCGTGCAGCGGCCCCAGGGTATGGGCGCCGGCGATCTCCACGCCCGC
This sequence comes from Kiloniellales bacterium, assembly GCA_028282935.1. Taxonomy (GTDB): domain Bacteria; phylum Pseudomonadota; class Alphaproteobacteria; order Kiloniellales; family JAKSBE01; genus JAKSBE01. The sequence continues at coordinate 61,018 of JANQGU010000036.1, forward strand.
CTCGGCGCCGGCGCGGCTGATCGTGTGAAGCCGGCTGGTCAGGCGCGACAGGGGCCGGACCAGACGCTGCTCGACGATCACCCAGGCGAAGAGCGCCGAGGCGACGAAGCCGAGGGCCAGGACGGCGCCGAACAGCAGGATCTTGCCGAGCGCCTCGGACTCGCTGCCGCTCAGGGAGACGAAGGCGAAGCTGGCGAGACCCAGGACCGCGCTCAGACCCAGGATGCCGAGGGCGAGGAAGATCAGGACGAAGAAGCGGCGTGTCGTCATTCCCGGGTGAGCTCCTGAGCCTTCGTCCTCAGCTCTCCCGGTCCTCCAGGAAGGTCTTGACGCGCTCGACCAGCTCGCGGGTCGAGAAGGGTTTGGTCACGTAGTCGTCGGCGCCCAGCGCCATGCCCTTTTCGCGCTCCACCTCGCGGCCCTTGGCGGTCAGCATGATAATCCGGACCTTCTTCCATTCCGGCTTGGCGCGGATCATCTGGCAGAGGTCGTAGCCGTCGCGTTTCGGCATCATGACGTCGAGCAGCACAAGGTCGGGGAGCTTGTCCTCCATGGCCTTGAGCGCGGCCTCGCCGTCGGCCGCAACGCGAACCTCGAACCCCGCCTGTTCCATCAGGAACTCCAGGGACATCACGATGTTGGGTTCGTCGTCCACGACCAGGACGGAATGCGACATCCGGCCAGCCTCCCTAAGCCCCGGCACCCCTCTTATCCAAAGCTTGGGGGCGTCCTTCTCGGCCAGACTCCAGACTAGCCTCCCCTGGCGGGCATTGCCAGCGCCTGAGCGCTGGGATAGAACCCCGGCCGGTTCCCAGATCACGCCGCGCTCGATTGGAACCGATTGGGCGCAGGTAACTCGATCTGTTTCACATAGATAGAGCAGCCTGTCCGCGTTCGAGCGAACACAGGCTGCTCTGGCCTCATTCCGGAGACGAGCGTGGCGTCCTATCAGTACGTTTATGTCATGAAGGGCCTCGGCAAGACCTTCAAGGGCGGCCGCGAGGTCCTCAAGGACATCTGGCTGTCCTTCCTGCCGGGGGCGAAGATCGGCGTCCTGGGCCTGAACGGCGCCGGCAAGTCAACCCTGCTGAAGATCATGGCCGGGCTCGACGACGACTTCGTGGGCGAGGCCTGGGCCGCCAAGGGCGCCAGCGTGGGCTTCCTGCCGCAGGAGCCGGAGCTCGATCCCACGAAGGACGTGGCCGGCAACGTCATGGAGGGCATGGCCGAGACCAAGGCCCTGCTGGACCGTTTCGAGGCGGTCAGCGCCCGCTTCGCCGACGAACTGACGCCGGAGGAGATGGACGCCCTGATCGCCGAGCAGGCCGAGCTGCAGGAGCAGATCGACGCCGCCGACGCCTGGGACCTGGAGCGCACGGTCGAGATCGCCATGGACGCCCTGCGCTGTCCGCCGGGCGATGCCGACGTCAGCACGCTCTCCGGCGGCGAGCGGCGCCGGGTGGCGCTCGCCCGGCTGCTGCTGCAGAAGCCCGACCTGCTGCTGCTGGACGAGCCGACCAACCACCTGGACGCCGAATCGGTGGCCTGGCTGGAGCGGCACCTGCAGGACTACCAGGGCACGGTGGTGGCCGTGACCCACGATCGCTACTTCCTGGACCACGTCGCCGGCTGGATCCTGGAGCTCGACCGCGGCCGCGGCATCCCCTTCGAGGGCAACTACTCCGGCTGGCTGGAGCAGAAGCAGAAGCGCCTGGCCCAGGAGGGCAAGGCCGAGGCGGCCCGGCAGCGGACCCTGTCGCGCGAGCTGGAGTGGATCCAGCAGAGCCCGCGGGCGCGCCAGGCAAAGTCCAAGGCGCGCCTCTCGGCCTACGAGAAGCTCCTGGCCGAGGGCGGCGCGGCCGCGCCCGAGCCGGGCCGGATCGTGATCCCGCCGGGTCCGCGCCTCGGCGACCTGGTGATCGAGGCCGAGGGCCTCAGGAAGGGCTTCGGCGACAAGCTGCTGATCGAAGACCTGGACTTCCAGCTGCCGCCGGCGGGCATCGTCGGGATCATTGGCGCCAACGGCGCCGGCAAGACCACGTTGTTCCGGATGCTGGTCGACCAGGAGCAGCCCGACGCTGGCAGCCTGAAGGTCGGCGAGACCGTAAAGCTCGGCTACGTCGACCAGTCCCGCGACAGCCTGGCCGCGGACAAGACCGTCTGGGAGGAGATCTCGGACGGCCTGGAGCAGATCGAGCTCGGCAAGAAGACCACGCCCTCGCGCGCCTACGTCGGCGCCTTCAACTTCCGCGGGCCGGACCAGCAGAAGAAGGTCGGGCAGCTTTCGGGCGGCGAGCGCAACCGGGTCCACCTGGCCAAGATGCTGAAGTCCGGCGCCAACGTGCTGCTGCTGGACGAGCCGACCAACGACCTGGACGTGGATACCCTGCGGGCCCTGGAGGGGGCGCTGGACGACTTCGCCGGTTGCGCCCTGATCATCAGCCACGACCGCTGGTTCCTCGACCGCGTCGCGACCCACATCCTGGCCTTCGAGGGCGACAGCCAGGTGGTCTGGTTCCAGGGCAACTACGAGGACTACGAGGCCGACCGCAAACGCCGCCTGGGCGACGAGGCCGACCGCCCGCACCGGATCAAGTACAAGCCCCTGACCCGATAGGCCCCTAATCCGTTGGGCCCTGACCTGCTGGGCCCTGGCGCGGGGCTCAGTCCCGCTCGGGCGTGAAGCCACCGCTGGCGAGCTTCGCGCGCAGCTCGGCGGTCAGGCCGGGCAGGTCGCCGTTGGAGCGCTTGAGCACCGATGTGTATTCGGAGCGGAAGGTGATCGCCAGGCTCACCCCTTCCGCGACCACGTCGATGATCTTGAAGCTGCCGTTCGCCCGGCGGATCCGCCAGCCCACCGGCAGCTTGTTGCCGTTTTCCAGGGTGATGCTGGAAACCACCAGGCTGAGCTTGGGGTTGGTCGGATCGGGCTTGATCTCGTCGATGGCGAAGGCCTCGCCGCGGTAGTCCCTGAAGTAGGGCAGGAAGCGCTGGGCGAGGACTTCCTTGAAGGTGGTGAGGAAAGCCGCCTGCTCCGAGGGATCGGCGCCGCGCGCATAGACGCCCAGCACGAAGCGGCCGATCGCCCTCATGTCGAAGTTGGTCTCCAGAAGATCGCGGAAGCGCTGCTGCCGTTCGGCGTCGCCGATCGACTGGTCGCTCAGCTCCGCGATCGCCCGCTGACTCAGCGAGACCAGAAAGCTCCCGGCGTCCTTGTCTTCCGCCGCCGCCGATCCGGCCGCCGCCAGATAGAAACACATCGTCATGACGACCGTCGCGAACGGCCGCCGTCCCCCCCTGACCATCGGTACTTGGCTCCCTGCCTAGTGGTTGTGGGCCTAGTGGTTATGGGCCTAGTGCTTGTGGATTCCTGCCGCCCCCGCGCGAAAAGGCAAAGGCTAAGGCGCCGGCGCGTCTCCCTCCGCGGGTGCGTCCTCCGAGGCCTCTTCCTCGTCCTCCAGATCGTCCAGGAAGTCGTCGGGAAAATCAGGAAGCGGGGCGTCCCCAGGTTCGCCGTTGCGGATCTCGGCCTGCCGGTTCTGGTGCCAGAGGCTGCGCACCCGGGCGTAGAAGTCGACGGAATCCCGGCGCAGGTCGTCCAGGGAATCGATGTTGCGGGCCCGCAGATCGAGGCCGCCGGCCAGGGTCTTGGCGGTGCTCGCGGTTCGGGCCTCGTCGTAGCGGCCGTCGATGCCGGCGAGCTCGAAGCCGCCGAGATAGGTGAGGGGGTCGAAGAATATGTCGACCACCTTGCCGCCGGCGTCGCGGGCGCTGCTCGGGCCGAAGATCGGCAGCACCAGGTAGAAGCCGGGGTCGACGCCCCAGACCCCGAGGGTCTGGCCGAAGTCCTCGCTGCGGTAGGGATAGCCGCTGTCGGCCGCGACGTCGAAGAGCCCGCCGACGCCGATGGTCAGGTTGATCAGCAGGCGCGCCGTGATGTTCTCCATCGCGTCCAGGTCGCCCTGCAGGATCGCGTTCGCCATGCTGACCGGCGTGTCGGCCAGGCGCACCAGGTTGCGGATGATGTCCTGCACGAAGATGGGAACCAGCTCGCTGTAAGGCTCGGCGATGGGCCTGATGAGCAGGTCGTCGACCAGCAGATTGAGGTCGAAGACCGTCCGGTTCAAGGGCTCCAGCGGGTCCGGAATCTCCTGGAACCCGAGAGCGGTTTCGTCTTGTTCTTGGGGCTGGGACGCGCAGGCACTCAAAGAGACCGCTAGGATCGCCGCGACCAGCCAGGTTCGAATGAAGCGCATGGGCCTCCTCTCGTCCTGATCATCTTTCTTTGCCCGCCCCCAAGGCTCGAGCGGACACACTTCGCCCCCGGGTGTCCTAGCCATCCCTAGCCAGCCCGGGCTCCGCCGCTCTCCACTCCTTGCGGGCAGCCCGGCCACTCACCTTTGCCCTTGGCCGACTGCCCGACCGCCTCTGGAGAAACGGCGACGCGCAGTCGCATTATCATAACGACGCGGGAAAGGCCAGCCGGGCCTGCGCCGATGAAAAACGGACAGAGAATTGCCCTGGCGCCGCAGGTATCGCAGCGAAGCCAAGAAGATAGGGTGCCGGCCGGCCTGGGCTCAGGCGCTCGGACCCGCGCCCGTCCCGGCCCGGCGGTAGAGCGGCGAGAGTGCCGCCGGCAGCATGTACATCGGCAGTTGTGCCAGGGCGAAGAACAGGAAGACGTCGTAGTCGCTGTCCGGCGGCAGGGCGGCCATCAGCAGGCCCATGTTGCAGTTGCCGGTGGCCAGGCCGATGGTCAGCGCGGCGCGGCGTCCCAGCCAGAGGAAGGCCAGCGCGCCCAGGGCCTGGAGCAGGGGGTTGGCAAGGAAGGCGGCGGCGACCCAGAGGGCGACGGTGCCGGGGCGCGCGATCAGGGTGTCGGTGACCCCGGCCATGATCGCCACCGCGAAGACGACCATGACGATCACGACCAGGCCGTCGATGTGCCGGGCGCGGCTGGCCAGCCAGGCCGGCGAGGTCAGGCGCCGCAGGACCAGGGCGCCGGCGAAAGCCAGGAAGACCACGGCCGAGAGGCGCAGGGTGAACTCGAGGACCGAGACCTCGAGCTGCAGGCCCAGCAGCGCCAGGGCCAGGGGCGGAATGGTCAGCGGGGCCAGCAGGCTCGCCAGCAGGGTGACCACCATGATCAGCGCGCCGTCCAGGCCGAGGATGATGGCGATCGAGGTGGCGCCCAGGATCGGCGGCGCCGCCGCCATCAGCACCAGCGCGGTGCTGAGCGCCGGCGGCAGCAGCCCGTGGGGCACGACCAGCGCCCAGACCAGGATCGGCGAGACGATCAGCAGCCAGGCGGTCGCCAGGATGCCGAGGCCGGGACGGCGGGCGTAGAGCCGCAGCCCGTCCCAGTCGACCCGCAGCAGGGTGGCCAGCAGGAGGATGACGACGCAGGGGCCGAGCAGGGGCCGCGCCAGGGCGGCCAGGTCGGGCAGCAGCAGGCCGAGGAAGACGCCCAGGAACAGCGCCGGGATGGCGTTGCCGCCGAGGAACTCGAGAACCCTGACCATCGACCCCGTGACCATCCCCCCTGACCATCCCCCCGTCGTCCGACCCCCGTCGTCCGACCCCCGTCGTCCGACCCCCGCGCGCGGCGCCGGCGCCCCTTCGACTCCGGCGCCCGCGGCGGCTGACGCTAGCGGCTTTGCCGCTTCCGGCCAATGGACTATCTTTCGCGACAGCCCCTGCCGGGCC
>JANQGU010000106.1 GCA_028282935.1 Kiloniellales bacterium
GGCCTTCCATTCCGCCGTGGCGCAGCGTCATCTCTTTGTCATTTCTGGGACTCTTGTTTAGCTCAGCGCCTCGGGCTAATCGTAGCGCCGCGCAGTTCCGGAACAGGGAGTTCCCAGATGAGTTTGCTTGAAAAGTCGAAGGTCAGGAGCATGGCTGTGTTCCTGGCCTGTTTGGTCGCGCTCGGGAGCGCGGGCGCCGCGATGGCGCAGTCATCCCCCGACTCCGGGAAGCTGCAGACGGCGCAGTCATCCCCCGGCTCCGCGAAGTTCCAGAAGGAAAGCGCCGCCGCCAACGCCAACACGGTCACGATCATGGCCGCGGGCCGCTCGGGCACCTACATCAAGCTGGTCGAGGACCTGCAGAACGTTCTCGACGACACCCGGGGCAACGACCTGCGCATCCTGCCGGTGATCGGCCGCGGCGGTGCACAGAACATGCGCGACATCCTGATGCTGAAGGGCGTCGACATGGGGCTGACCGAATCCGGCTACTTCGCCTACTTCAAGAATCGGGACCAGCAGCTCTACGGCAACGTCGACCGGGTGATCCACTACATCGCCAAGCTGTACAACGCCGAGTTCCACGTCATGGCCCGCAGGGACATCCGGAGCCTGGAACAGCTTCGCGGCAAGAAGGTCAACTTCTGGAAGCCCTTGAGCGCGACCGACATCGGCAGCCAGACGGTCTTCCGGATCCTCGGCATCGACGTCGAGCCGGTCTACCTGGACCAGGATCTGGCGACCCTCAAGCTCAAGAACGGCGAGATCGCGGCCATGGCGCGCATGGCCGGTTCCCCGCTGCCGGCCTTCACCGGCATCAAGCCGGAGGACAACCTGCACTTCGTCCCGCTGACCGATCCCCAGAACCCCAACCCGAACTACGCGAAGCTGCTCGAGGTCTACCTGCCGGCCACTCTGAAGGCCGATGCCTATCCGGCGGTGATCCCGCCGGGCCAGGCGGTCCAGACCGTCGCCACCAGCGTCGTGCTCGCCACCTATGCCTGGCCGAAGGGGACCGAGCGCTATCGCCGGGTCTCGAGGTTCGTGGACCGCTTCTTCAGCAACTTCGAGAAGCTGCGCCAGGAGCCGCGGAACCCGAAGTGGCGTTCCATCAACCTGGCGGCCAAGGTGCCCGGCTGGACCCGCTTCGCGGCGGCCGAGGAGTGGCTGGCGACCAACAGAAACGCGCCGGCCAGCGACCTCAAGACCGCCTTCAACCGCTTCCTGACGACCTTCCAGCAGTCCACGGGCGTGCAGGACATCTCCGATCAGCAGAGGCAGGAGCTCTTCAACGAGTTCGTCCGCTGGTACAACACCCAGCGCTAGAGGAACATGGGCGGGATTCGCGATAGCCGCTGTCTGGCCGCGGCCGTCGCGATCTGCCTATAATCGATCCGATCATCGGTGCCCTGTTCACAGGTCCCCCGGGGCGGGGGATTTGGCGGGGTTCTTGTACCTAAGGGAGGAGTGATGTTGAGAGCGAGTGTTTGGATGGCCGGTGCCGCCTTCGCGGCCCTGGCGCTGGCTGCCACCGGGACCAGCGCCCAGGCGGCCGATATCCCCTGCCGGACCGCCAAGCTGATCGTGCCCTGGGGCGCCGGCGGCGGCACCGACGTGATCTTCCGGACCTTCGTCGAATCCGTGAACAAGCAAGGCGCGAAGCCGCAGCTCCAGGTCGTCAACATCAGCGGCCAGGGCGGCAACAAGGGCGCCAAGGAGGCCAAGGGCGCCAAGGCCGACGGCTGCACGCTCTTCGCGATCCATCAGAGCGCGCTGACCAGCTTCCTCAGCGGCCGGGTCGACTTCACCTGGGACGCCTTCGAGCCGGTCGCCCTGCTGACCCGCACGCCCGCCATCTTCGGCGCCAACCCGGACGTGCCCTACAACGACCTGTCCGAGCTGGTGGCGGCGGCCAAGGAGAAGCCGGGCGAGATCATCGCCGGCGGCACCCTGGGCTCGACCAGCCACTTCGTCTTCCTGCTGCTGGAGGACGCGGCCGGGATCAAGTTCAAGCACGTCTCCTATGACGGCACGCGCCAGCGCATGACCGCCCTTCTGGCCAAGAACATCGAGCTGGGCGAGATCAACCTGGCCTCGGCCAAGAAGTACATCGCCACCGGCGAGCTCAAGGCCCTGGGCATCACCACCGCCGAGCGGAACCCCGAGATCGGCGACGTGAAGACGGCCAAGGAGCAGGGCTACGACCTGATCTACGGCACCGACCGCGGGATCGTGCTGCCCAAGGGCACGCCGAAGGAGGTCATCGACCACTACGCGGCGCTGCTGAAGAAGGCGGCCGAGGATCCGGCGGTCATCGAGGCCATGACCGCCAAGGGCACCAGCGTCAACTACCTGGGCCCCGACGGCTATCGCAGCTACTTCGAGGACACCTTCAGCACCTGGAAGCGCATCGCGACCGAAGTCGGAATGTACAAGGAAGGCTGAGGCCGCCAAGTCTTCACGGCCCGGGCGGCGATCCGCGGAGGGCACCCCCTCCGCGTCGCCGCCCGGGCCAACCCTGTTTCCTTTCAAATCGGTTCGGACCATGCAGACTCGCATCAATCGGGATTCGGTCTCGGCGGTCTTTCTCCTGCTGTTCTGCGGGGTCTTCATCGCCGCCAGCTTCGAAATCGAGACGACGAACTACGGGACCCTGCAGTCCTCGGTCTGGCCGCAGATCATCCTCGGGGCGCTCAGCCTCTTCTCGCTGCTGCTGCTGACCCAGGCGCTGCGCCGGCCGCCCGCGCCGGGCGAGGGCGGCGGCCTGGGCGCCTGGCTGCGGCGCTACCGCAACCCGCTGATCTGCTATGCGCTGTTCCTCGCCTTCCTGGTCAGCCTGCCGGTTCTCGGCATGCTCCTGGGCGGCATCCTCTTCGTCCTGGTGATGCTGACCATCCTCGGCGGCGGCAAGCTGGCGCAGCTGCCGCTTCACCTGGCCATCGCGGTGGTCTCGGTCGGCGCGATGTGGGCGATCTTCACCTACGCACTCGGCGTCTTCCTGCCGGGCGGCATCATCCTGAACCTGCAGTAGACCGGGACCGGGGGGCGGCACGGACATGCTGATCGAAAACCTGAGCGGCGCCTTCTCGGAGGTCTTCTCGCTGGGCAACCTGATGCTGATGTTCCTCGGCGTCTCGGCCGGCCTGATCGCCGGCTCGATCCCGGGCTTCACCATCACCATGGCGGTGGTCCTGACCCTGCCCTTCACCTTCGGGCTGAGCGCGGTCGAGGGCCTGGCGACCATGATCGGGGTCTTCGTCGGCGGCCTGTCCGGCGGCCTGATGTCGGGGATGCTGACCGGGATCCCCGGCACGCCCTCCTCGGTCGCGACGACCTTCGACGGCTTTCCCATGGCGCGCGGCGGCCGCCCCGGCCTGGCGCTGGGCATCGGCATCTGGTCCTCCTTCTTCGGCGGCATCCTCAGCGCCTGCCTGCTGGTCGCCCTGGCGCCGCAGCTCGCGCGCATCGGCCTGGAGTTCGGGCCCTGGGACTACTTCGCCCTGGTGCTCTTCGCCCTGACCATCACCGCCAGCCTGTCCGGCGAGAACCTGGTCAAGGGCGTGATCGCCGGCCTGCTAGGCCTCCTGGTCGCGACCATCGGCGAGGACGAGGTCAACGGCGTCGCCCGCTTCGACTTCGGCGTCGACGCCCTCAGGCAGGGCTTCGCCTTCCTGCCGGTGCTGGTCGGGCTCTTCGCCTTCAGCCAGCTCCTGAGCGACGTGCGCGACGTGGCCGCCGCGCGCCGGCCCCTGATGGAGAAGAGCGCCCAGGCGGTGCGGGTCGAGCACCTCAAGGCGGTGCGCCAGATCTTCCGCCATTGGGCGCAGCTGGTCCGCTCCGCCCTGATCGGCACCTTCACCGGCATCCTGCCGGCGGCCGGCGGCTCGATCTCCAACATCCTGGCCTACGACCAGGCCAAGAAGGCCTCGCGCAATCCCGAGGCCTTCGGCAGCGGCACGCCCGAGGGCATCATCGCGCCGGAATCCTCCAACAACGCGACCGCCGGCGGCGCCCTGATCACCATGATGGCCTTGGGCATTCCCGGCGACGTGGTGACCGCGGTCATGCTGGGCGCCCTCCTGATCCACAACGTCCAGCCCAGCCCGACCTTCATCTCCGACAACCCGCAGCTCGCCTACGCGATCTTCGTCGCCTTCTTCCTGGCGCACTTCATCATGATCGCCATGCAGGCGGTCTGCCTGCGCGCCTTCCTGCTGGTGGTGCGGGTGCCGATGTACACCCTGGCCTCGGTGATCCTGCTGTACTGCGCGATCGGGGTCTTCGCGCTGAACAACGTCACTTTCGACATCTGGACCCTCTTCGTCTTCGGGGTCCTGGGCTACGTCCTGAAGACCCTCGGCTTCCCGCTGCCGCCGATGATCCTGGGCGTCGTCCTGGGCCACGTGGCGGAGCTCAACCTCTCCCGGGCCCTGGCGATCTCGGACGACATCTCGCTCTTCGTGACCCGGCCCTGGGCCTTGTTCTTCCTGGTGATCTCGCTGTTCTCGGCCGTCTTCCCCTGGTACCAGGCCCGGCGCCACGAGGCCCGCTGGACCCTGTTCTACTTCCCGGCCTTCTGCGCCGCCATCGTGCTGCCGCTGTTCCTGATGGAAGGGGTGGTCCGCCCGATCCTGGCCGGCGCCCTGCTGCTGATCGCCGCCTTCACCCTTTGGCGCCACCAGCAGGCCGGCTGGCAGCTGCCGCCGCGCGGCAGCGGCGCCGAGGTCTCGCAGCTCCGCGAGACCTGACGCGGGAAGCAAAGCACGGCCCCGGTTGTTTCCCTGAGTGAGCCACCCGCCCACTCCGGAGGAACCACCATGAAGCTCAACGTCCCGGCCTTCGCGCTCGCCTTCGCACTCTGGTGGGGCGGCAGCGTCTTCTTCCTGACCTGGTGGGTCATCCTCTCCGGCGGCGCCGACCCCGGACCCTCGCTGGCCGCGCAGATCTACTTCGGCTACAGCGTCACGCCGCTGGGCAGCCTGGTCGGCCTGGCCTGGGGCTTCGCCGACGGCTTGGTCGGCGGCGCCCTGCTCGCCTGGCTCTACAACCTCCTGGCCGCGAAGCTGGCCAGGGGCGAAGCCCCGGCGGCGCAGCGGCAGGCGTCCTAGCGCACTTCCCGATCAGGCGCCGACCCGCAGCGGCGCCGTCAGGCCGCGCAGGGTCGCGATCACGCTCAGAGCCGTGATCTTGCCGGTGCGCGGGTTCTCCTCGCTGGGCAGGTTCTCGATCTGCATCTCGAAACTCGCGCTGTCGGCCTCGACCCGGATCCGGTGGGTGTTGCGGGTCAGCGCCGGGTCCGCCCAGATCTCCAGCTCGGTGCGGTCCGGTCCGATCCCGGCGAGGCTGAGCGCCGCCGCGACGTTGACGTTGGCCGGGAAGCCCACCGCCCCCTCGCGCGCCGTGCCCTGGAAGATGCGGCGCGGCTCGCTTAGGCCCGCCAGGTCGATCCCCCGCTCTTCCAGGTAGGGTGCCCCGGCCAGGGAGGCCGGCGGCTTGCGGGTCACCATGCGCACCGCGTGGATCTCGCCTTCGGCCGCGGCCCGGACCGCGTCGAGCCCGAGCAGGGCGCCGCTCGGCACGATGATCTGGGCGCCGCTCTCCGCGGCCCTTTCGACCAGGTCCCAGCGCCGCAGCAGAACGCCGCAGCTCACCGTGACCAGCCTGCGCCCCGCGGCGACCGCCGGCCCGGCCAGGTCGGCGAAGGCGGCGGCGGGCACGCACTCGACCACGACCTCGGACACCTCCGGCAGCTCGGCCAGCGCCACGACCGGGACCGGCCGCGAGAAGTCCGACAGGCGCCGGGCCGCGGCCTCCCGGTCGCGCGCCGAGACGGCCACCAGCTCCAGCCCCGGAACGCCGCGATCCAGGGCGCGCGCGACCTGCCTGCCGATCGCGCCGAAGCCGCCGACGGCGACCCTCAGCGGCGCCTGCTTGCCTTGCGTCATCTCCAACCTCCCGAATCTTGGGGGCCAGAGCAGCCCGCGTTCATTCGAACGCGGATAAGCTGCTCTGACCCTATGAAAGAGATCAAATTATCTGCGTTTAATTGAACCCAATTAAACGCAGTTTGATCTAGCCTACGTGAAGTCGGCGGCGGCCGCGAGCCGCCGTCGCCGCGCCCGCCGATTGACTTGAGTCAACGATCTTCGCGCGGTTCCGAGGGAGACTCGGGTCTGGTTCCTAAGATCGATGCTGGAGGGCCGGGCATGGCGTTCATGGAGTGGACACCGGAGATGAGCGTCGGGCTTTCCGAGCTCGACGACGACCACAAGATGCTGGTGCGGGTCATCAACCAGCTCGCGGACAACGCCGGCCAGGCGGGCGCCCTGCGGCAGTGCATCTTTGCCCTGATGCGCTATGCCGAGTTCCACTTCGCCCGCGAGGAGCATGTCCTTCAGGCCTGCGGCTTCCAGGAGTTGGCGGAGCACAAGGTCGAGCACGCGGACTTTACGGCGCAGATCCAGGCCCTGGCGAAGCGCTTCGAGGAGGACCCCGAGGCGGCGGCGCCGGAGATCAACGAGAAGCTGCTGGACTACCTGAAGAACTGGCTGACCCACCACATCCTGATCGTCGACATGGCCTATCGGCCCCTGGTCGAGGACAAGCCCGAGGCGCGCAGCGCGGCGCAGGCCTTCAAGGCCGCGGAACTCTGGCGGGCCAGCTAACCCCGAAGATCACGAAACGAGCGGCCTGAACGGGAGGCGGTGGTCAGCCGTCCTGTTCGACCAGGTCCCGGTAGGCATGCCAGGTCGCGTGGCCGATCAGCGGCAGCGCCACCACCAGCCCAAGATAGGCGGTGACCAGTCCGGCCCCGGTGAAGAGCACGATCAGCGCCGCCCAGACCGCCATCGGCGCGATGTTGTGGCGCACCACGGCCACGCTGGTCGCGATCGCCAGGATCACGTTGACGTTGTGGTCCAGCAGCATCGGGATCGACACCGCCGAGATGGCGAAGACCAGGGCCGCAAGGACCGCTCCGACCGAGACGCCGACGATCAGGAAGGGAATCGACTCGACGGAGAAGAACACGTCCATGATGAGGTTGTTCGGATCCGGCGGGTTCCCGGCGAAGAAGAGGGCGTAGATCAGGGTCGCCAGGCGGATCCAGAACAGCAGGAAAAGCATCAGGGCCAGGCCCATCAGGCCGATCTGGGCCGGATTGCGCTTGAAGGCCGACAAGGCGATCCCCAGGGAGACCACTTCGCCCCTGGCCAGGCGGCTGCTCACCTCGTAGAGGCCGACGGCCATGATCGGGCCGACCAGCATGAAGCCGGCGGTGAGCGGCAAGGCGATGAAGAAGCCGCCGTAGCTCTCCGCCGAGATCCCGGCCGCCCAGACCAGGGCCAGGATGACGAAGCCGGCCAGGGCGAAGACCAGGCCGTAGCCCAGGCTGACCGCCGGCGCCTTCCGCAGGTCGCCCCAGCCCGCGGCCAGCCAGGCCCAGGGCCGATCGAGCCCGACCCGGCGGATCTTGGGCGAAGGCGTTGAGAACACGGGCACTGCTTCGGTCATCGGCTCAAACCTCCGGCTGGTCGCGGCGCATGGTCCCAAGCGCGCCGCACTTAGCTTGGCGCGCAGGCTAGGGAATCTCAAGAGCGGGCGAATTGATTTGGATCAAAGCCCCGGAATCTGCCATATGCTGCAACTGCGAAACGGAGGTGCGGCCGGGAGTCGGCGGTCGGGCCTCCCTTGCCTTGGTTCGCCGAGTTCGGGGGTTTGCCGAGTTCTGGGGTTTGCCGAGTTCTGGTTTCGAACGACAGAAGATGAGAAGGGGGCACCATGTCCGTTGCCGAAGTCGCCGTGGCCGACGCTGCCGCTGGCCGGACGGAAGCCGTCGCTTATAACGAGCGGATCATCCGTTACTTCGTCATCGCCACCATGTTCTGGGGGGTGGCGGCCTTCGCCGTGGGCGTCCTGATCGCCCTCCAGCTCGCTTATCCGGTGCTGAACCTGGGGCTGGAGTGGACGACCTTCGGCCGCCTGCGGCCGGTCCACACCTCGGCGGCGATCTTCGCCTTCGGCGGCAACGCGCTGCTGGGCACCTCGCTCTACGTCGTGCAGCGGACCTCCCGGGCCAGCCTCTTCGGCGGCGAGGCCCTCGGGCTCTTCGTCTTCTTCGGCTACCAGGCCTTCATCGTCATGGCCGCGCTCGGCTACGTCTTCGGCGTCACCCAGGGCCGCGAGTACGCCGAGCCGGAGTGGTACGTCGACCTCTGGCTGACCCTGGTCTGGGTGGTCTACCTGGTGGTCTTCGTCGGCACCCTGATGAAGCGCAAGGAACCGCATATCTACGTGGCCAACTGGTTCTACCTGGCCTTCATCGTCACCATCGCGATGCTGCACATCGTCAACAACCTGGCGGTGCCGGTGTCCTGGACCGGGGCCAAGAGCTATTCGCTCTTCTCCGGCGTGCAGGACGCCCTGACCCAGTGGTGGTACGGGCACAACGCGGTGGGCTTCTTCCTGACCGCGGGCTTCCTGGGGATCATGTACTACTTCATCCCCAAGCAGGCGGGCCGGCCGGTCTATTCCTACCGGCTGTCGATCATCCACTTCTGGGCGCTGATCTTCCTCTACATCTGGGCCGGACCGCACCACCTGCACTACACGGCGCTGCCGGACTGGGCCCAGAACCTGGGCATGGTCTTCTCGGTGATGCTGTGGATGCCGTCCTGGGGCGGGATGATCAACGGCATCATGACCCTGTCCGGGGCCTGGGACAAACTGCGCACCGACCCGGTCCTGCGCTTCCTGGTCACCTCGGTCGCCTTCTACGGCATGAGCACCTTCGAAGGCCCGGTGATGTCGATCAAGCAGGTCAACGCCCTGTCGCACTACACCGACTGGACGGTCGGCCATGTGCACTCGGGCGCCCTGGGCTGGGTCGCCTTCGTGTCCTTCGGCGCGGTCTACTACCTGGTGCCGGCCCTCTGGCGGCGGTCCCAGCTCTATTCCGAGCGCCTGGTCAGCTACCACTTCTGGATCGCGACCATCGGCATCGTCTTCTACATCACGGCAATGTGGGTCTCGGGCATCCTCCAGGGCACGATGTGGAAGAGCTACGACCACCTCGGCTTCCTGCAGTACTCCTTCATCGAGACCGTGGTCGAGATGCATCCCTACTACGTGATCCGCGCGATGGGCGGCGTGCTCTTCCTGATCGGCGCCCTGATCATGGTCTACAACCTCTGGCGCACGGCGCGCGGCGATGTCCGGCAGGAAGTCCGGGCAGCGGCCGCCCCCCTGGCGCAACCCGCGGAATGAGGAGGGCGTCATGGGCTGGCATGGAAAGATAGAGCGCAACGTCATCCTGCTTCTGGTGCTGTCGCTGCTCACGGTCTCGATCGGCGGCCTGGTGGAGATCGTGCCCCTGTTCACGATCGAGAGCACGATCGAGAAGGTGAAGGGGATGCGCCCCTACACGCCGCTGGAGCTGGTCGGCCGAAACATCTACATCCGCGAGGGCTGCTACACCTGCCATTCGCAGCAGATCCGGCCGTTCCGGGACGAGGCCGAGCGCTACGGCCACTACAGCCTGGCGGCGGAGAGCATGTACGACCATCCCTTCCAGTGGGGCTCCAAGCGCACCGGGCCGGACCTGGCCCGGGTCGGCGGCAAGTACTCCAACGAATGGCACGTGGCGCACATGATCGATCCGCGCGAGGTGGTGCCGGAATCGATCATGCCGCCCTACGCCTTCATGCTGGAGAACACCCTGGACGTCGACGACATCGCCGCCCACCTGCGCGCCAATGTCGCGGTCGGCGTGCCCTACAGCGAGGACATGATCGAGAACGCGGCGGCCGACCTGGCGGTGCAGGCGGACCCGGACGGCGACCACGACGCCTTTCTGGAACGCTATCCCAAGGCGGCGGTCGGCGACCTGGACGGCGATCCCGGCCGGCTGACGGAGATGGACGCCATGGTGGCCTATCTGCAGATCCTCGGGCGCATGGTCGACTTCGACGCGCTCACCGTCGACGACCTGCGGCAATAGGAGGCGCAATATGGAAGCCTTTTTTCAGGACGCCTTCGCGCTGCTGCGGCCCCTCTGGGTGGTCTGGCTGATGCTGATCTTCCTCGGCATCGTCGTCTGGGTCATGTGGCCCAAGCGCAAAGCCGAGATGGAGGACCACGCGCGGATTCCGTTCCGCGAAGAGGACGCGGAGGGCTGAGGCATGCCGACCAAGATCGAAAAGGACGCCATCACGGGCCAGGAAACGACCGGCCACGAGTGGGACGGCATCAAGGAACTCAACACCCCGCTGCCGCGCTGGTGGCTCTACACCTTCTACGCCTGCATCCTCTTCTCGCTGGTCTACGTCGTGCTCTATCCGGCGATCCCCGGCTTCTCGGGCTACACGCAGGGCCTGCTCGGCTACAACTCGCGCCAGGACCTGGAAGACCAGATGGCCAAGGCGCGGGCGCGCCAGGGCGAGAACCTGCAGCGCATGGCCGCGGCAGAGCTGCAAGAGATCCGCAGTGACAGCGACCTGCTGACCTTCGCGCTGGCCGGCGGCGACGCCGCCTTCGCCGACAACTGCGCGCCCTGCCACGGCCAGGGCGGCGCCGGACGGCCGGGCTTCCCCGTGCTGGCCGACGACGCCTGGATCTGGGGCCGCAGCCTGGACGACATCCACA
>JANQGU010000343.1 GCA_028282935.1 Kiloniellales bacterium
ACCCTTGCCCGATGCGCCAGCATCGCGCTGCGGGCCGCGCCTGCCCGGCGGGCCGCCGCGCGCCATCAAATGGGTCATTATCAACGCTCCTTGGTATAACCCGAGGGTCGGGTGAGGCGGCCGCCCTGGGGAGTGATTTAGAACAGGGGGAGTAGGCCAATGGGCCGCTCCATGCTGGCCGCGTTTCTGCTCGGCCTCTGCCTGGCGCCCGCTTTCACGCTGCTGCCCGGCCGGACCGCGGAGCTCCGGGCCCAGTCCTTCGGCTGCATGATCGGATTCCGCCAGCAGCCGCGGATCTGGATCTACACCGACACCGAGGGCGCCGGCCGGCGCCTCGAGACGGTGCGGATCTCCGAGACCGTCGGCGAGGTCCTGGAGGAGCTGGCGCCCGAAGGCGGCCGCATCCCCTACAGCTTCGAGGTCGTGCGCAACAACGACGCGCATCACCTGCTCGACGACCTGGACCTGCTGTCCTGCACCTCGGGCAAGCGCCTGGACGTCGCCGTCCGGACCCGCAAGATCCTGAAGTTTCCTGAGGAACCGAGGTCCTTCACCCTGATGTCCCTGACCTTCACCCTGCGCGACCCGCGCAAGCTGGAGGAGAGCCGGAGGGTCGAGCTGGGTCCCTTCCGCCTGCTGCTGGACGACACCGGGGATCCCGGCGGCCTGAAGGCGGCGCTGACGCCGATCATCGCGGAGCGCCTGGCCGACTGCCTTTTCGACGCCGATCTCGCCTGCCAAAGCGGTTCCTGAGTCTCCGGAATCGCTTGCGCCCGCGGGGCTGTCGGCTGATATATAGGCCTGGGAGGTTGGCGGCGGACGGGCCCCTCGCCAACCCGGTCAGGTCCGGAAGGAAGCAGCCGTAACGAGTTCGGTCCGGGTCGTTTGTCCAGCCTCCCGCCTCCTTTCCGAGGGATCCGATCCAGGACCCCTGGTTTCTCGGCGCGGCGGCCTCATGCTTCGACAGAGGACCGGCCGGGCGACTATACTGGGCAGCCGTGAGACAGCGCGAGCGAAGCACCGGATGAGCGCCCCCGAGAGCCCCGAACCGCCAAAGGCTCAAGACCTGCCGCAGGGACAGGAATTGCCTCAGGGACAAGATGGGCCCGAAGGCGCCTACCGCGTGCTGGCCCGCAAGTACCGCCCGACCCGCCTGTCCGAGCTGGCCGGCCAGGAGGCCATCGTCCGGATCCTGACCAACGCCATCGCCCAGGAACGCATCGCCCAGGCCTTCCTGCTGACCGGCGTGCGCGGCACCGGCAAGACCACCACGGCCAGGATCATCGCCCGGGCGCTGAACTGTGTCGGTCCCGACGGCCAGGGCGGCCCGACCCCCGCGCCCTGCGGCGTCTGCGAGCACTGCAGGGCGATCGCCGAGGACCGCCACGTCGACATCATCGAGATGGACGCCGCCAGCCGCACCGGCGTGGCCGACATCCGCGAGCTGATCGAGGGCGTGCGCTACCGCCCGGTCTCGGCCCGGCGCAAGGTCTACATCATCGACGAAGTGCATATGCTCTCGACCAGCGCCTTCAACGCGCTCTTGAAGACCCTGGAAGAGCCGCCGCCGCACGTGGTCTTCATCTTCGCGACCACCGAGCTGCGCAAGGTGCCGATCACCGTGCAGTCGCGCTGCCAGCGCCTGACCCTGCGCCGGATCGACGAGGCGGTGCTGCGCGACCGCTTCGCCGCCATCGTCGAAAAGGAGGAGGTCGCGGCCGAGCCCGCGGCCATCGCCCTGATCGCCAAGGCGGCCGACGGCTCGGCGCGCGACGGGCTGTCGCTGCTCGACCAGGCCATCGCCCACACCGGCGGCGAGGTGACCGCGGCCCAGGTGGTCGAGATGCTGGGCCTGGCCGACCGGACCCGGATCTTCGACCTCTTCGACGCGGCGCTGCGGGGCAAGCTGCCAGAGGCGCTGGCCCTGCTGAGCGACATGTACGCCAGCGGCGCCGACCCGGCGACCCTGCTGTCCGACCTGCTGGAGCTGACCCACTTCCTGACCCGCGCCAAGGTGGTGCCGGCCATGCTCGAGGAGCCCGGCACGCCGGAGGCCGAACGGACCCGCGGCAAGGCCCTGAGCGAGGGCCTGTCCCTGCCGGTGCTGTCCCGGACCTGGCAGGTCCTGCTGAAGGGCCTGCAGGAGACCCAGGCGGCCGAGCGGCCCCTGCAGGCGGCCGAGATGGTGCTGATCCGCCTGGCCTACATGAGCGACCTGCCGACGCCGGAAGCCCTGGTCCGCCAGCTCAAGGACGGCGGCGCGGCGGGGGCGGGCGCTGCAGCGGCCGCCGAGGCGGCGCCGGCCGGCCCGGCGCCGGTTTCCGCCGGCGGCGGCAACGGCGGCGCCACCGCCCTGGCCCAACAGGCGGTGGCCGAGCCGGATCCCGCGCCGCAGGAGCGCCCCGAGGCCCCAACCGCCCCCGAGGCCCGCGCGCACGCCGATACGGAGCCGGTGGCCGAAACCGCGGCGGTGCCCGAGAGCTTCGAAGGCCTGGTCCAGCTCTTCTGGGACCGCAAGGAGGGCCGTCTCGCGGTCCACCTGACCGAGCACGTGCACCTGGTCCGCTACGCGCCGGGTATCCTGGAGTTCCGTCCCGGCGCGCTCGCCCCGCCCAAGCTGGCGGGCAGCGTCGGGCGTCATCTGCAGGACTGGACCGGCCGGCGCTGGATGGTCAGCGTCTCGGAGGGCGAGGCCGGCGCGCCGACCCTGGCCGAGCAGCGCCAGGCCGCCGAGGCGGCGGAGCGCGATGAGGTCCTGAAGCATCCCCTGGTCCAGGCCGCGCTGGAGACCTTTCCCGGCGCCGAGCTCCTGGCCATCCGCCGCAAGGCGGAAGACGCGGAAGCGGAGGCGGATGAGGCCGAACCCGAGACCGTCGCGGCGGAGTCCGCGCCCAAGAAAGGAGACGCGGAGGCATGAAGAACCTCGGTCAGATGATGAAGCAGGCCCAGGAGATGCAGGCCAAGATGGCCGAGATGCAGCAGAAGCTCGCCGAGGCCGAGATGACCGGCGCCGCCGGCGGCGGCATGGTGCAGGTCACGATGAGCGGCAAGGGCGAGTTGCGGGCGGTCAAGATCGATCCCAAGATCGTCGACCCGGGCGAGGTCGAGGTCCTGGAGGACCTGATCGTGGCCGCCGCGGCCGACGCCAAGGCCAAGGTCGAGGCGCACGTCGCCGAGGAGATGAAGAACCTCACCGGTGGCCTGAACCTGCCGGCCGGCTTCCAGCTGCCGTTCTGAGGCTGCCCGGCGCAGCCCTGGCGTTTCCGTGACCAAGCCCCCGGTGACCAAGAACGAGATCGAGACCCTGATCCAGTTGCTGGCGCGCCTGCCCGGCCTGGGGCCGCGCTCGGCGCGCCGTGCCGCCCTGCACCTGATCGCCAAGCGCGAGCAGCTCCTGCTGCCCCTGGCGACGGCCCTGCAACGGACCGGCGAGGCGATCCGGACCTGCGGCCGCTGCGGCAACATCGACACCACCGATCCCTGCGGGATCTGCAGCGACCCGCGCCGGCAGCCGGGGCTGATCTGCGTGGTCGAGCAGGTCGGCGACCTCTGGGCACTGGAGCGCAGCGGCGCCTTCAAGGGCCGCTACCACGTCCTCGGCGGCACGCTCTCCGCGCTCGACGGCCGCGGCCCGGAACAGCTCCGCATCGGGCCGCTGGTCGAACGCGCCACGGCGCCCGAGGTCGAGGAGGTGATCCTGGCCCTCGGCGCCACGGTCGACGGCCAGACCACGGCCCACTACGTCGCCGAGCGCCTGGCCGCCAGCGGGGTCTCGATCACCCGCCTGGCCCACGGCGTCCCGGTCGGCGGCGAGCTCGACTACCTCGACGACGGCACCCTGACCGCCGCCCTCAAGGCCCGGCGTCCGGCCTGACGACGCTGCCCCTCACCCTCCCAACGCCTGACGGCGCCGGGCCCCTCCCTCTCCCCCGGGGAGAGGGATGAGGAGGCTTGGCGAGGCCAAGGCCGAGCCTTAGCCGGAGCTGGGTGAGGGGATGCGGTCTCGTCTGCTACTCCGCCGCCGCGGCCGGCACCGCGACCCGGCGTTCGGCGAGCAGGGTCTCGTTGCCGGCGGCCGGCAGTTGCGGGACCAGGAAGGACAGGGCCAGCGAGACCGCCGCCATGGCCGCGCCGGACAGGAAGACCGCGGCCGGCGAGACCAGCCAGAGGAAACCGAAGGCGGCCGGGATCACCACCGCGGCGATGTGGTTGATGGTGAAGCTGACGCCGGCGGTGGCGGCGATGTCGGCCGGATCGGCGATCTTCTGGAAGTAGGTCTTGATCGCGATCGCCAGCGCGAAGAACAGGTGGTCCACGACATAGAGCCCGGCCGCCAAGGTCGCGTTCTCGACGAAGGCGTAGGCGCCGAAGACCAGGATCAGGCCGATGTACTCGCAGATCAGCGCGCGCCGCTCGCCCCAGCGCCCGATCAGGCGGCCGATGCGCGGCGCCATGACCACGTTGATCACCGCATTGAGTAGGAACAGCAGCGTGATCTCGCCGACCGAGAAGCCGAACTTCTCGACCATCAGGAAGCCGGCGAAGACGATGAAGATCTGCCGCCGCGCGCCGGACATGAAGGTCAGCAGATAGTAGAGCCAGTAGCGCGGCCTCAGGACCATGTGGCGGTGCTGGCGCACCTTCTCCTCGAAGCGCGGGAAGGCGATCCAGGCGAAGACCGCGATCGCCGCGGTCAGGCCGCCGCCCAGCAGGTAGACCCAGTGGAAGTCCAGCCCGGCGAAGTCGAAGGCCAGCCAGATCAGGCCGAAGGTCACGATGGAGGCGAAGGAGCCGGCGGCGATGATCCGGCCCAGGGTCTCGGGCGCGCGCGCCTTCTCGATCCATTGCAGGGACAGCGAGATCTGCACCGTCTCGTAGTAGTGGTAGCCCAGCGACATGATGACCGTGGTGGCGTAGAGCCCGACGACGCTGGGGAAGTAGCCGGTGACCGCGGTGCCGATGCCGAGCAGCAGCAGCGCCAGGTAGGCCAGCACCTGCTCGCGCAGGATCAAGAGCAGAAAGACCACCGCGAAGGCCAGGAAGCCCGGCACCTCGCGCAGGCTCTGCAGGATGCCCATCTCGGCGCCGGTGAAGGCGGCGCGCTCGACCGCGAAGTTGTTCAGCAGCGCCTGCCAGGCCGCGAAGGACAGCGGCACGGCGCTGGCCATCAGCAACAGCAGAACGTCCTCGCGGCGCCAGTCGCCCAGGCCACCGGCGCCGCGCAAGCGGGAAATCGCGGATTTCATGGCCGAGAGACTAAAAGATCGCCGTTCCGAGGTCGCCCTGCAAATTCTCATGCCAGGGATAAGAAAAGCGAGGCGCCGGTCCGAGGAAGGGTCCTTGGGACTGGCGCCGGCCGGGTCACTCCGCCAGGGCCGGCAGGCCCGAAAGGTCCATGCGGTAGCGGCCGGGATCGGCCGGGTCCAGGAAGATGCCGATCCTCTCCTCCTTCAGGAAGGCCGTGGGGTCGAAGGGCAGCGGCCGGCTGTGGAAGACGTGGCGGCGCCCGTCCTTGGGGTCCTCCCACTCGGCCCGGATCACCCAGCCGGCGGCGTCGAGGCCGGCGCTGGCCGCCCCTTCGCGCTCGACCCCGGTCAGTCTGGCCTCGATGCGACGACCGGCGCGCTCGACCCGGCGGCCGCGCAGGTGGCGGGACAGCCGAAGCAGCCAATAGCCGTAGCCGATGCCGAGGAAGGGCAGGGAGAAGAGCGCGAGGACCAGGGGCGCCCCCCAGAGATGCTCCAGGCCGCCGACCGAGGCGCGGCCGGGGCTCTCGGGATCGTAGCGGACCGGCACCTTGAGCCCGATCCGCTCCAGCGCCGGGTCGCCGAGCGAGGGCGAGAACTCGACGACCTTGCCCTCGGCCGTGGTAAAGCGGATCACCGGCGTCGCGGACTGGCGGCCGTCGCTGTCCCGGTGGCGCAGGACCCGGACCACCTCGCCCTCGGCGGCCACGCTCCCCATAGAGAGGATCACGGCGTCCGAGAGGTAGCTGACGGCGATCAGGAAGACGACGCTGCCGAAGAGCGCGAAGGCGGAGAGGCCGATCGCGAAGACGTCGAGCCGCGACCGGCGCTTGCGGTGGGCGACGACGCCCGCCTTGGTCTCCGCGCGGGTCATGGCGAAAGCTCGGCCGGCGGCAGGCCGGCCAGGTCCATGCGGTAGCGCTTCGGGTTCCCGGGGTCGATCAGGACCCCCACGGTCTCCCCCTTGATGTGCGGGCGCGGGTCGTAGGGCAGGGGGTCGCTGTCGAAGATGTGGATCCGGTTGCACCCGGGATCGAGCCATTGGGCGCGGACGGTCCAGGAAAAGCCCATCGGCCGCGTCAGGCGCGCGAAGAGGCCCGGCGTGAAGCGCCCGATATCGATGACCTGGGCCTCGATCCGGCGGCCCTCCCGCTCCAGCCTGGCCGCCAGGCGTCGGCTGCGGCGCCCGCGCCCGAAGAAGAGGACGCTCGGCACCAGAAGCAGGCCGGAGAAGCCGAGCAGGAAGAGCGGCACGAAGGCGAGCTGCCAGAAGCTGTAGATCTCGGCGGCGGTCGGGTCCTCCGGCTTGTAGAGCACGGTGACCGCCTCGCCGCGGTGGAAGGCCGAGGGACCGCCCGAGACCGTGGCCCTGAAGACGATCTCCCGTCCGTCGCGGGTCTGAAAGCGCACCCGCGGGGTGAAGGAGCCGCTGTCCTCGCTGTCGCGGCGCGAATAGGTCATCTCGACCACCTGGCCCTGCGCGCGCTCGGCGGTGATCAGGAGGTCGAGGCTCCGATAGCTCATGTACAGCCCGCCCAGCAACATGGGCAGGCCCATCACGGTCAGCGTCCAGAACAGCAGGCGGAACACCGGGTCTACCGTGGGTCGCCTGGCTTGGTCTCGGGTCCGCATGAAGAGTCCTTCGCTCGGCCTCGGCTACGGTGCCTCCCAGGCTTGCCGCTTCAGAAGGGCGGATTGGAGGGAACGGCAACGCTTCTCAGCGGTAGGTCGTGCGCGCCCGCTGGCCGGTTCAGTTCTCCTGCTGCGGCAGGGCGGAAAGATCGAACTTGTAGCGCCCGGGATTACGGCGGTCGATCAGGACCCCGATCTCGTCGTCCTTCAGGAAGGGCGCCGGATCGAACCACAAGGCGCGGCTGTTGAAGACGTAGACCGCCTCGCCCAGGGGGTCCTGCCACTGCGCCCGGATGCGCCAGGGACTCTGGCCGTTCACGGAGAGGCCGCGGTCCAGGCCGACATCGAGGATGCGGGCCGTGATCCGCTCGCCCCGGCGGTCGAGCCAGGCGTCCTGACGGCCGCGCAGGTACCTCCAACCCCAGTAACCGCCGCCGATGCCGCCGAAGACGCCGCCCAGCAAGCCGAGGATCAAGGGACCGAGCCAGAGCTGCGAGAAGCTGTCGATCTTGCCCGCGTGGGGATTCCGCGGGTCATAGAGCACCGTGACCGCCTCGCCCTCGGAGAAGGCTGGCGGGCTGGTCCCGAAACTGCTGCGGAAGGTGATCTCCTCGCCGCCGGCGCTGCGAAAGCGGACCACGGGATAGTAGCTGCCGCCGTCGTCGGAGCGGCGGTACTCCAGCTCGATGACGCGACCTTCCGCGCGCTCCCCCGTCGCCAGCAGCGCCCAGGTGGACTTAACCAGGACGCCGCCGGCGATCAGCATGGCGAAGCCGATGACGGCGAAGAGCCCCATCGCGAACTTGACGATGTTTCGCGGCCCGAAGCCGCGATACAGGATTCGGGCTTTCATGCCTGAGCCACCCTTTCGGGTTGGAGAGCCTAGGCGGAAGCCCGCTTCAAGTCGTTAACGGGACCCGCGGCCGGCGGGCTGGCCTTGAGATCGAAAGGCCCGAGGCCTCACCCCGTGCCGCGGATCGGATAGCCCTTATCCTGGATGAAGCCGATCGCGCCGGCGATCTGCGCCAGATCGGGGCGCGCGAAGGGCGCGTTGGAGATGTCGACGATCTGGACCCTGCCCTCGGGGTTGACCAGGAAGAGGCCCGGTTCGGCGAAGGGACGGTCGGTCTCCTGCGCGCTCCTCGGCTCCGAGATGTAGAGGCCGAGGTCCCGCGCCTGGTCGATGGACAGGTCGTAGCCGACCGGCAAGGAAAGTTGCCAGTCCTCGGCCGTGGCGACGGCCTTCTCCTGCGGATCGCAGGACAGGGTGACGATCTCGGTGTCGACCCGGGCGAAGTCCGCCTTCAGGGCCTCCAACTGGCCCAGGTAGGCCTTGCATTTCGGGCAGTGCTGGCCGCGGTAGACGACCACCAGTTGCCAGCGGCCGTCGCCGCCGACCTGGATCTCCCCGCCGGCGACGGCGGGCAGGGCGAATCGGGGCATTTCCGCGCCCGCTTGCAGTTTCTGAGACATGTTCTTGCCGTTCTCCCGTAAGACTTGGGTCCTGGTCCGGAATAAGTGAACTACCGCGCGCCACCGCCAGTCACAAGCGCGCGATCCCCTGGATCAAGTGCGGTGAAATAAGGCGCTTTTGTTAAACCATTCGGGGGTAAGTGCCAGTAAATCTTGTCTTTACGAAGCTTATCCACTATTGACTTCCACGGGTGTCGTGCCCCCCGGTCGAAACAGGACGTGAGGTGCGGGGAATGGTTGCTGCAGCGCAAGGTTATCCGGCGCTGGTGCTGAACGCGGACTTCCGGCCGCTCAGCTACTTCCCCCTGTCGCTCTGGCCCTGGCAGGAAGCGGTCAAGGCCGCCTTCCTGGGTCGGGTCAACATCGTCTCCGAATACGACCGCGTGGTCCGCTCGCCCAGCCTCGAGATCCGGCTGCCCAGCGTCATCGCGCTCAAGGAATACGTCCACCTGGACCGGCGTCCGGCCTTCACGCGCTTCAACGTCTTCCTGCGCGACAGCTTCGAATGCCAGTACTGCCTGACCAACTTTCCGTCGGAGGACCTGACCTTCGACCACGTGGTCCCGCGGTCGCGCGGCGGCCGGACGACCTGGGACAACGTCGTCACCGCCTGCCAGACCTGCAACCTGCTGAAGGGCAACCGCCGGCTTGAGGACTGCGGCCTCAGGCTGCTGCGCCCGGCCGCCCAGCCGACCGCCTATCAGCTTCAGGAGAACGGCCGCTCCTTCCCGCCCAACTTCCTGCACGAAAGCTGGAACGACTTCCTCTACTGGGACAGCGAGCTGGAAGACTGAGCCGTTTGGCAGCTTTGATTCTTGACTGCGCAGTTGCCCTGCGGCGCTAGTCTGCATTGGTCGGAGTGTCACCCCCACCCCGGCCCTCCCCCGTCAAGGGGGAGGGGGTGATGGTCGCGACCGCCTGCGTCTTGATTCCCTCCTCCCTTGAGGGGGAGGGTTAGGGTGGGGGGGTAACACCAAGTGCCCGATGGCTTCGACCTCGTCATCTTCGATTGCGACGGCGTGCTGATCGACAGCGAGATGCTGGTCTGCCGCGTCTGCGCCGAGGTCTTCACGGCGCAGGGCTTCCCGATCACCGCGACGGAGATCGCCCGGCGCTTCATCGGCCGCTCCGCGGCCCAGATGTTCGGCGAGATCGAGCGGGACGCCGGCCGTCCGCTGCCCGAGGCCCTGCGCGACGAGGTCAAGGGGCGGGTCAACGCCGCCCTGGCCGGCGAGGTCGAGGCCATGCCGGGCCTGGGCGCGCTGCTGGACCGCCTGCAGGTCCCCGCCTGCGTCGCCTCCTCCTCCGACCCCGAACGCCTGCGCACCTCGCTGGGCGCGGCGGGCCTCTACGAGCGCTTCCAACCCCACGTCTACAGCGCCGTCGAGGTGCCGCGCGGCAAGCCGGCGCCCGACCTCTTCCTCCACGCCGCCGCCCGCCTGGGCGCGGCGCCCGAGGCCTGCGTGGTCGTCGAGGACAGCCTGGCCGGCGTCGCGGCCGGCCGGGCCGCCGGCATGGCGGTCATCGGCTTCACCGGCGGCGGCCACTGCGGGCCGTCGCACGGCGAGGCCCTGCGTGCCGCCGGCGCCGGCGCCGCGGTGCGCTCCATGGCGGAACTGGCGGCCCTGCTCCTGCCGCCCTCGGGTGCGGCCGCCTGATACCGGGGGCGCCGGCCTCTTCGCCAGGGACCGGGGGGCGGGCTGCGCCGCCGCGCTTCAGTCCCGGCCCTGGCCGCGGAGGCGCGGAAAGGATTCGTTACAGAGAAGGGGCGCCGCGGCGCCTCCCGCCGCGCAGCTCGGCCGGGGGCCCTCCGCGAGGCGTTCCGGGCAGGTCCGGCGCACGTAGTCCATCGCCTCGGGGAAGCGGGTGTGCCGGATGCCGATGGCCCCCTCGGGGGTCCAGGCCGCCTCCAGGACCATGCCGGGCAGGTCCTCCCGGCCCTGGATCCCGAGATCGTCCCAGAGGTTGATCGGCGTGCCGTCCTTGGTGTGCCCCTTGCCGTCGCCGCAGTAGTCCGCGCGCAGCAGGCGCGTGCAGGCCTGGTGGTAGGGCCTGAGCGGCCTGCCGCCGCGGGTCTCCCAGGGCCGGTAGCCCCAGCGGGCGCACTTCGCCAGGACCCCGCCGAAGCAGGCCAGCGTGAAGCCGCCGGCCTGCCAGCGGCCGTCTGCCCGCCAGGTTCCGGCCAGGGGGATCGCCCGGTTCGGCCCTTCGCCGCGCCGGCCGCAAAGCGGCTTCGACTCCGCTCCGTCGATGACCGACAGGCTGTAGGACAGCCAGCCGCCGTCCTCGGGCCGGACGCCGTCCAGGCGCAGCGTCAGCAGGGCACCCTCTTGACCCCGGGCCGCCAGGACCGCGCCAAGGAAGCGGCCGTCCAGGACCGGCGGCTCGCCGGCCGGCCCGGCCCGTGACGCCAGGACCAGTGCCAGCGCGAGCAGCGCCGACGCCAGGGCCCGCCGGCTAGTCGCCTTCATGCCGGGGCCTCAGCAGAAGGCGTCCCTTGTCGACGGTCAGCTCGAAGGTGGGGTGGTCGGGGGCGGGACGGTCGGGCGCGCCGCTGCCGCGGACCTCGGGCGGGAACGGTCCGACGGGCAGCGGAGCGCCCGCCGCGGCCTTCAGCTCGAGGCCGTTGTAGACCAGGCCGTTGTAGACCAGGCCATTGAAGTGGATCCCGTTCATGCCCAGGCCGTTGAGCTCGATCCTGTTGAAGCGGAGGCCGTCGCCGTCGATGCCGTTCCAGACCACCTCGACCCGGTCGGCCGGGAGGCTGCAGGCAAGCAGGCCGGCCGCGCAGATCCAAAGTTTGTTTCGAACGGACATGGCCGTAGTCTCCTTGTTTCGGGTTGTTCCTGTCGTGCGTCCTGAGGTCGTGCGTCCCGAGGGACCCCCCGGCGCCGCCCCCAGCGCTCAGTGATGGACTCCCGGTCGCCCGCGGCGATGCTAGTGTGGTGGTTCCGGAGTTCGTCATATCTAGGAC
>JANQGU010000156.1 GCA_028282935.1 Kiloniellales bacterium
CAGCACGACCTGGGAAAACCCGGACTACAAGGCCGCGGTCAAGGAAGTCGACAAGAAGAACTACCAGGCGGCGATCCCGCTGCTGCAGAAGGTGCTGGAATCCGAGCCCGAGAACGCCGATGCCTACAACTACCTCGGCTTCAGCCACCGCCAGCTCGGCAAGACGGACGAGGCCGTCGGTTTCTATCAGAAGGCGCTGGCGCTCGATCCCGATCACCTTGGCGCCAACGAGTACCTGGGCGAGCTCTGGCTGCAGGTCGGCGACCTGGGCAAGGCCGAGCAGCGCCTCGAGGTCCTGGACGACGCCTGCTTCTTCGGCTGCAAGCAGTACGACAAGCTCAAGGACGCCATCGAGGACTACAAGAAGAAGGCCGGCAGCGGCTGAGCGGACCGAAGGCCGGGACCGCGCCTCACTCCGCCGGCGCGGTCCCGGCCGGCGTCTCGTCGAGCTTCAGGCGCCGCGCATCCTTCACCGCGACCACGGTGTGCGTGCTTCGGCGCCCGCGCAGCTCGATGTCCTCGCGCGGGAAGCCCGGCAGCGCGGCACCTGCCGCCCGGAGCACCGGCTCCGAGACCACGAGCTGCACCTCGAACTGCTTGGTCAGCGCCTCCAGGCGGCTCGCCGTGTTCACCGTGTCGCCCACCGCGGTCAGGGACACCGCCGCGCCGTAGCCCATCTCGCCGACGATGACCGGCCCGCTGTGGATCCCGATGCCGATCCTCAGGGGCTCCGGCAGGTCGTCGCGCAGGACCGCGTTCATCTCGGCCAGGCGCAGGGACATGCGCCGGGCGGCGTCGAGGGCGCGCCGGCTGCCGTCGGCCGCACCCTTCTCGATCCCGAAGAGCGCCATGACCCCGTCGCCGATGAACTTGTCCAGCCGGCCGCCGGCTTCCTCGACCGCCTCGCCCATGGCGCGGAAGTACTGGTTGAGCAGGAACACCACGTCGTAGGGCAGGCGGTTCTCGGACAGCGTCGTGAAGCCGCGGATGTCGGCGAAGAGGATCGCGATCTCGCGCTCGTCGCCCTGCAGGTAGCCGGGCCGCGACCGCGCGGCCATGACGTCGGCACTGGGCGCGAGCAGCGGCGCGACCTCGACGTCGGCGGTCGGCCGGGTCTGGCAGGCCAGGCGGACCCGGGGCGGCGCCCCGACCCGGGCCAGCACGCGCTGCTCGTCGTCGTCCGGTTCCGGCAAGGCCTCGTATCCCGCCGCGATCCGGACCCGGCAGGTCGAGCAGCGGCCTCGGCCGCCGCAGACCGAGGCGTGGGGGATGCCGGCGGCGCGGCTGACGTCGAGGATCGAGGAGCCGGCGACGGCGGCGATCCGGCGGCCGCTGGGGTAGGTCACGTAGATCGCCCCCTTGCGCCTTTCCCAGGCGTTGCGCAGCAGGCGCGCGATCAGGGTCAGGACGAGCAGGGACAGATAGGTCGCGAGGAAGAGGCCGAAGACCCAGGCCATCTGGTCGCGCCCGGCCTGATCGGGCATCCCGGCCTCGGCGCGCAGGGTGGCCAGCCACTGCGGGTCCGCGGCCAGGCGCCGGACCTCGAGGCCCGCCACCATGAACCCGAGCAGCGCGACCAGGGGCAGCACGATCGCCAGTCCGTAGGTGACCGGCAGCCAGCGCGCGTACCAGGGCTTCAGGCGCAGCCAGAAGTGCAGCCCGATGCAGCCGTGGCCCCAGGCGATCAGCACCAGCACGACATGGCGCCAGATCAGCCAGGGGTCCAGGACCCAGTAGACCTGCAGCACATAGGCGTAGCTGTCCTGGGTGCCCAGAAGCTCGTGCGCGACGCGGGTGCCGAAGACGTGCTGGACGGCCAGCAGCGGGATCGTCAGGCCGAAGAGAAGCTGGACCCATTCCCAGGGCGGCAGGGTCAGGCGGCGGCGCTGGTACAGCGCCCAGAGGGCCAGCCCGACATGAACCGTGAGCGCGCCGTAGAGCCAGAGCGTCGCCGGCGGGTTGCGCCAGAGCGCCAGGAAGACCTCCCGCCCCGCCTCCAGGGCCGGAAGCGACACCAGGCCGAGCGCGTGGTTGATCAGGTGGGTCGCGAGAAAGACGAAGAGCGTGAGCCCGCTGACCAGGCGCAGGCGGCGAATCATGCTGCGTGTCCCCCCAATCGACGAGTCCCCAACCTGATCCCGGGCCGGAGCCGCAGGCTCCGCCGGGCGATCCTAGGTGGCGGCCGGGGTTTTGCAAGCAGACTGCGTCGCGGCAAGAGCCGGTTTCGTCGCGATCGCCGCTGGACGCCGGGCGGCGAAGCCCTAAGATGCCGCGGCTCCAGGGGCGGCCCCAGGCGCGGCACGGCGAGCGGCAAGGACGAGGGATTCGGCATGACGGCGGCAGAGGACGCGCGCAGCGAAAGACGGAGACGGCGCAGGGCGCGCCGGGCGCTGCCGGACACCTCGGTGCCCTCGCCCTGCATCGCGGTCTGCCAGGTCGACGACGCCAGCGACCTCTGTATCGGCTGCTTTCGCCACATCGACGAGATCCGCGACTGGCCGATCCTGACCGCCGACGAGAAGCAGGCGGTCCTGACCCGCTGCGCCGCACGCCGGTCGGGCTCGGATGGCTGACCCGCCGGCCGGCGAAGCCCCCGGGGACGACCGGGCCGCCCCGGCGGCGCGGCGTCCCGGCTCCGATGACCTGCCCCCGGCCGGCTTCCTGCTGCTGGCCGCCTTGACCCTGTTCTGGGGCAGCAACTGGCCGGCCATGAAGATCATCCTGGGCGAGATGTCTCCCTGGGGCTTCCGGCTGCTCTGCCTGCTGCCCGCGGGCTGCGCCCTGCTGGCGATCGCGCGGCTCTCCGGCCTGGACCTGCGGGTGCCGGTCCGGGAACGCTGGCGGCTCGTGCTCTGCGCGGTCTTCGCGATCAGCGGCTGGCACCTCTTGACCGCCCATGGGGTCAGCCTGATCCCGGCCGGCCGGGCGGTGATCATCGCCTTCACCATGCCGCTCTGGGCTGCCCTTCTGGCGGCGCCCCTGCTGGGCGAGGCCCTGACCCGGCGCAAGCTTCTGGGTCTCGCGTTCGGGCTCGGCGGCCTGGCCTGCCTGATCGGGCCCGAGGTGGCGGTGCTGGGATCCGCGCCGCTGGGGGCCTTCCTCGTCCTGGCCGCGGCCTTCTCCTGGGCACTGGGCAGCCTGCTGTTCAAGCGCTTCGCCTGGACCGCGCCGACCATCGTCCTGGCGGGCTGGCAGCTCCTGGCGGGTGGCCTGCCGGTGGCCCTGGGCGCGGTGGTGATCGAGGGGATTCCGGACCCCACCGCACTGAGCCTCGAGGCCCAGGCCGCGCTGGTCTACACCATCGCCTTCCCGATGATCTTCTGCCACTGGGCCTGGTTCAAGCTGGTCGGGCTGTTCCCGGCGGCCATCGCCGCGATCGGGACCCTGGCAATCCCGATCGTCGGGGTCCTGGCCAGCGCCCTGCTGCTGGGCGAGGCGATCGGAGCGGCCGAGCTCGCCGCCCTGGTCCTGGTCTGCCTGGGGCTCGCCGTGGTCCTGGCGCCACCCGGCGCGCCGGGCCGCCGCCAGGGCCATCGGTCCTAGAACTTTACAACCGGAAATCTATCCCTGGTTCCATAATTTAAATCTTTTACCTGTAATTTGGCTTCGAAGTGAGGACACGGCCGGCCCCGCCATAGGGCTGCTCCTCGACGCCATTTCCAAAAACGACGTCTTTTCTTAGGAAGCGTGTCTTCCGATTAACCAAACAGCAAGTAACACTCATTAAATTATAAAGGGTTTGTTCGGAGAACTGTCGAAGCGGACCGGGCGGCCAGACGTGGCGACCGGTTCCGTAGTTGTGGAGAACCCGTGCCGTCGCCGACCACCCTCCTATCTGAACTTGCCAAGAGCGGCCGCTGGTCTCCCGCCGCCAGCGAGCTCAGCAACCTCCCGCGGCCCTCGCGCGGGGTGACGGCGGCGTCGCTGACGATCAACGTGCTGTCTCTGGCGCTGCCGGCGGTGCTGCTGCAGATCTACGACCGCATCATTCCGAACACCGCGACCGACACCCTGATGATCCTGATGCTGGGTCTCGTGGCCGCCCTCCTGGTCGACGCCGTGCTGCGCGTCGCGCGCTCCAACATCCTGGGCTGGCACGCCGCACAGTTCGAGCAGATCGCCGGCTGCCGCGCCGTCGACCGCCTGGTGTCGTCGGACATCGGCAGCTTCGAGCGCGAGGCGCCGGGCGTCCACCTGGACCGCTTGAACGCCGTCGACACCCTGCGGGATTTCCTCTCCGGACAGGCCAAGATCCTGGTCGTCGACCTGCCCTTCGTTCTGCTGTTCCTGGGCCTGGTCGCCTTCATCGGCGGCTGGCTGGTCCTGGTGCCCCTGGCCGCGCTGGTGCTGCTGGCAGGCGCCGCCCTCCTGGTCGGCCGGCGGCTGAAGCTGGCCCTGGAAAGCCGGGCCACCCTGGACGACCGGCGCTACAGCTTCATCATCGAGGTGCTGACCGGCATCAACACGGTCAAGGGCCTGGCCATGGAGGCGCAGATGCAGCGCCGCTACGACCGCCTGCAGGAGAGCAGCGCCGCCAGCACCTACAACACGACCTTCTTCAGCAACCTGGCGCAGGGCCTGGGGGCCGGCTTCTCCAACCTGACCATGGTCGGCGTCGGCGCCCTGGGATCGATCCTGGTGATCAACGGCCAGCTCAGCATCGGCAGCCTGGCGGCCTGCACCCTGCTGGCCGGCCGCTCGGTCCAGCCGCCCCTGCGGGCGCTGTCGCTCTGGACCCAGTTCCAGAACATCACCGTGGCCCGCGAGCGCCTGCAGCAGATCTTCGACATGGAGCCGGAAGCGACCGCCGGGGCCGCGCCGGTGGGCGAGATCCAAGGCGAGATCGAGCTCAGGAACCTGACTTTCGGCTACCCGGGATCGCCGCCGCTGTTCCGGGACGTCAACCTGACCATCGCCAGCGGCGAGGTGATCGGCATCAGCGGCGATTCCGGCAGCGGCAAGTCGACCCTGCTGATGCTGATCCTCGACGCCCTGAAGCCGACCAGGGGCGAGATCCGCTTCGACGGCCAGAGCATCCGCGACCTGAACCCGCATTCGCTGCGCGAGCAGATCGCCTACCTGCCGCAGAGCGCCATGCTGTTCAAGGGCACGATCATGGACAACCTGACCTCCTTCGGCGGGCCCGCGCAGATCAACCAGGCGCTCGAGGCCGCGCGCCTGCTGCGGCTCGACGAGGCGATCAACCGGCTGCCCGGCGGCTACGAGACCAAGGTCGGCGAAGGCGCCTTCGAGGCCCTGCCGACCGGGCTCCAGCAGGGCATCGCCATGGCCCGCGCCCTGGCCGGCACGCCCAAGGTGGTCCTCTTCGACGAGGCCAACTCCGGCCTCGACCAGCGCAGCGACGACATCCTCAAGACCGCGATCGCGAGCCTCAAGGGCTCGGCCACCATCATCCTGGTCAGCCACCGCCCGTCGCTCCTCGCCCTGGCCGACCGGCAGTTCCTGCTGCTGGACAGCGAGCTCAAGCTCAAGGCCGAGCCGCCGCCGGCCCAAGAGGAGGCCTCGGCCTGATGGGCGCCCTGATCCCAGCGAGCGCCCAGAAGCAGCGCCACGACCGCCTGGACCAGATCCTGCAGAGCGGCGAGCTGGGCGAGTTCCGGGCGATCTCGGACATCGCCGCCTGCCTGATGCCGCTGCTCTCGGCGCTGGGATGGCACGGCAACCCCCGCCAGCTTGCGGAGGCCCTGCCGCACTTCGCCGACAGCCTGGACATCGTCGACCTGCGCAACGTCCTGGCCAACCTGAACTACACCACGCGGCCGGCCGAGCTCAGCCTCCGGGACCTGGATCCGCGGCTCCTGCCCTGCCTCTTCGTCCCGCACCAGGGCGCCGCGATGGTGGTCCTGGAAGGCGCCGAGGGCGGCTTTCAGGTCTTCGACAGCACGACCTCGGAGGTCGGCTTCAAGGCCGCCACGGCGAGGCCCGGCACCGCCTTCTTCGTCTCGGCGGAGGAATCCGAGAGCGAGGGGGAACGCCGGCCCCAGGACGACTGGTTCCGGTCGGTCGCCCGGCGCTTCCGCGGCCTGGTCTACCAGATGCTGGGGATCACCTTCCTCAGCAGCGTCCTGGCCCTCGCGGTCCCACTGTTCATCATGACGGTCTACGACCGGGTGATCCCAAGCCGGTCCTTCTCGACCCTGGGCTTCCTCTTCGCCGGCGTTCTGCTGGCCCTGGGCATCGATGCCGTCTTGCGGATCCTGCGATCCCGCGTCCTGGCCTACGTCGGCGCGCGCATCGACGTCATCCTGGGCGCGGCGGCGCTGCAGCAGATCCTGCACCTGCCGATCGTCATGACCGAGCGGGCCACGATCGGCGCCCAGGTCTCGCGCCTCAAGCAGTTCGAGGCGGTCCGCGAGTTCTTCACCGGACCGCTGGCCGGGGTCTTCCTGGAGCTGCCCTTCCTGGTCATCTTCATCGCCGTCATCGCGATCATCGCCGGCCCCCTGGCCTGGATCCCGGTGATCCTGACCGCGGTCTTCCTGATGGCCACCGTCGCCATCGTCCCGAGCATGCGCGCCGCGGTCGCGGAATCGGGCGAGGCCCGGGCCCGGCGCCAGTCCTTCGCCATCGAGATGATCTCGAACATGCGGGCGATCAAGCAGTGCGCCCTGGAGCGGACCTGGAGCGGCCGCTACCGGGAGATCGCCGCCAAGGCGGCGCTCGCCAACTACCGGACGAGCCGGATCTCCGTCTTCGTCCAGACGCTGTCCCAGACCCTGATGTTCGCGGCCGGCATCGCGACGGCGACCCTGGGGACGCTGCAGGTGCTGGACGGCGCGATGACCGTCGGCGCCCTGATCGCCACCATGGCGCTGGTCTGGCGGGTGCTGTCGCCGCTGCAGGTCGGCTTCCTCAGCCTGACCCGGCTGGAGCAGGTCAAGCTGGGCCTGAAGCAGATGAACCAGCTGATGCGCCTCAAGCTCGAGCGCGAGCCGGGCCGGATCGGCTCGGGCCTGCGCAGCTTCAAGGGCGAGGTCGCCTTCCGCCGGGCCAGCCTGCGCTACACCGCCGAGTCCGAGCCGGCGCTCTTCGGCATCAACTTCACGGTCAAGCCCGGCGAGATGGTCGCCGTCGCCGGCGCCAACGGCGTCGGCAAGTCGTCGGTCCTGAAGCTGATCGCCGGCCTCTACCAGCCCCAGGCCGGCGCGGTGATGATCGACGGCATCGACCTCCGCCAGCTCGACGTCGGCGAGCTGCGGACCTCGATCGGCTACGTCCCGCAGAACTGCCACCTGTTCCACGGCACGATCGCCCAGAACCTGCGCCTGGCCAACCCGACCGCCAGCGACGCCGAGCTGGCCCAGGCCGCCCTCGACGCCGGCCTGCTGGAGGACATCCTCTCGCTGCCCGAGGGCTTCGAGACCCGCCTGACCGACCAGGTGCAGCGCCAGCTGCCGCGCGGCCTGAAGCAGAAGATCATCCTGGCCCGCGCCTACGTCACCCAGGCGTCGATCTATCTCCTCGACGAGCCCGCCTATCACCTCGACACCGCCGGCGACACCGCGCTGATGCGCAAGCTGCAGCAGCTGCGAGGTCGGGCGACCGTCTTCATCGTCACCCAGCGTCCCAGCCACATGCGCCTGGCCGACCGCTTGATCGTACTGGATTCCGGCATGGTCGCGCTGGCCGGGCACCCCGAGGCTGTGCTTGCAAAAATGCAGAAGGCTGCTGCGGCATGAATGCTCCTCTCCGCATCTCGAAACCAGACGACGGCGCCAAGACCCGCGCCCGGCAGCGCACCGTGCGCTTCCTGTCCCAGCCCCTGCTGCTGGAGGAGGCCGGACCGCCCCGCCTGCTGCGGCAGCTCCTGATCACCCTGAGTGTCCTGGTCGGCGGCTTCGTCGTGCTGGCCAGCATCACCGAGGTCCAGGAGACGGCGGTCGCCAACGGCCAGGTCATGCCGGCCGGCTCGGTCCACACCGTGCAGCACCTCGAGGGCGGCATCGTCTCCGACCTGCAGGTCTCGGAAGGCCAGCTGGTCGAGGCGGATGACGTGCTGGTGCTGCTCGAACGCGCCGCGGCCGAAGGCGAGCTGGAGCAGCTCAGGGCGCGCCAGGCGGCCCTCGCGGTCCGGGCGGAGCGGCTGCGCGCCTTCGTCCTCGACAGCGATCCGGACTTCGCGGCGGGCGAGCCCTTTCCGGCCCTGATCCGCGACCAGGAGGCGATCCTCGAGATGCAGCGGCGGACCCGGGACAGCCAGCGCGAGGTCCTGCTGTCCCGGATCGATCAGCGCCAGGCCGAGATCGATGCCCTGGTCGAGCAGCGCTCCAGCCTCGAGACCCAGGTCGAGATCGTCGAGGAAGAGGTTGAGATGCGCAACCAGCTGCTGGAAAAGGGCCTGGTGTCGCGGGTCGTCTTCCTGGAGACCAAGCGCAACCTCAGCAGGGCGCGCGGCGACCTGGCCGCGGTGATCGGCGAGCAGGCCCGCGCCCGGGAGGCCAAGGCCGAGGCCCGAAGCAGCCTGGCCGAGCTGGATGCGCGCCTGCGCAACGAGGCCCTCGACGAGATGGGCACGGTCAGCGCCGAGCTGACGCAGGTCACCGAGCTGCTGGCCAAGCTGGAGGACCGGGTGGTCCGCCTCGACATCAGGGCCCCGGTGCGGGGCCGGATCAAGGGCCTGAACACCCGCACCCTGGGCAGCGTGATCGCGCCGGGCGAGGTCCTGATGGAGATCGTGCCCATCGACGACGTCATGGTCGCGGAGGTCCGCCTGTCGCCCCGCGACGTCGGCCACATCCAGGCCAACCAGCAGGCCGAGGTCAGCGTCAGCACCTACGATACGGTCCGCTACGGCACGATCCCCGGGACCGTGACCCAGGTCTCGGCCTCGACCTTCCAGGACGAGAACGGCGAGCCCTACTACAAGGCGACGATCTCGCTGGCCAAGAACCATGTCGGCAACAACGCCGGGCGCAACCTGGTCCTGCCGGGCATGGTGGTCGACGCCCGCATCAACACCGGCGGCAAGACCCTGCTGGAATACCTGCTGAAGCCGGTCTACCGCTCGCTCGACAACGCCTTCGACGAGCGCTGAGCCCCAGCGCAGATCCCGATCAGACGCGTTCGCGTCTGGCCGGATGTAACGCCCTAGAGCAGCTCATCCGCGTTCGTTCAAACGCGGATGAGCCGCTCTAACTCTATGAAATAGATCAAATTATCTGCGTCCAATCGAGGCCAATCAAACGCGGTTCGATCTCGCCGGCCGTCCGGCCGTAAAGCCTGCGTTAACCTTAAAGTCATAGGCTGAGACATTGCCCAGGGCCGAGGCGCCCGGCGAAATCGCAGGATTGCGAAACCTTCTCTAAGGCAAGAGCCGGTCGCCGCCCGCCCAACGAGGGGCCTGTCGACACGAGGAGAGCGCAGATGGGACCGACCACCCCAGCCGCCAGCGAAGCACATGGCCTGAACGCAGGCCCCGAACTCCACAGCAGTGACGAGTTTGCCGGCAACCACCAGCTGGCCTGGATCATGGCCCAGTTCCGGCCGAACGAGCAGACGCCCTTCCAGTTCCTTCTGCTGTTCCGCTTCGCCCTGCTGAACATCATCGCCTTCGCTCTGCTCGGCGCCGCCTGGTTCCAGGGTCTGATCGAGATGGTGACCCTGGCCGACCAGACCCGCCTCTGCACCATCATCTTCCTCGTCTTCCTGGTCGGTCTGGTCTACTGCGGCCTCAGGGTCTGGCAGACCAGCCGCGAGCTGAACCACCTGCACGCCTTCGATCCGCTGGTGCCGTCAAAGGCGGCCGCCTATCTGGCCCAGATCCGGGGCCGCAGCGACGGCAGCCGCGCGATCCTGTCCGCCGCGATGCGGATCAAGCTGAGCCAGAAGATCTCCGGGATCCGACACATCGCCGGAAGCCTGGTCCTGCTCGGCCTGGTCGGCACCGTCGTCGGCTTCATCATCGCCCTGTCGGGCGTCGACCCGGAAAAGGCCTCGGACATCAAGTCGGTGTCGCCCATGGTCTCGACCCTGGTCGCGGGCATGTCGACCGCGCTCTACACGACCCTGGTCGGCGCGATCCTCAACCTCTGGCTCATGGCCAACTACCGGCTTCTGGCCGGAGGCACCGCGAAGCTCATCACCGGCCTGATCGAATTCGGTGAAAACCATGCCGAATCTTGATTTCTTCGACGACGAGGAGGGTACCGACACCGTCTTCCGGGACGTGATCCTCCTCGCCCTCGCCGGCTTCGTGGCGATGGTGATCCTGCTGCTGCCGCATCTCAATCCGCCGGCCAAGGCCAAGGAAAGCGTCGACAGCCCCGGGAACGTGATCGTCGAGCTGCGCTGGTCCGACAGCATCGACGCCGACGTCGACCTCTGGGTCGAGGCTCCCGGCGACGTGCCGGTCGGCTACTCCAACAAGGGCGGCCAGATCTTCAACCTGCTGCGCGACGACCTGGGCCGCCAGGCGGACGTCACCAACCTGAACTACGAGGTCTCCTACAGCCGGGGCGTGCCGGCCGGCGAGTACACGGTGAACGTCCACATGTACCGCAACAACGAGGGCATCTTCCCGCTGCCGGTGTCGATCGTCGTCAGCATCAAGCGCAATCCCAAGGAAGCGGCGCGTCAGATCCTGAACACGCAGGTCACCCTGCGGCGCGACGGCGAAGAGCTCACGGCCTTCCGCTTCTCGCTGGACGAGGACGGCTACCTCCAGCCCGGAAGCGTCCACGATCTGCCCAAGCCACTGCGCGCCGCGAGGTCATGATGGACGAGCTGCTTCCGTTCTTCGCCGGTATCACGGTGCTGGCCGGCATCCTGGGCAGCATCAGCATCTGGACGCCGCGCAAGGTCTGGATGAAGTGCACCGCCCTCTGCACGCTGTCCTTCTTCCTGCCGGTCGCCTACTTCACCATGACCGACCTGCTGAGCCGGCCGAAACCGGCGGACCTCGAGTGGCTCCACCGCCAGATGAACCAGGCCCAGGTCCTCGGCACCCGCATGAAGGAAGGCGAGGCGATCTACGTCTGGCTGCAGATGGAGGGCGTGCGCGAGCCCCGGGCCTACGTGCTGCCCTGGGACAAGCAATTGGCCAAGCAGATGCACGGCGCCAAGCGCGAGGCCGAAAGCAAGGGCCAGCCCCTGATGATGGGCAAGCCCTTCCAGCCGAGCCTCGAGCAGCGGGACAAGAAGTTCTACACCGCGCCGCAGCCGAAGCTGCCGCCGAAGACGCCCGGCGAGACCAACCAGCCCATGGAGTTCAAGCATCAGAGCCTGCGCGAGGATCTCCACACCTTCGCCGCGACGCCCGAGCCGGGCCTGGCCCGGCCCACGGCGCATCGGGTTCGCTGAGCGCCTGGAGTCCGCCGACCCGGAAGCCTGTGGCCGGGATGCCTGGGGCGGGATACCTGGGGCGGGAAGAAGGGCAAGTTTAGGATCTGGATCCTATTTGGCCCGTTAACAGAGCGTTATGTGAACTGGGTCATACTTCCCGCCTCTAGAGCCATCCACGGCAGCACAGGGGGGAAGAAGCATGCTCTGGTGGTCCATCAGGACGGTTTGCCTGGTCGGCGTCTTGGTTTTCGCGGGCAACTACATCGCGCAACAGAACTGGCAAGGCCCGGCGCCCCAGGCGGCGCCGCAGACCGCCGCCTTGGCCCGCAGCGAAGCGCCTTTGCAGTACACTGGCAACGAGATGAGCATCCCGGTGGCCCGGGACGGGCATTTCTACCTCGACGTGATGATCGACGGCGCCGAGGTGCCCTTCCTGGTCGACACCGGCGCCAGCGGCATCTTCCTCAACCACGAGGCCGCCGACGCGATCGGCATCGACTTCGACGAGCTGACCTACAGCATTCGCACCAAGACTGCGAACGGCTATGGGCGTGCCGCCCCGGTCCAGCTTCGCGACCTCCGGATCGAGGAGATCTACCTGGAGGACGTCGATGCCATCGTCAACGACGCCCCGATGTCGATCTCGCTCCTGGGCATGAGCTTCCTGTCGCGCCTGGAGAGCTACGAGGTCCGCAACGGCTACCTCATCCTGCGCTGGTAGGCCCCCACTGCCCGACCC
>JANQGU010000429.1 GCA_028282935.1 Kiloniellales bacterium
GATCCTGGCCGTCGTCGCCAGCGGCCTGGGCATCGCCTTCGTCAACTCGGCGGTGCGCTGGCGGCGGCCGCACAACATCGATCTGCTGGAGCTCGAGGATCTTGAACTGAAGCTGGTGCTCGACTGCGTCTGGCGGGCGGACAACGAGACGCCCACACTGGCGCCTTTCCTGGACGCCGTGCGCGATCTGGCCGGCGTCCGGCGGAGAGCTTAGGGCCGCCCGCGTTCGGGTGAACGCGGACAAGCGGCTCTATCCATATGAAGGAGATCAAGTTATTCCCGTTCAATCGAGTCCGATCGAACGGAGTTTGATCTAGGGCGTCTGGTGGCGGGCGCGGGCGCCGCGCTCGATGGCGGCGGCGGCGAGCCGGCCGACCTGCAGGCGGTAGCGCAGGATCTCCAGCAGGCGCAGCTCCTCCTGGCTCGCCTTGCCGTCGGCGGCGGCGACGTCGCAGGCGATGGCGTAGGCGGTCTCGCGCAGCCGCTCGGGCAGGCTGTCGACGATGATGTCCAGGGCCTTGTCCAGGCCGTCGGAGTCGCCCAGCAGTTCGGCGCATTCCTTCGCGGTCCTGGGCAGGCTGTCCAGATCGTAGCCGCGGAAGACCGGCAGGTAGCTGACGATCTCGCCCATGGTCTTGAGCTCGGAATCGGTCATGTCGCGGTCCGCGGCTGAGACCAGGACCATCGTGTAGATCAGGGCGGATTGCGTGTCGGCCATGGCTGCTCTCTGATTCACTGGATCGATGCACCGTTGTTGCGGCAGGCGGCGGAAGCTAAGCGCCGCCGATGGCCCGCGTCAACCTCCTGCTGCGTTGTCTCGCCGCCGGTGCTCATCAATAGCCCTGCAGGACCTCCCGGGTCGTCGCCACCGCCTCGGCCAGGCCCAGGCGCTGGACCTCGACGGCCTCGGGGAAGGCGCCGAGCAGGCGCGTCGGCAGGGCCGGGTCGAGCAGGACGAAGACGCCCCGGTCGTCGGCCCGCCGGATCAGGCGTCCGAAGGCCTGCTTCAGGCGCAGCCGGGCCAGGCCGTCGTCGTAGGCGCGGCCGCCGAAGACCCGGCGCCGGGCCTTGTGGCGGATGTCCGGGCGCGGCCAGGGCACCCGGTCGAAGACGATCAGGCGCAGCGAGCGCCCGGGCACGTCGATGCCGTCGCGCACCGCGTCGGTGCCCAGCAGGCAGGCGTCGGCCTCGCTGCGGAAGATGTCGATCAGGGTGGCGGTGTCCATGCCCTCGATGTGCTGGGCGTAGAGCGGCAGGCCGGCGGCATCGATGGCCGGCGCGATGAGCTGGTGGACCGCGCGCAGGCGGGCGATGGCGGTGAAGAGGCCGAGCGCACCGCCGCCCGCGGCCAGGAAGAGCTCGCGGTAGGCGGCGGCGACCTGGGCCCGGTCGTCCTTGCGCACGTCGCCGACCACCAGCACCCGGGTCGCCGCGCCGTAGTCGAAGGGCGAGGCGACCTGGGCCCGGATCGCCGGGGTCGGCAGGTGCGCCGCCCCGCTGCGCGCCTCGGCGCCGGCCCAGTCGGCCTCGCTGTCGCCGCTGCCGTCGGTCAGGGTCGCCGAGGTCACGACCAGGCCCTGGGCGTGGCGCGCCAGGATCTCGGCCAGGGGCCGGGTCGGGTCGATCCAGTGGCGGTGCATGCCGACGTCGAGGTCGCGGCCCTCGCGGCGGGCGACCCCGAACCAGTCGACGAAGTCCTCGGGCGTCTCGGCGCCCAGGCTGTGCAGCATGCCGCGCCAGGCGGCGACCGTGCCGCGGCGCCGGGCCAGGCCGCGGCAGATCCCGTCGATGCGCCGGCGGGTCTCGCTGTCCAGCTCGGCCGAGTCGTCGTCCAGCCTGGCGGCCAGCTCGGCCTCGAGCTGCATCAGCGGCCGTTCCAGCTCGGCCAGGGCGGCGTCCAGGCGGTGGCCAGCGTCCAGGACGCCCTCGCCCAGGGGCCGGACCTCGGCCTCCAGGCTGTAGGGATCCTGCGGCCGCTGGACCCGGGCGTAGACCTGCTGGCGGACCCGGGCCAGGAAGGCCTCGGCCGGCCCCTGCGGTGCCGCGCCGGTGATGCGCTGGGGCCAGCCCTCGGCCGGCAGGCAGCGGGCGGCGCGCAGGACCCGCTCCAGCAGGTCGGCGGTCGCGGCGTCGCCGGCGGCCAGGTCCTCGATCCGCCGCCGCAGGCCGCGCAGGCGGCTCGGCTGGCGGCTGGTCTCGACCCCGCGCAGCCAGCGCCGCAGCTCGTGCCCGTCCTGGCCGGAGAGGTGCGCGGCGAAGGCGGCGTCGGCGGCGCCGAAGAGGTGATGCCCCTCGTCGAAGACGTAGCGCGCCGGCAGGCCGCCCTCCTCGCTGCCGAGCACCGCCTGGATCATGACCAGGGCGTGGTTGGCGATCACCAGGCGGGCGCGGCGGGCCCGGCGCACGCTCTTCTCGATGTAGCACTTGGCGTAATGGGCGCAGGCGGAATAGACGCATTCCCCCCGGCGGTCGGTCAGGCCCAGGGTTCGGCTGCGGCCCAGCAGCTCGGGCAGCCAGCCCGGGAAGTCGCCGCCGACCATGTCGCCGTCGCGGCTCCTGAGGGCCCAGCGCGCCATCAGGCCGAGGGCGACGGCGTCCCGGGGCCGCGCCGCCAGGCCGCCCAGGGCCTCCTCCAGGTTCAGCAGGCAGAGGTAGTTCTCCCGGCCCTTGCGGACCACGACCCGGCGCGCCTTGGTCGCCGGCTCGGGGTAGAGCCGGTCGAGCTCGCCGTCGATCTGGTGCTGCAGGTTGCGGGTGAAGGTCGAGAGCCAGACCGTGCCGCCGTTGGTCTCTGCCCAGAGGCTGGCCGGCGCGATGTAGCCCAGGGTCTTGCCGACCCCGGTGCCGGCCTCGGCCAGGACCGCGATGGGCGCGCCGGCGGTCTGCCGGGGCTGAAAGGCCTGGGAGACGGCCGAGGCGTAGTCGGCCTGCTCGGGCCGGGCCTCGGCGCCCTCGCCCAGCAGCGCGGCAAGGCGGGCCCGGGCCTCGGCGGCGCTGACCGGGATCTGTCCGGGCGGCGGCTCGGGCGCGTGGTCCGACCACTCGCCCAGGCGCTCCCAGACCCTGAGGCCGGCGCCGGCGCGCGGCGCCTCGCCCTGGCCGGCGGCGAAGCCCAGGGCGCCGACCACCGCCGGTCCCCAGGGCCAGCCGCCGCTGGCCATGGTCCAGGCGATGGCCAGGGCCTCGCGGCCCTCGCCGCGGGCGCGCAGTTCGGCCAGCAGGCGCTCGGCCGCGTGCGGCAGGAAGCCGGCCGCCTGTTCGGGGCCTTCCGGCGGCTCCAGGCCGAGCGCGCTGGCCAGGCCGGCGGGAGTCGGGGTGCAGAAGGCAGCCGGCCGGACGAAGGCGAAGAGCTCGAGCAGGTCGAAGGCGGGAAAGGGATTGCAGCCCAGGCGCCGGACCGTGGCCGGCAGGTGGCAGACCAGGGGCCGGGCCTCCCGGGCCCGCGCCGCGGCCTCGGCGTGGCTCAGCTCGCCGCCGCCGCCCGCGGCCAGGCCGCCGGCCTCCAGCCAGTAGGCGCCGCGCAGCCCGGCGATCAGGGCCGGCCGCTCGCGGGGGTCGGTTTTTCCGCCGGAGTCGGCCGGTGCCGGGTCTGCAGTCATGGCGACTCGCAGTATAGCGGGCGCCGCCAAGGGGCGTCACGCCGCCGACTGCTCTTCTTCTGACACTGGCGCCGAGACCCCCGCTTGTGTAAGGACTTTGCTCCGGGGCGTATCAGGAGCCGTCAGTCGGTTGATTCTCGAAGACCATGAACTCGAGCGGCTGCTCGCCGGGGAGAAGGCCGCCTGGGACCGTTTCGTCGCCCGGGCCGCGCCGGTGATCTTCGGCGCCGTGCGGCGCCGGCTGGAGCCGGCCGGCCGCCTGGCCGATGCCGAGGACGTGGCCCAGGATGTCTTCATCAAGCTCTGCAAGACCGACTACCGGGTCCTCAAGACCTACGACCCGGCGCGGGCGCGCTTCTCGACCTGGCTGACGGTGATCGCCTCGACCACCGCGATCGACCACCTGCGGCGCCTGAAGAAACCGGCGGATTCCCTGGACGTCGTGCCGGAGGCCGAGCTTTCGGTCGAGGCCAAGGAGCCGGCTTGGCTGAAGATCCCGCCGGGCCTGCTGTCGCCGCGCCAGGCCCTGGTCCTGGAGCTGCTCTACCAGAAAGACCTGACCCCGGCCGAGGCGGCCGAGGCGCTGGGCGTCGATCCCCAGACCGTGCGCTCCATGCACCACAAGGCGTTGACCCGGCTGCGGGCACATTTTTCCGAGGAAACCGAGGGATAATCGTCAAGGTTCCGGCGTATAATGGAATAAATGAGGGGGGACATGACCGACGACAGGCTTGAACGCGAGATGAGCGAGAAAGGCGAGACTGCGATGACGGCCGAAGACAGGGCGCTTTGGCGGAAAGCGCGCGACAGTTGGACCGGCCCGGTCGAGGTCGGGGCCGAGGAAGCGGGCGAGGAGGGGGCCGAGATGGACCCGCTGCTCCTGGCGGCCTATCTGGACGGCCGTCTGGACGGCGAGGAGGGCGCGGCCGTGGAGG
This sequence comes from Kiloniellales bacterium, assembly GCA_028282935.1. Lineage (GTDB taxonomy): Bacteria > Pseudomonadota > Alphaproteobacteria > Kiloniellales > JAKSBE01 > JAKSBE01. The sequence continues at coordinate 4,535 of JANQGU010000429.1, forward strand.
CGCGCCTCGCGGCCGACCCGGCCGCCCTCGACCTGATGACCGCCTCCCGGGAGGCCCTGGCGGCCGGCCCGGACGAGGCGGTGCCCGAGGCCCTGCTGCGGCGCGCGGAAGGCCTGGTGCGGCCGGCGCCGCTGCCGCCGCGCAAGGGCCTCTTTGCGGCGCTGACGGCCGCCGTCATGATGCCAGGGCAGGCCGCCTGGGTGGGCTTCGCCGCGGTCCTCATGCTGGCCTCGGTGGCCGGCTTCGAGCTCGGGCAGACCGGCCTGGACAACGTCGCCATGGTCGCCTCGACGCTGGGCCGCGAGGTCACCCTCGGCCTGGACCCCTTGGCGGGGCCGCTGCTCTGAGGGCGAAGATGATGCGCAAGCTTCCCTGGCTCCTCCTTGCCGTTTCCGTCGTCCTCAACGTCTCGATGCTGGCGGGCGTCTTCTACAGCGAACGCGCGGCCACCCGCGTCGCCGACCCGGCGGTCCGGCCGGTCGCGGTCTCCGAGGCCCTGTCGCTGACGCCGGCGCAGTCCGAGGCCTTCATGGCCCTGCAGGCCAGCCTTCAGGAGCGGCGGCAGATGTTCCGGGAGTACATGGAGCCGGTCCGACGCGCCATGACCGAGGCCCTGGTCGAGGACAGCTTCGACCGCGAATCCTATCGCAAGGTCATCTCCAAGCGGCGGGAGGTGCGCGAGGAGTACTTCCTCCAGATCGGCGAGGAGCTCCACGACTTCCTCCGGACCCTGACCCCCGAACAGAGGGCGGTGTTCAAGGACCTGGCGAAGGAGCGGCGCTTCCTCTGGCGCTTCATGGGCGGACGGGCCCAGATCCGCAACGCCTCCGCCGGGAAGTAGTCGCCGGAAGCCGCGGAAGCGCGTCCGCGGCAAGGTCGCAGCCGATTGTCGTGCCGAGCCCTGGCCTCTAGGCTCGCGCGATGGAGATCGATCCCTCCAGAGAGAAGACTCCGGTTGCGAGCGAGTTCCGGCCGAGCTTCTGGCTGCGCAGCTACCGTGGCGATCACGGCCTTCACAACCATGCCTTCCATCAGTTCCTGATTTGCCTGGACGGCCACTTGAACCTCTATACCAGGGCTGGCGACTTCGTCCTGGCCAAGGACACGGGCGTCGTCGTCGGCCGGGGCCACACTCACGAATACTTCGTGGAGGGTACCGCCTCCCTCCTGGTGGTCGACGTCGCCGAGGGGGCCTGGGGCGACCTGGAGGGCGCGCTCCGCCAGGCAAAGGGCGTCAGGTCCCTTCCCGTCTCTCCGGGCTTGGCCGACCTCCTGCGGCACAGCGAGCCGAGCAGCGGCCGGGCCGAGGTCTCCTGGCAGCCTTCCGGGCGCTATGTCGACGCCTTCCGCAGGGCCCTCGGCGCAATCGTCCGGCCCTGCGCCGACGACCGGATCTCGGCCGCGATCAGCCGGCTGGAGGCCCGGCACGAGCTGCGGCCCCACCTGGATCTGGTGGCCGCCGAGGCGGGCTTGAGTCCGGCGCAGCTGAGCCGCCTCTTCAACCGCCACCTGGGTGCGCCGCCCGGGCGCCTGGCCCGCGCGCGCCGCCTGGAGCACGCCGCGCGGCTCCTCGTCGCCACCGACTGTCCGATCGCTGCGATCGCGGCCGCCTGCGGCTACGCCGACCAAGCGACCTTCACCCGTGCCTTCAGCCGGCGCTTCGGCCTGCCGCCCGGACGGCTCCGACGCATGCAAGGATCGGCAAAGACCGACTGAGCCGGATCACCTAGCCTGCGCCATCGTCCTTGCGACACGAGTCGCGATCACGGGAGTCTTCGCAGACATGACCGCCTATCTGTTTTGGCACCGCCCCTTCGCCGGGGTCGGTCGCGACGCCTACGAGGCCGCACTCACCGGCTTCCATCGCGCGCTGGTCGCGCGCGGCTGCCCGGGCTTCCGGGGCTCCGCGACCTACCGGATCTCCGAAACGCCGTGGCTCGACGGCGAGGCGGGCTACGAGGACTGGAACTTCGTCGAGTCCTCGGCCGGCCTGGATCCCCTGAACCGGAGGGCGGTCGCGCCCGATATGTGGGAGGTCCACGCCGGCATCTCCGGCAAGACCGAGGTCGGCCACGGCGGCATCTACTATCACATCCTGGGCGAGGCCGATCCGCGGGAACTGACCCGGACGCTCTGGCTGACCCGGCCGCGCGGCATCCGCTACGAGGCGCCGTTGCGCGCGCTGGCGGCCCGGGTCAAGGGACCGCTCAGCGTCTGGCGCAAGCAGATGGTTCTCGGCCCCGCGCCCGAGTTCGCCCTGCTCGGCGACTCCGGCCTCGCGCTCGACCTGCCCGAGGGCTGGGCGGCGCGGAGCGTCGAGCGCAGCCTTCTGCAGGCCGGAGAGGCCGCCGGCTAAGGCTCCCATCCGCGCCGTCAGATCGGGCGCCGTCAGATCAGGCGCCGGCCCTCGGCGAAGACCTGCTTCCAGGCCAGGATACGGACGCTCTTGCGCAGGCCGCTGGGCCAGAAGGGGTCGTCCTCGACCAGGGCCCGGACCTCGGCGGCGTCCGCGGCCTCGACCAGCCACAGGCCGCCGGCCGCCGCGCCACTCTCCGACGAGAGGGGGCCGGCGGCCCGGATGCGCGCGGCCTGCCGCTCCAGGAAATCCAGGTGGGCCGGCATGAGTTGCGCGCGTGGATCGACCTCCAGGTCCGGATTGTCTTCGAAGAGAACCGTGAACAGCATCTCGACCTCGCTTTCGTTGGCTCTTGCCGGGCTATTCTTCGTCCTGCGAAAATCCGGTATCAAGGCGCAGTTATGAGCTATGGAAGCGGAAAAATGCGCTCTCCCGACTGGAACGACCTGCGCCACGTCCTTGCGGTGGCCCGCGGCGGCACCCTGGCCGCCGCGGCCAAGGCGCTGGCGGTGGACGACTCCACCGTCTCGCGGCGGATCGCGCGGCTGGAGGCCTTGCTGGCCGCCAGGCTCTTCGAACGCGCCGGGGACGGCCGACTGCGGCCGACCCCCGCCGGCGCGGCGGCGGTGGCGCGGGCCGAGCGGATGGAGCTGGAGGTCGAGGGGCTGCGCGACAGCGTCACCGGCGCGGACTCCGCCTGCGCCGGCGTGGTCCGTCTCACCTCGGTGCCCTTGCTGGTCAACCGCCTGCTGGTGCCGGCCCTGCCGGGCCTTCTGGCGCCGCACCCCGAGCTGCGGCTGGAGCTGGTCGCCGATCCCTCGGACCTCAGCCTCCGGCGCCGCGAGGCCGACATGGCGCTGCGCCTGGCCCGGCCCCGCGGCGGCGGGCGCAGCGTGGTCGCCCGGCGGATCGGCACCCTGCGCTATGAGGTCTGCGCCGCCGCGTCGCTGCCGGCCGAAGCCGCCGCGGCCCTGCCCTGGGTGACCTACGACGAGGCCTTCGCGCACCTGCCGCAGGCGCGCTGGATCGCCGCCGCCCTGGCGCGCGGCGACCCGGCGGCCGCCTTCGTCGTCAACGACGGCGAGGCCCTGGTCGAGGCGGTTGCGGCCGGGCTCGGCAGGTCGCTGCTGCCCAGCGCCGTCGCCGCGCGCGACCCGCGGCTGGCCCGCCTCGCGGCGCCCGACGGCAGCCCGGCCCCGGCGCGCGAGCTCTGGCTCCTGGTGCACGGTGAACTGCGCCGCCTGGCCCGGATCGAGGCGGTCTCGGACTGGCTCCGCGGCCTGCTGGCGGAGGCGGGCCAGGGCGGTCGAGGTTCTACATCCAGCTCTCGGTTCAGGCGGCGATGAGCGGGAAGCTGACGCCGAGCGCCCAAGCCAGGATCAGGCCAAGAGCAAGTCCGGTGGCCATCGGGCTGCCGGTTCTCCGCCCCACGCAGGCGCCCATGAGCCCGAAGACGACGAAAAACAAGAGAATGACGGGCAGGATGATCAAAAGGAAAAACAACCTTTCGAGATCCAATGCAACGGCAAGGCCGAGAGAGGCGAGAAACGCAGCCCGGGCAAGAATTCGCCGCCAGAGGCTCGCACGCCCCGCTTCCGTCAATAGACCGTCTGCGAGCATGAAGGGCAGCGCGCCAAGCGTCATCGCGAGAATGATCGGGATCCGCCCGCTATGCGGCAGGAAGCTCGCCGCGTAGCGGTCGAGCGCAAGGCCGAAAATCCCAAGGCCGAAAACCAAAAGCGCAAGGGTCGGAAGGATGGCGGGGCGCCCGAAACCTATGCCTCGCCATTTAAGGATGGCGAGCGCGATCAGGCCGTACAGCAGGAGGTGCAGCACGAGGTAGTCGGCAACGAGGACGGGTAGGACACGAAACCCAAGCGGATAGAGAATGAGCGGTGCCAGGACCGCCGGCAGCAGGACCGCCAGTAGAAAGGTCGCGCGGCTTGGCGTCTCCGGTCGGTCGGAACCCGCGGGCAGCAGGCCGGCGAGCGGCCAGGCGAGCAGGACGATACCGGCCAGAAGCAGCACGATCCAGACGCCCGTTGCCGCGACGGGCCCGGCGCTTTCTCGGCCGAGCGCGTCATCGATCCATTGCCGGGCCTCCCGAAGGGAGGTCGGGCTGTAGAGCACGCCCAGGTGCTCGACACCGGGCGCGACCGCAGCGCGACGCAGCGTGCCGGCGATCGGATTTCCTGCAGTCTCGTTTTCCTCCGCTTCCGGGTCTAGGAGGCGAAGCGAATCGAGAGCGGCCACGCGAAGGCGCCGTTCCCAGGCGCCGGTGATGACGAGAAGCCGCTCGGGCCTATCGGCCGTCACCGCTTCCGAATACATCGATACCGCGACGACGGCGGCGACGCGCTCGTCCGCGATTGCCTGACGTATGACGATGTCGGACGCCATCGAATGGCCGAGCAGCGCTACGGGACCCGTCACCCCCTCGAGCGCGAGCGTGGCGTCGATCACTGAGGCTGTTTCCGCGACGAGCCGTTTCGTCGTCCCCTCGATCCGTGTCACGTCCCCGGACATAGGAACCGGATTCCTGCCGTGACCTTGAAAGTCGAAACTGACAGCGGTGTAGCCTGCATGCGCGAGGGTCAGAGCGAAGGCCTCCATGAGCTGCCGCGAACCGGCGAAGCCATGGGCGATAACGACGGCGGGTCCGGCGGCGTTCGGCTTTCGGTAGACGCTTGCCGGCGTCTCGCCGACGCGAAGCGGCGTAATGGAGAGGCCCTGGCGAGCGGATTCCAGTTGCCAGATGCAAAGAGCGACGAGCGAAGCCGCAAGAACCCCGACGAGCTTTCTGACAAGTGGGATTTCAACCCCCTGCTGTGTTTGTCACACCGGCTTTCGAAGCCTACGGCCGTCAGGTCTGATCGGATGACCGCCGAACGAAACAGAACGGCTGCTTCGAGCATATCCTTACCGAGGCCGATTTGGGCATCCACCCGATGTCATCGCCGGGGCGTCCAGGGGACATTGCCCAGTGCTTCGAACCGCTTTGCGCGACCCGGCAATCCAAGTTGCCGCTGCTCCATGGATGCCGCGGGCTTTGTCTTCGGCAAAGACCCTGGGATCAAGTCCGGGCATGACAGCCGGTAGGAGCGGACGGCCAGGGGGACCAGCGACGGGCACCGCCGCAGAGCCGCGGGCATCGGTATCTGCTCTGCTGTCATCACCGGACTTGATCCGGTGATCCATGGCAGGAAAGGGCGCCGAGCGGCACCATGGATGCCGCGGGCTTTGCCTTCGGCAAAGACCCTGGGATCAAGTCCGGGCATGACAGTGGGGGAGGTGGCCGGCGGCCGGGGGGCGTCCCTCTGCTGGCGATCCCTAAACCTTGCCGAAGGCCATGAGCAGGAAGGTGTATTCCTCGGCGACCTCGCGGAGGCTCTCGTAGCGGCCGGACTTGCCGCCGTGGCCGGCGCCCATGTTGGTCTTGAGCAGCAGCAGGTTGTCGTCGGTCTTGGTCGCCCGCAGCTTGGCCGCCCACTTGGCCGGCTCCCAGTAGGTCACCCGGGGGTCGTTGAGCCCGGCGGTGATCAGCAGCGGCGGATAGGCCTGGGCGCTGACCTGGTCGTAGGGCGAATAGCTGCGGATCAGCTCGAAGGCCGCCTTGTCGGTGATCGGGTCGCCCCACTCCGGCCACTCCATGGGGGTCAGAGGCAGGCTGTCGTCGAGCATGGTGTTGAGCACGTCGACGAAGGGCACGTGGGCGACCGCCGCCCGCCAGAGCCGGGGCTCGTCGTTGATCGCCACGCCGACCAGGGTGCCGCCGGCACTGCCGCCCGAGATCGAGATCCCGCCCTCGGCGGCGTAGCCCTCGGCGATCAGGTGCCGGGCGCAGTCGGCGAAGTCATTGAAGGTGTTGTTCCGCCTGTCGAGCTTGCCGTCCTCGTACCAGTGATAGCCGAGCTCGTCGCCGCCGCGGATGTGGGCGATGGCATAGGCGAAGCCCCGGTCCAGGAGGCTGAGGCGGGCGGTGGAGAAGCTGGGCGACATGCCCAGGCCGTAGGCGCCGTAGCCGTAGAGGTGCAGGGCGCCCCTGCCGTCCAGCGGGAAGTCCTTCGCGTGGACCAGGGAGATCGGCACCCTGGTTCCGTCGCGCGCGGTGGCGAGCAGCCGCTTGGTCACGTAGCGCGCGGGATCGTAGCCGCTGGGGATCTCCTGGACCTTGCGGGTCTCCAGTTGCCGGGTCGCGAGGTCGTAGTCGAAGACCGTCGGCGGGGTCACCATCGAGGTGTAGACCAGGCGCAGGCGGTCGATGGCGAACTCGGGGTTCTGGCCCAGGCCGGCGGCATAGCTGGCCTCGGGGAAGGCGACGTAGTGCTCCTCGCCGTCGGCGTGGCGGCGGATGCGGACCTGGTCCAGGCCGTCGATGCGCTCCCGCACCACCAGCTGGTCCTTGAAGGCGTCCAGGCCGCGCAGGTAGTGGCGGTCGCTGGGGCCGATCAGCTCCTGCCAGTGGTCGCGGCCCGGGGTCGCGACCGGCGCGGTCACGATCCGGAAGTTCTTGTGCCGGTCGTTGGTCCGGATGAAGAGGCGGTCGCCGGCGTGGTCCAGGTCGTACTCGTGGCCGGCCTCGCGGGGCGCCACCACCACGGCCTCGGCGAAGGGCTCGGCCGCCGGCAGCAGGCGGATCTCGCTGGTCACGTGGTCGCCGGCGCGGATCAGCAGGAAGGCGCGGGACTGGGTCTCGCCGATGTGGACGAAAAAGCCGTCGTCGGCCTCCTCGTAGAGCACCCGGTCCTCGGCGACCGGGCTGCCCAGGACGTGGGCGCGGACCCGGAAGGGCCGCAGGTTCTCGTTCAGCTCGATGTAGAGCAGGGTCCGGCTGTCGGCGGCCCAGAGCACCGAACCGGAGGTGTTGGGGATCGCCTCGTCCAGGACCGAGCCCGACGCCAGCGACTTGATGCGGACGACGAAGCGTTCCGAGCCGTCGCTGTCGTCTGCCCAGGCCAGCAGGCTGTCGTCCGGGCTGACCTCCAGGTCGCCCAGGCGGTAGAAATCCTGGCCCTCTGCCAGCGTCGGCTCGTCGAGGAGGACCTCCTCGGCGCCGCCGGCGACCGGCCGGCGCAGCCAGGTCCGGTACTGGGCGCCGGGGGCGAAGCGCCAGTGATAGAGATAGGCGCCGTCCTTGGCCGGGACCGAGGCGTCGTCCTCCTTGATGCGGCCTTTCAGCTCCTGGAAGATCGTCTCGGTCAGGGCCGCCTGGGGCGCCATCACCGACTCGAAGTAGGCGTTCTCGGCCTTCAGGTGATCCAGGATCTCGGGGTCGCTGACCTCCGGATAGCCCGGGTCGCGCAGCCAGGTATAGGGGTCCTCGATCTCCACGTCCTGGGCGGTGAAGCTGTGCGGCTTGCGGGCGGCCCGCGGCGGCGTCGCCGGGCCGGAGGTCTTGCTGTCGGGCATCCGAGGGGCTTTCGCTGGTGGTTCGCTCTCCCCAGCAAGATGTTCGCCGCGGCGCCCGGCATCAAGCCCCCCGGTGGACGCCGGCCGGGCGACATTGACGCCGGAAGGCGCCGGGCCTAGGGTCCCGGCGCTGTTTTCCCGGCGCGGAACCATGAGGTCATGACGAGCGAAAGAGAGCTGGCGCAGGCGGCCAAGGCCTGGCCCTTCCAGGAAGCCCGCAAGCTGGTGCAGCGCATCGGCGGCAAGGCGCCGGACAAGGGCTACGTGCTGCTGGAGACCGGCTATGGCCCCTCCGGCCTGCCGCACATCGGCACCTTCGGCGAGGTCGCGCGGACCTCCGCGGTGCGCCACGCCTTCCGGGAGCTCTCGGACGTGCCGACCAAGCTGTTCTGCTTCTCCGACGACATGGACGGCCTGCGCAAGGTGCCGGACAACATTCCGAACCAGGAGATGGTCGCCCAACACCTGGGCAAGCCGCTGACCGAGATCCCGGACCCCTTCGGCGACGAATACCCCTCCTTCGGCGCCCACAACAACGCCCGGCTGCAAGCCTTCCTGGACGACTTCGGCTTCGACTACGAGTTCCAGTCCTCGACCGACTGCTATCGCTCCGGGCGCTTCGACCAGGCGCTGCTGCAGGTCCTGCGCTGCTACGACCAGATCATGGCCATCATCCTGCCGACCCTGGGCGCCGAGCGGCAGGCGACCTACAGCCCCTTCCTGCCGATCAGCCCCAAGACCGGCCGGGTCCTGCAGGTGCCGATGCTGGAGCGCGACGAGGCGGCCGGGACCGTCGTCTTCGAGGACGAGGACGGGACCAGGACCGAGCTGCCGGTGACCGGCGGCCACTGCAAGCTGCAGTGGAAGGCCGACTGGGCCATGCGCTGGTACGCCCTGGACGTCGACTACGAGATGTCGGGCAAGGACCTGATCGATTCCGTCAACCTGGGCGGCCGCATCGTCAGGGCCCTGGGCGGCCGGCCGCCGGAGGGCTTCAACTACGAGCTCTTCCTGGACGAGGAGGGCCAGAAGATCTCCAAGTCCAAGGGCAACGGCCTTTCGGTCGAGGAGTGGCTGACCTACGCCCCGCCGGAGAGCCTGGCGCTCTTCATGTACCAGAAGCCGAAGGTCGCCAAGCGGCTCTACTTCGACGTCATCCCGCGCACCGTCGACGACTACCTGACCTTCCTCGACCGCTTCCCGGGCCAGGAGCCGGCGCAGCGGCTGGAGAACCCGGTCTGGCACCTCCACGACGGCAAGCCGCCGCGCGAGGAGGCGCACATCAGCTACGCGATCCTCCTCAACCTGGCCTCGGCCTGCAACGCCGAGGACGAGGACGTGCTCTGGGGCTTCATCACCCAGTACGCGCCGGACGCGACCAAGGAGACCGCGCCTATCCTCGCCGGCCTGGTGCGCACCGCGCTCAACTACTACCGGGACTTCGTTCGGCCGAAGAAGCGCTACCGCGCGCCCGACGAGATGGAGCGGGCCGCCCTGGAGGACCTGCTGACCAGCCTGGAGGCGCTGCCGCCGGAAGCGCCGGGCGAGGACTACCAGAACCAGATCTACGAGGTCGGCAAGCGCCACCCCTTCCCGGAGCTGCGGGCCTGGTTCAAGGCGCTCTACGAGATCCTCTTCGGCCAGGAGCAGGGCCCGCGC
>JANQGU010000175.1 GCA_028282935.1 Kiloniellales bacterium
CTTCCGGGCCGCTCCGCCGCTTCGTGCTGCGGGCGCGAACCTAGCAAGCCGCGCCCCCCGCCGCCAGTGAAGCAGGCGACACCCAGCGTCGCACCACCGACATCGATCGCGGGAGGCGCCGGGCTAGGTGCGTCGGTAAGGACAGGTGAGAGATGGCAGCCGGGGGCGCCTTTGGCGCAAGCGCGACTTCCTGGCTTTCCCAAGGCTGTCATGCCCGGACTTGATCCGGGCATCCATGGCGCAGCGGCACGATGGATTGCCGGGTCAAGCCCGGCAATGACAGCCTTTGGGTTTCAGACAAGCGAGACGAGATCCGTCCCAAAGGCGCCCACCGCCGCCGCTCGGCTGCCCGTGCCGCGCACGATCCCGGCTTTCATTCCCGCGCCCCTCGGGAGCCAGCCGAAGAGTCCCCGCCCAGCAGTTCAGGAGACAGGTAAGACATGCCCAAAGCCAATCCCTTGCAGGCCGCGCTCAATGCCGGCGAGTTCTCGCCGCGCATGGCGGCGCGGGTCGATTTCGGCAAGTACCCGGCCGGCTGCGAGGTCCTGCGCAACATGATCCTGCTGCCCCAGGGGGGTGCGGCCCGCCGGCCCGGCACCCGCTTCGTGGCCGCCGCCGCGGACAGCGGGGTCAAGGGCCGGCTGCTGCCCTTCGAGTTCTCGACCCTGCAGGCCTACGTGGTCGAGGCCGGCGACCGGCGCCTGCGCTTCTTCCGCAACCAGGGCCCGATCCTGGCCGAGGCGACCGGGGCCGCGGTCGTCAACGGCGGCTTCGACGTCGATGCCGCCGGCTGGACGGACCGTAGCAGCGGGGCCGCCGACATCGTGCAGGCCTTCGTCGGACAGCAGCAGGACGGCTACCTGGCGGCGGCCCACGCGCAGAACGCCCCGGTCGGCGACGGCGTCAGCAACCGCCGGCACGCCGGGGTCCAGATCCGCAATACCATCGAGGGCGAGGTCATCGACGTGAAGATCGACCTCCGCACGGTCACCACCGCCTTCAACGCGGTGATCGGGATCTACAGCAACGAAATGGGCAGCCCGGGAACCCAGGTCGGCGGCGACAGCGATCCGCTGGCCCTGGACGCGGCCGGCATCAAGAGCTTCACCTGGTCGGCGCAGGTGCCCCAGCTCCTGGCCGATACGCTCTACTGGGTCGTCCTCAGCGACGTCTCGGCGGGGGCCGGCAGCGTCACGATCTCGATCGCCAACGGCCAGCCGGACGGCGGCTTCGGGGTCAACGACGTCCTGGCCAACATCTCCGACATCTTCACCGGCACCGCCCGCTTCGGCCTGCGGGTCGGCAGCCGGGCCGAGGGCGTCCTGGCCCTGCGCGGGGCCGCCGGCGGGACCGCGGTCGCCGAACAGGAGGCGGCCCTGGGCGAAACCGGGCGGCAGCACGTGCTGCGCTTCCAGGTACGCGGCCTGGCCGGCGACGCGGTCAAGCTCCGGATCGGCACGGCCTCCGACGGCGAGGACGTCGTCGCCGCGCGCGCCTTCGGCACGGGCTGGCACAGCGTCGCCTTTACGCCGGCGGTCAGCCCCGTCTTCATTCAGTTTGTCAACGAGTCGGCCAAGACGCTTCAGATCGATGACGTTTCCCTCCTGGACGACGAGCCCCTGGAGCTCGCGTCGCCCTACGGCGAGGCCGAGCTTCCGGCGCTGAAGTGGGCGCAGTCCGCCGACGTCATGTACCTGGCCCACCCGGACCACCCGATCCGCAAGCTGACCCGCAGCGGCCACAGCTCCTGGTCGCTGGTCGAGGTCGCCTGGCAGGACGGCCCCTACGGCGAGACCAACGCCGAGGACGGCAAGACCCTGCAGCCGGCCGCGACCGAGGGCCTCGGCGTCACGGTGACCGCCGCCGGCCACGCGCCCTTCGCGGGCAGCGACCTCGGCCGCCTGCTGCGGATCAAGAACGGCAGCGACTGGGGCTACGGCGTGATCGCCGAGGTGGTCTCCGACATCGAGGTCAAGGTCGACGTCCGCCGCGCCTTCGCCGCGACCACGGCGGCGGTCGACTGGGCCCTCGGCGCCTGGTCCGGCACCACCGGCTATCCTTCGACGGTGACCTTCTTCGAGCAGCGCTTCGCCGCCGCCAACACCCGGAGCCAGTCGCAGACCTTCTGGCTGTCCCAGTCGGCCGACATCGAGAACATGCGGCCCGACAGCCTGGAGGGCAGCGCGGTCGAGGTCCAGGACGACGACGCCCTGGACTTCACCATCGCCGCGACCAAGGTCAACGCGATCCGCTGGCTGGCGCCGGGGCGGCAGCTCTTCATGGGCACCGCCGGCGGCGAGTGGGTGATCTCCTCCGACGGCCCGGTGCTGACGCCCAGCGACGTCGACGTCAAGCAGCACGCCTCCCACGGCAGCGCCGACCTGGCGCCGGCGCGGATCAGCAACGTCGCGCTCTTCCTGCAGCGCGCCAAGCGCAAGGTCCGGGAGTTCTCCTACAGCTTCGAGAGCGACGGCTACCGAGCCCCCGACCTGACCGTGCTGGCCGACCACGTCACCCAGGGCGGCCTCGAGGCGCTGGTCTATCAGGAGGAGCCCGACAGCCTGCTGTGGTGCCTGCGCAGCGACGGCCAGCTCGCGACCCTGACCTACCTGCGCGAGCAGGACGTGACCGGCTGGTCCCGGCAGTTCCTCGGCGGCGGATACCAAGACGGCGGGGCGGTGGTGGAAAGCCTGGCGGTGATCCCCGGCAACGCGGCCACCGGTTCCCAGAACCGCGACGAGGTCTGGTTCCTGGTCAAGCGGACCATCGGCGGCGCGACCCGGCGCAGCCTCGAGGTCCTGGAAGGCGGCTTCGAGGGGCCGGAGCGCAGCGACTTCCCCGACGAGGCCGCCTGGCGCGCCGCGGTGCTGGAGGCCCAGAAGCGCGCCTTCTTCGTCGACAGCGGCCTGACCGGCAGCTTCCCGTCGCCGGTCACCACGATCATCGGCCTGGACCACCTGGAAGGCGAGACCGTCGCCGTGCTGGCCGACGGCGCGGTCCATCCCGAGCGGGTCGTCTCCGGCGGCCGGATCGAGCTGCGCACCCCGGCGCGGGAGGTCGTTGTCGGGCTGCCCTACCGGCACAGCTTCAGGAGCCTGAAGCTGGCGGTCGGCGCCGCCGCCGGGACCTCGGTCGGCAAGGTCAAGCGGGTCCACGGCGTGACCCTGGTCCTGCTGCACGCCCTGGACGGCCGGGTCGGGCCCGACGAGACCGCGCTGGAGCCCCTGGTCTTCCGGACCGTGGGCGACGCCATGGACAGTGCCGTGCCGCTGTTCTCGGGCGAGGTCCGGGTCGCCTTCCCGGGCGACTACGAACGCGACCCGCGCCTGGTGATCCAGGGCGAGGCGCCGCTGCCCTTCACCCTGCTGGCCATCGCGCCCGAGCTTCAGACCCGCGACGTGATCTGAGCCGAGGGGCGAGCATGATCATCGTGAGGCCTTTCCGCCTGGCCGACCTGGCGCGCCTGGATCCGCCGGCCCTGACCGCCGCGCAGTTCGAGGGCCTTCGCGGCCTGCCCCTGCCGCCGGGCCTGGCCTACACGCTGGAGGACGCCGAGGCCGGGGCGGCCGGCCGGGTGCTGGGCTGCGCCGGGGTCCTGGCGCCGCCGGGCCGCCGCGTGGGCCGCGCCTGGGCGATCCTCGGCGCGGAGCTGCGCGGCCGGCCCCTGGTCCTGCACCGCCGGGCCCGCCGCCTGCTGCCCCGGATCGCCGCCGAGCTCGGCCTCGACCGGATCGAGGCCGCGACCCGGGCCGACTTCCTCGCCGGCCGGGTCTGGCTCCGGCGCCTCGGCTTCCGCCGGGTCGAGCCGGTTCCGGCCGCGCCCGCACTCTCGCCCGGGGACGCCGGGCTCTTGCTCTACGCGCGGCGCTTCGCGGCGCCGCTCTCGTCTTGAAACCGCCCCTCGGAAAGGAAGCGATGACCCAGGATCCCCCCACCCAGGACGCGACGACCCAGGACCCCGGCCGGCAGGCGCCGGCAAGCCCGGCGTCCGACGCCAGCCGCTTCAGCGTCGACGACCTGGTCAAGGTCGTGGCCATGGCCGAGAAGCTGCGCCGCCGCTTCGAGCTCGACCCGCGCGGCTACGTCGAGCCGCAGGTCGAGACCAGGCTGCGTCAGCTTCGCTATCAAGGCCACCTGCGGACCCCTCGGCAGGAGAACCAGGCCCGCCTCTTCTTCGCCCAGTACTACCAGGAGCAGGGCGGCATCGAGCGACCCCGGCTGCTGAGCAACCAGGAACGCGCGGAGCTGGTCGAGGACTACCTGCGCGCCGACCTCGGGACCAGGGTCGATCTGATGAAGGACCTGGAGACCGTCTTCTCCGACGACTGGCCGAAGGCCTTCGGCGAGCTGGTCGACGGCCTCCCGCTGCGCGACCAGCCGGTCGCCCGCCGCACCTACGAGCGCTTCGAGCACCACCGCCTCCACTCGGTCGATCCCGCGGTCGGTCTCTCGATCGACGACTGGTCGGGGGAGCTGAACGAAGCTTCGGCGCGCGCGGCCTATCCCGATGCCCGCAACTTCGGCGCCGGTGCGCCCGAGCCCGAGCCCGAGCCGGGCACGGCGGGTCATGGCGAGGGGCCGCCGGCACCGGAGTTTACGGACGACTGGAGCGGCCCGGCCCTTGGCGCCGCGCGTTCGGCCTTCCTGGCCGGTCTGGTCGACGACATCCTGGTCGCCGCACCCGAAGATCTGCCGGCCCTGGAGGCGCGGATCGAGGCGGCCTTCGCCGACGATCCCGCGACGGTGCAACGCCTCGTCAGCCTGGCCCGGGCCCGGCTCGGCGGCGGCAGCGCGTTCCTCGTCCCGGTCGGCGAGAGTCCGGTTCAGGCGGCGGAAGCGGCGCTTCGCGACCAGAGGGACCGCCTGCTGGCGGGACGCGACTACAACGACCAACGCCGCGAGGACCGCGCCGCCTTCGCCGCCCTGGAGGCGGCCAGCGGCCTCCGCCTGAGCCTGCGGGACGACGGCCGGATCGCGATCGGCGAGCCGGAGCGACCGCCCTTCGTCGTGGTGAGCTGGCCGGTGGCGGGCGCCCTGGCCCAAAGCCCCGAAGAGGCGCGGGCGCGCTTCGCCCTTCTCGATCGCTTGATCACCAGCCCCGAGCCCGACCACGCCCTGCGCAACGAGGTCGACCGGGCGCTCGGCCTGATCGCCGTGGACGAGGGCGGCGAGCCTGCGGACTTCGAAGCGACGCGCCAGGCGATCCTCGCCGCCCGCGCCGCGATCCGCGCGGGCCACGACCCGGCGGCGGTCCGGGCCGGCCTGATCGCGACCTTCTTTCCGGAGGTCACCCGCGATCCCTTCGCCTGGGGCGAGCTGCTGCTCGACCTCCTGCCGGTCATCGGCGAGATCCGCAGCGCGGCCGACGCGGTCGAGAGCTTCGATGCCATGGCCGAGGCCCTGGCGCGCGGCGACCTGGAGGAGGCCGCGAAGCAAGGGCTCCTGGGCGCCCTGGCGACCGCGGGCGCCGTGCCGGCGGTCGGGCCCCTGTTCAAGACGCTGAGGACCCTGACGGTCCGGGCCTTGCGGACCCGGAAGGTCTCGACCGCCCTGCGCGAGGCGCCGGTCATCAAGGAAATCGCAGGCCGCCATCTTGTCGCGCGCAGTCGCGCCGGCTTGCCGAGCTTTCTCGGCAAGATCAAGCCCGAGGAGGCCTTCGCGGAGCTTTGGCCGAAGCTCTCCGCGGACAAGAGGAAGCTCCTGCGGGGCCTGATGTCGCCGCTGAAAGGCCGGCCGGTCGAGAAAGAGTTCGAACGTCTGCTCGAAAACGCGGGCATCGATGTCATCTCGATCCAGCAGCGGGTCTCCTCGGCCGCGGCCGGCGGGGATGCGGTCCTCGACGCGGTCTCGCGGGGCGGCTTCTCGGAGGGCTTCCGGATCCTGACCAACAGCTTCGTTTTTCCGACCCTGGGCGCGCCGGGCACGATCTTCGAGTTCAAGCTCGGCGACGTCCCGCTCTCCAAAGGGCAGGACGCCGTTCGAAAGGCCGCGGACCAAGCGCGTTCGCAGGGGAAGACGCTGAACCTGGGTAACGTCGAGGTCGACGACTTCGCGGTCCTCCGCCTCGGTTTCGACGAGATCCCGGAAGACGTTCTGGAGAGCGAGGCACGGCGGCTCCTAGGCGACCACGCCAACGGCGTCAGGTCCCGGCGTCTGAGCAAGACCGACGTCGAGGACCTGGTCGGGGTCTTCCTCGACTATCATCGACAACTGCGCAACAGGACGGCTGGCGAGGTCGCCACGCTCGGCGAGGCCTTCCTCGCCCTCGGCCTCGCGGCAAGCGCGAGGGCGGCGCAGAACGCCCTCGGCTCCGGGGCCGGCGCGGCAGAGCTGGAAAAGTAGCCGAGGCCGCCGCCGCCCCCCGCTTTCTGTACAGAAACCACATTTTCCTCACAGCGGGGCGCCCATGCTGGCCGGGAGCGACGGTCCGTCCCCGCGCGGCGGCAGATGCCTTGCGCCT
>JANQGU010000012.1 GCA_028282935.1 Kiloniellales bacterium
ATGGTCGGCCCCGGCGTGCTGACCTTCGTCAAGGAGCTGGGCGAGTTCTTCGGCGACCGGGGACCGCAGCTCTTCGGCTTCATCGACTCCCTGGAGGCCGTCGACATGGCGACCCCGGGCCTGGAGTTCCTGGAGGGCTCGCACTTCTGGGAGGGCCTGCCGCGCTACGCCGACGGCTATCCGACCGAGGCGGAGAAGTTCTTCCGCGCCAAGGTCGGGGTCGACGAGAACGGCGCCAGCGTCAGCGACCCCAAGGACGTCTCGACCTACTCCCACATGTTCGGCTGCTGGGAGACGCTCTACGCGATCAAGCGGGCGGTCGAGGAGAGCGGCTACAAGAGCGCGACCGACAAGGACCGGGCGGCCCTGATCGAGGCGGTCGAGGCGGTCGAGTCCTACGAGGAAGGTATTCCGCACCCTCAGGGCCGCAAGGTCTTCAACGGCAAGCTCCACCAGAGCTTCGGCCAGCAGTTCATCTCCAAGGTCGAGAACACGCGCCTCAAGGTCGTCCACCGCACGACCATCGAGGACGGCCTCTACGAGTCCGATACGGACTACACCAAGATGTCGCTGTAGCGGCTTGCGGATGGAGATGCGGGGGGCCGCCCTCATACTTCGACAGGCTCAGCATGAGGGCTTTCGACAGGCTCAGCATGAGGGCTGTAGCGGGACCCTTTCCCTAAGCTCGTTGTTGAACCTCGTCCTGAGCCTGTCGAAGGGCGAGGGGAACCTCCGCTCTTGCCGCACGCTCCTTCGGAAAGAGCCGGCCTGATGGGCGCCTACGTCTATATTCTGCGCTGTGCGGACGGCAGCTACTACGTCGGCTCCACCAGAGGTTCGCTGGAGGTGCGGGTCGGGCAGCACAATGCCGGGACCTTCGAAGGTTACACGAAGTCGCGGAGACCGGTGGAACTGGTCTTCAGCCAATACTGCGACCGGATCACCGATGCGATCGCGGCCGAACGGCAGCTCAAGGGCTGGACCCGGGCGAAGAAGGAGGCCCTGATCGCGGGCGACTTCGAGGCTCTGCGGTTCCTGGCACGCAACCGTAGCGAGCGACGTCATGCTTCGACAGGCTCAGCATGAGGAGAAGTAAACGTCTGGGCACTGAGGTTCCGGAAGGCCTTGTCCCTTCGGGAGCCTCATGCTTCGACAAGCTCAGCATGAGGCGGAGCGCGAGGCCTCGTCCTCAGCCCATCACACCTCCAGCGCCGTTTCGGGGCTCTTGCTCTGGGACTTTGAGCAAGATGCACAGAGCCGGACCTCGTCCTGAGCCTGTCGAAGGGCGAGGGGAACCTCCGATCTGGCCGCAAATCTGGCGAAGGCCGCAAGCCCACCCATGAGCTTCGGCGCCTACTTCTTTCTCGCGGTCCTGGAGGGCACGGTCTCGGCCTTCGTGCTGGCCTTGACCGCGCTGGGGCTGTCGCTGGTCTTCGGGGTCATGCGGGTGGTCAACGTGGCGCACGGCGAGCTCTTCATGCTCGGCGCGGTGATCGCCTGGTGGGTCTCGCAGATGGCCGGGGATCCGCTGAGCGGCTTCCTGCTGGCGCTGGTCGTCGGGCCGCTCCTGGTCGGCGGCATCGCCATCGCCGCCGACTGGGCGATCCTCAAGCGGGTCGACTACAACCCGGAAGCGACCATCGTCGCGACCATCGGCCTGCTCTACATCATCCAGCAGAGCGTCCTGATCCTTTACGGCCCCGACGCCCGCGCGGTCGAGGCGCCCTTCTACTTCCGGGTCCAGTTCCCCTGGTTCGGCTATTCCGGCTACAAGCTGATCGTCGCCGCGCTTTCCGCCGGCCTGCTGCTGGCGACCTGGTACCTGCTGAAGAAGACCCGGCTCGGCCTCTACATGCGCGCGACCCAGTACGACCAGGAGACCGCCCAGGCCTTCGGCGTCCCGGTGCGCCGGGTCTACGCCGCGGTCTTCGCCCTGGGCGGCGGGCTGGCGGCCCTGGCCGGGGTCCTGGTGGTGCCGATCCAGCAGGCCCACTACCTGATGGGCCACGACCCGCTGCTGCTGTCCTTCATCGTGGTCATCATCGGCGGCCTGGGCAGCCTGCGCGGCACCCTGATCGCCGCCTTCGTCATCGGCATCAGCGACGGGGTGATCTCGGTCTTCTTCTCGCCGACCCTGGCCAAGATCCTGGCCACCCTGCTGGTCGCCCTGGTCCTGGTGGTGCGGCCGGGCGGCCTCTTCGGCGCCAAGCCGGCATGAGCGGCGTCCTGTCCAATCGCTGGCTGTTGGCCCTGGCGGTGCTCGCCGTGCTGCTGGTCGCGCAGGTCCTGCTGCCGCCCTACCACCACACCAACTTCGCCCGGATCATGGTCCTGGCCAGCTTCGCCATCGGCTACAACATCGCCTTCGGCTACACCGGCCTCTTGAGCCTGGGCCACGCCATGTTCTTCGCCGCCGGGATCTACGCCGCCGGCCTGGGCGCGCAGGAGCTGGGCCTGTCCATGCCGGCCGCGCTGGCCTTCGGCGCCCTCGGCGGCCTGGTCCTGGCCCTGGCGGTCGGCCTGATCGCGCTTCGGACCAGCGGCGTCGCCTTCCTGATCGTGACCCTGATGTTCGCGCAGGCGGTCTTCCTGACGACGCTCTACTTCAACGAGGTCACCAAGGGCGACGAGGGCTTCGTGATCGCCGAGGCCCTGCGCCGGATCGAGATCGGCGGGGCGGAGCTCAAGCTCTCCGACCCGACGGTGCGCTACAACGTCGCGCTGGCGCTCTTCGCGCTCTGCTACCTAGCCAGCATCGCGCTGCTGCACTCGCCGGTCGGCCGGGTCCTGGTCGCGGTGCGCGAGAACGAGCAGCGGACCCGGATGCTGGGCTACAACACCTTCGGCTACAAGCTGCTGGCCATGGTCATCTCGGGCACCATCTCGGGCCTGGCCGGCGCCGCCTACGCCCTGCTCTTCGCCTACGTCGGATCGACCTTCGCCTCGACCCAGTACTCGATCTACGCCCTGCTCTGGGTCCTGCTCGGCGGCCTGGGCACGACCCTGGGGCCGCTGATCGGCACCGGCCTGATGTCCTACCTGGTGGACTTCGCCAGCGACGTCACCTCCAGCTACCTGATCGTGGTCGGCGTGGTGCTGGTGGTCCTGGTCCTGGCCTTCCCCAAGGGCGTGGTCGGCACCGCGATAGAGCGCTGGGGGCGCCTGCGGTCATGAGCCTGCTGCGCACGGAAGCCCTGAGCAAGCGCTTCGGCGGCCTGGAGGCGGTGCGGAACGTCGACCTCGAGCTGCCGGCCGGCGAGATCCGCGCGGTCATCGGCCCGAACGGCGCCGGCAAGACCACCCTGGTCAGCGTGATCAGCGGCCGGCTCGAGCCCACGGCCGGGCGGATCTTCTTCAAGGACCGGGACATCACCGGGCTCTCGGCCTGGCAGCGGGCCCGGGCCGGCATCGTCTACACCTTCCAGATCACCAGCGTCTTCCCGAAGCTGAGCTGTCACGACAACCTGGCCCTGGCGATCCAACGCCGGCG
This sequence comes from Kiloniellales bacterium, assembly GCA_028282935.1. Classification (GTDB taxonomy): domain Bacteria; phylum Pseudomonadota; class Alphaproteobacteria; order Kiloniellales; family JAKSBE01; genus JAKSBE01. Next base: position 3,491 of record JANQGU010000012.1, read on the forward strand.
CATGACCGGCCTCGCCGGCCGCCTGCGCGAGGATCCGGCCGCGCTGCGGGCCGAGGTCGAGGCCGCCCTGGCGCGGGTCGGCCTGGCCGAGGACATCGACCGGACCGCGGCCGAGCTGCCCTACGGCCACCAGCGCCTGCTGGAGGTCGCCCTGGGCCTGGCGCTCTCGCCGGAGCTGCTGATCATGGACGAGCCGACCCAGGGCCTGTCCAACGCCGAGATCGCCCGCTTCTGCGACCTGGTGCGCGGGATCGCCAGCGAGGTCACGGTGCTGCTGATCGAGCACAACATGCCGGTGGTGATGGACCTGGCCGAGCGGATCACCGTGGTCGAGCGCGGCGCCGTCCTGGCCGAGGGCACGCCGGCCGAGATCCGGGCCGACGCCGCGGTGCAACGGGCCTACCTGGGGACGTGATGCTGACGGTCGAGGCCCTTTCCAGCCACTACGGCAGCGTCCAGGTCCTGCGCGACTTCTCCCTGGCGCTGGCGCCGGGCGAGGTGCTGGGCCTGCTCGGCCGCAACGGCGCCGGCAAGACCACGGCGATGAAGACCATCCTGGGCCTGATCCGGGCCAGCGGCGGCAGCGTCCGGCTCGACGGGGTCGAGCTCACCGACCTGCCCGCGCACCGGATCCCGGCGCTGGGCCTGGCCTACGTGCCCCAGGGGCGGCGGCTCTTCGGCGAGCTGAGCGTGGAGGAGAACCTGCGCCTCGGCCTGATGGTCAAGGACAAGGGGAAGGAGACCCGGGCGCGGATCCTCGATCTCTTCCCGGTCCTGAGCGAGCGCCTGGGCCAGCGCGCCGGCAGCCTGAGCGGCGGCGAGCAGCAGATGCTGGCCACGGCGCGGGCGCTCTGCCTGGAGCCCAAGGTCCTGCTGATGGACGAGCCGACCGAGGGCCTGCAGCCGAGCATGGTCGCCAAGATCCTGGAGACGGTGCGGGTCCTCAAGGGCCAGGGCGTCGCCGTGCTCTTCGTCGAGCAGAAGGTCGAGGCGGCGCTGGCCGTCGCCGACCGGATCGCCTTCGTCGAGAACGGCACGGTCTGCGAGACCGCGACGCCGGAGGCCCTCCACGCCGACCCGGCCCCGCTCTACCGCTACGTCGGCGTCGGGCAGGACGCGGGGTGACGACACCCCGACGGCCCACCACCACCTCGACTGTCATGCCCGGAGCGCGTAGGGGGCGTAGCCCCCGGTGCTTCGCTCCGCTTCGCGCGATCCGGGCATCCATCCTGCCGCCTGCACCATGGATCACCGGATCAAGTCCGGTGATGACAGCAAGCGGTGGCGGGCTTCGGCGCAGAGCTGGCGAGTGGGGGATGTTGGCAGCGCAGCGGCGCCAGAGTTCCCCCGGCTGTCATGCCCCGACTTGATCCGGTGATGACAGCAAGTGGTGGCGGGCTTCGGCGGAGAGCTGGCGGGCGGCGGATGTTGGCGACGCAGGGGCGCCGGGGTTCTCCCGGCTGTCATGCCCGGACTTGATCCGGGCATCCATGGTGCCGCTTGCTCGATGGATTGCCGGGTCACGCCCGGCAATGACAGAGTGAGTGAAATGAGACCAAAGGACAGATCACCGGAGAGGTAACGAAGGATGGACAAGGAGCGTTTCGAACGTGGGGTCGAGAAGCGCAAGGCGGTGCTGGGCGCGGACTACGTCGAGAAGACCCTGGCCGGGGCCGACGATTTCAGCCGGCCCTTCCAGGAGATGATGACCGAGTTCTGCTGGGGCTTCGGCTGGGGCGACGAGACCCTGGACCCCAAGACCCGCTCGATGCTGAACCTGACCATGATCGCCGCCCTGAACCGCATGCACGAGTGGGAGCTGCATTTCCGCGGCGCGATCACCAACGGCGTGACCCGCGAGGAGCTGCGTGCCGTGCTGCACCAGATCTCGATCTATTGCGGCATCCCGGCCGGCGTCGAATGCTTCCGCATCGCCAAGCGGGTGCTGGCGGAGATCGACGGCGAGGGCTGAGCGCGCGCGGCCCGGCGCGCCGGCGAGCCGGTCACGGGCTCCTAGAGTGGCCCGCGTTCAGGTGAACGCGGATAAGCTGCTCTATCTGTATGAAAGAAATCAAATTATCCCCGTTCAATCGATTCCGATTGAACGGGGTTTGATCTAGGGTTCAGGCGCCAGACCGCGAGGTTGAGCGCGCCGGCGAAGGTGACCCAGGCCAAGTAGGGCAGCAGCAGCCCGGCGGCGAGGGGATCGATCGGGTAGAAGGCCAGGATGTTGGCGACGATGGCCAGCCAGAGGCAGGCCAGCTCGGCAAAGGCCCAGTCCGGACGCTTGAGGCCGAAGAAGACCGCCGACCAGCCCGCGTTGAGCATCAACTGGACGGCATAGATCGCCATCGGGAGGACGGCCGCCTCGGCGGCCACGCCTTCCCAGGCCAGCCAGCCAGCGAGGGCGATCAGGACGTAAAGGATCGCCCAACCCGCCCCGAAGACCCAGTCCGGCGGATTCCAGGAGGGCTTCGCGAGCGCGCGGTACCAGGCGTCCGGCTTGAACGCGCCGCCGAGGCCGGCAACAAGCATCACGGCCAGAATGAAGAAAGCGAGCGACATGCCAGTCTCCTATGGCCAGGTCTCCTGTAACCAGCTTCCTGCGGCCGGCTACCTTTAAATGGCGGCCGACCCAAGCTACCACGCTTCTACGCGGGACGAGCGCCTGTCGATGACTCCCGCCGAAGGCGCGGAGAGAGGCGGCCCAGGGCCGATGGGTTGATCCGGAGCGCGGAAACGGACGTAGGCTTAAGGGTCTGAAAGAGGAGATTCGATCATGCTTCAGCGCCTCTACGACCTGGTCATGGACCCGCGGCAGAACCCGCTGCGCAGCCTGCCCAAGATGGTCAGATTCCAGTACATGCTGATCCTTTCCTATATGTGGTCGGCGATCTTCACGATCTGGATCGGCTCGGCCCTGGCCTTCGGATCGAGCGTGATCGGGCACACGGTCCTTCTGCTCGGCCTCTTCTTCACGGCAGACCTCTTCAGGCGGGCGCGGAACCGGGCGATCAGCCACCGCGACGCGATGCGCAATCCGCGGGACGCCACCGTGCTCTACGACGACATCTGGGGGGCGCCTTAGCTTTGGCGGAGCTTCTCGTCATCGGTGCGTCGCGGGGGATTGGACTGGAGGCGGTCCGCTGCGCCCTGGCCGAGGGCCACTGCGTCCGCGCCCTGGCGCGCAGCGCCGAGGGCATCCCCATCGACCACGAGCGGCTGCAGAAGCTGCCGGGGGACGCCCTGGACCCGGAGGCGCTGTCGCGCGCCCTGGACGGCGTCGACACGGTGATCCAGGCCCTCGGCGTGGCTGCCAGCGCCGAGCGGCTGCTGAAGCCGGTCAGCCTGTTCTCCGAATCAACCCTGTTGCTGGTCCAGGCGATGAAGGCGGCCGGGGTGCGGCGGCTGATCGCCGTCACCGGCTTCGGCGCCGGGGACAGCCGCCGGAGCCTGGGCTGCCTGCGGGGCGCCGCCTTCCGGCTGCTTCTGGGCCGCGCCTACGACGACAAGGACGTTCAGGAGGCGCTGATCCGCGACAGCGGCCTGGACTGGGTCATCGCCCGGCCGGTCGTCCTGACCAAGGGCCCGCGGACCGGCCGCTACCGCGTGCTGCGCGATCCCGCGCAGTGGCGCCACGGCTTCATCTCCCGGGCCAACGTCGCCGACTTCCTGATCAAGCAGGTCGGGCGCGACGAGAACCTTGGAAAGACCCCGGTTCTCTTGAGCTGTCCGGCCTGATCGGCGCGCGATTGAGCGCGGGAGTGATCCGTGCGGCGCGCCGGCACGAACAAGGGCCACTCTTTTCCACATAACATGGGTGATGACATGAAGGCTCTTTCCCGTTTCGCGCTCGCAGCGACGCTGGCCCTGCCGCTGGCACTCGGCTCCCTGGCCGCCAAGGCGGCGGATATCGTCGACACTGCGGTCTCGGCCGGCCAGTTCGAGACCCTGGTGGCCGCGGTCAAGGCCGCCGGCCTGGTCGAGACGCTCAAGGGCGACGGCCCCTTCACCGTCTTCGCACCGACCGACGAGGCCTTCGCGAAGCTTCCCGAGGGCACCGTCGAGGACCTCCTGAAGCCCGAGAACAAGGACCAGCTCGTCGCCGTCCTGACCTACCACGTGGTGCCGAGCAAGATCATGTCCGCGGACATCGCCGGCAAGACCGCCGAGGTCGCGACCGTGCAGGGCGGCAAGCTCTCGGTCGACGCCACCAAGGGCGTGAAGGTCGACAACGCCACCGTGGTCTCCGCCGACATCGAGGCCTCCAACGGCGTGATCCACGTCATCGACACGGTGGTGCTGCCCAAGTAGCACCGCTGAACAGACTGCAAGCTCGAAAGGCCGGCTTCGCGCCGGCCTTTCTTGTTTCGGGCCTGCCAGCTAGCTGGCGGTCTTGGCCGCCGCCAGAACGCGGTCGATGAAGCTCTCGGCAGCGCCCAGGTAGTTGGCGGGATCGCGCAGCTTGGCCCAGTCGACCGGAGCGTCTGTCGTCTCGGCGAGGAGGTCCACGAGGTGGCGGCCGCTGGCCTTGGCCTCCGCGCAGGCGGCCTTGACCAGGGCCTGGGCCTGCGGGCGCGGCAGATGTCCGGCCAGGGCGAAGGTCGCGGCCTCGGCCAGGACCAGGCCCTTGGACGCCTCGAGGTTGCGGCGCATGCGCTCGGGGTCGACCTCGAGGGTCTCGGCCAAGGCCAGGGCGTGGCGCAGGGCGCAGCCGGTCATGACCAGCATCTGCGGCAGGGTCAGCCATTCGAGCTGCCAGCCGGGGCCGCCGCGCTCCTGCTCCTGCGGCAGGGCCTGGTGCAGCGCCGAGACCAGGGTCGCGTTGAGGCGGGCGGCGGTGACCAGGACCTCGCTCGCCACCGGGTTGGCCTTGTTCGGCATGGTGCTGGAGCCGCCACGGCCGGGCGCGCCGCCCTCGAGGACTTCGGCGACCTCGCCCTGGGCCAGCAACGCGACGTCCAGGCCGAGCTTGCCCAAGCCGCCGGTGACCAGGGCGAGCCAGCCGGCGAGCTCGGCGAGGCCGTCGCGCTGCACGTGCCAGGGCAGCGGCGGCAGGCCGAGGCCGAGCTCCTCGGCCAGGGCCTCGGCGACGGCGGGGCCGCGCGCGCCGAGCGCCGCCAGGGTGCCGGCCGCGCCGCCGAAGCTGAGCAGCAGCAGGCGCGGCCGGAGCTGATCCAGGCGCTGCCGGGCGCGCAGCAGGGGCGCCAGCCAGACCGCGGCCTTGAGGCCGAAGGTGGTCGGCACCGCCTGCTGGCCGCGGGTGCGCCCGACCATGACCGTACGACGGTGCTGGTCGGCCAGCCCCGCCAGGCTCTTCGCCAGGGCGGCGAGGCGCGCGTCGAAAGTCTCCAGCAGCGGCTTCAGCCGCAGGACCAGGGCGGTGTCGATGACGTCCTGGCTGGTCGCGCCCCAGTGCAGGTGGTCGGCCGCCGGGCCGCCGACCGCCGCGCGCAGCGCCGCGACCAGGGCCGGGACCGGGATGCCGTCCCGGGCGGTCGCCTCGGCGAGACTTGCGGGATCGGGCGCGAAGGACTCGGCGACCTCGGAGATCCGGCCGGCGGCGGCCTCGGGGATCACCCCGAGCCGGCCCTGGACCCGGGCCAGGGCGGCCTCGAACTGCAACATCGTGCGAAGCTGCGCCGCGTCGTCGAGCCGCGCGGCGACCTCGGCGTCGGACAGCAGCGCGCCCTGGAGCGCGGAATCGAAGGGCGTGACGGTCATGGAGCCGGGGCGGGCGGCAGCGACAGCAGCGCGCGCGCCTCGGCCGGCGTCGCGGGATGGCGGCCGTAGTCGGCGCAGAGCTCGGCGACCCGGGCGACCAGCTCGGCGTTGCTGGCCGCCAGGCGCGACTTGTCGAAGCGGATGTTGTCCTCCAGCCCGGTGCGGCAGTGGCCGCCCAGCTCCAGCGCCCAGTGGTTCATCTCGAGCTGGCTGCGGCCGATGGCGGCGGCGGTCCAGGTCGCGGCCGGCGCCAGCTCCTTGAGCTGCGCGACCTCGAACTCGAGGATCTCGCGGCGCGGCGGCAGGGCGTTCCTGAGGCCGAAGACGAACTGGACGTGGAGCGGCGACGCGAGGCGCCCGGCCCCGGCCATCTCGGCGGCGGCGTAGAGCATCGCCAGGTCGAAGACCTCGACCTCCGGCTTGATGCCACGCTCCAGCATGGCCGCCGCCAGGTCCTCGACCAGTTGCGGCGGGTTCTCGTAGATCATGTTCGGGAAGTTGACCGAGCCGGTCGCGAGCGAGGCCATGTCGGGCCTGAGGTGGAGCATGGCGCCGCGCTCGTCGGCGGCGCGGCCGCGGCCGCCGGTCGAGAACTGGACGATCATGCCCGGGCAGTGCCGGCGCACGCCCTCCTGGAAGGCGCCGAACTTCTCCGGGTCCGAGGAGGGCGTCTGGTCCTCGTTGCGGACATGGACGTGGACCAGGCTGGCGCCAGCCTCGAAGGCCTCCTGGGTCGACTCGACCTGCTCCTGCACCGAGATCGGCACCGCCGGGTTGTCCTCCTTGCGCGGCACCGATCCGGTGATCGCCACGGTGATGATGCAGGGCTCGGTCATGGGTGTTTGGTCCTCGGTCCTTTGCTGCGCGCTCGGTGTTCCACCCCCACCCCGACCCTCCCCCATCGAGGGGGAGGGAGTAGGATGGCGGCGGCCGACACTTTACCCCCTCCCCCTCGATGGGGGAGGGCCGGGGTGGGGGTGACTCTCCGCACTGAGCAAGCAGGCATCAGTCTGCCCTCCTCACACGTCGAAGAAGACCGTCTCGCGGTCGCCCTGCAGGCGGATGTCGAAGCGGTAGAGCGGCGTGCCGCCGGTGTCGGCGCGCGCGGCGATCAAGGTCGCGCGGCGCTCGGCCGGCACCGCGGCGAGGACCGCGTCCGCGGCGTTGGCCTCGGCCTCGTCGGAGAAGTAGATGCGGGTGTAGGCGTGGGACAGCAGGCCGCGCAGGAAGAGCACCAGGTTGACGTGCGGCGCCTGGCCCTCGCCGGACGCGCCCGGCTTCACGGTCTCGAAGACGAAGCGGTGCTCCGGGTCGGTTCCGGTGCCGACCCGGCCGAAGCCGCGGAAGCGGGCGTTGGAGCTGCGCGGGTCGGCGGGATGGGCGTAGCGGCCCTGGCCGTCAGCCTGCCAGACCTCGACCATGGCGTCGCTGACCGCCGCGCCGGCGCCGTCGAGCACCCGACCCTCGATCCGGATCCGCTCGCCGTCGCCCGCCTCCGCGGCGAGCACGCCGCCGGCGATGCTGGAGAAGGCGTAGCCGTACTGCTCGGGCGTCAGGCCGTAGGCGAAGTAGGGCCCGACGGTCTGCGACGGCGTCTGCTTGGGCATGGGTCAGAGGCCTCCGTCGGTGTTCGGCGTGAAGTCGGCGGGCGGCGGTGTTCCACCCCCACCCCGGCCCTCCCCCCTCAAGGGGGAGGGAGTATTGCGGCGGAGGCGGCGAGACCCTTCCCTCCCCCCTTGAGGGGGAGGGTCAGGGTGGGGGGTGAATGCCGGCGCCAAGCTCAACTCCATCGAGGGTGACTCCTACCCCTCCATCGGCGTCGCCGCGCGGCCGCGCAGGACGATGTCGAAACCGTAGCCCAGCGCCCACTCGGGCTCGGTCACCTCCAGCGAGAAGGCGGCGATCAGGCGGTCGCGGGCCGCCGCCGGGGTGCCCTGGAAGATCGGGTCGAGGGCGAGCAGCGGGTCGCCGGGGAAGTACATCTGGGTCACCAGGCGGGTCGCCAGGCTGGGCCCGAAGAGCGAGAAGTGGATGTGGTTGGGCCGCCAGGCGTTGGGATGGTTGCCCCAGGGATAGGCGCCCGGCTTGATCGTGACGAAGCGGTAGCGGCCGGCGTCGTCGGTCAGGCAGCGCCCGGCGCCGAGGAAGTTGGGGTCGAGCGGCGCGGGATGCTGGTCCACCTTGTGGAGGTAGCGCCCGGCCGCGTTGGCCTGCCAGATCTCGACCAGGGTCTGCGGCACCGGACGGCCGTCCTCGTCCAGGACCCGGCCGGTGACGATGATCCGCTCGCCCAGGGGCTCGCCCTCCTTGGCGGCGTTGCGGGTCAGGTCGTGGTCCAGGGGCCCGAGGCTGTCGTGGCCGAAGACCGGGCCGGTCAGCTCCGAGAGGGACGGCGCCAGGGGCACCAGCGGCTTGCGCGGCGCGCGCAGGGCGGTCGACTTGTAGTCCGGGTAGAGGTAGGGCGGGTGGCTGTCCCAGTCCCGCGGCTTGAAGGGCGTCCGGTCGCTCATCCCGGCTCTCCCGTCGCTTCCGGCCCCGTCGCTTCCGGCCCCGTCTCTTCCAGCGCCGTCTCGAGCGCCTTGCGGGCGACCGCGAAGGCGCGGTTGGCGGCCGGCACCCCGGCGTAGACCGCGACGTGCAGCAGCGCCTCCTTGATGTCCTCGGGGCTGGCGCCGGTGTTGCGGGTCGCGCGGACGTGCAGCGCCAGCTCCTCGTCGTGGCCCAGGGCGGCCAGCAGCACGATGGTCAGGAGGCTGCGCTCGCGCCGGCTCAGGCCGGGCCGCGACCAGAGCGAGCCCCAGGCGCCCTCGGTGATGAAGCGCTGGAAGTCGGCGTCGAAGTCGGTCTTGCGCGCCTCCGCCCGGTCGACGTGGGCGTCGCCCAGGACCGCGCGGCGGGTCAGCATGCCGGTCTGGTGACGGTCTTCAGGATGACGGTCCTCAGGCAAGCCCGGTCTCCGCGAAGAAGGCCGTCATCAGGCCGGCGAGGGTCTCGGGCGCCTCGACACAGGGCAGGTGCCCGGCGCCCTCGATGACCTCGAAGCGCGCGCCGGGAATCAGCGCGGCCAGGGCGCCGACCAGCTCGGGCGGCGTCGCGCCGTCCTCGGAGCCGCCGACGCAGAGGGTCGGCACGCGGATCGCCTCGGCCTGCGCGGTCATGTCCGAGTCGCGGATCGCCGCCGCGGTGCCGAGGTAGCCCTCGGCCGGCGTGCGGACCAGCATGTTGCGCCAGCCCGCCAGCGCCTCCGGCCGGTCGCGGCGGAAGGCCTCGGAGAACCAGCGCTCCATGACCGCGTCGGCCTGGGACTCGATGCCGCCGGCCTCGATGGCGGCGATGCGCTGGTTCCACATCTCCACCGGGCCGATCACATGCGCGGTGTCGCAGAGCACCAGGCCCCTGATCCGCTCGGGCCGCAGGCCCGAGAGGCCCTGGGCGATGATGCCGCCGACCGAGAGCCCGACGACCACCGCCGACTCGATGCCGAGGTGGTCGAGCAGGGCCGCCAGGTCGCCGACGTGGTCGCTCATCTCGTAGGGCGCGGGCCGGGCCTCGGACAGGCCGTGGCCGCGCTTGTCGTAGCGGACCCGGCGCAGGCCCTGGCCGAAGTGGGCGAGCAGCGGGTCCCAGACCCGGAAGTCGGTGCCGAGGGAGTTGGAGAAGACGACCGTCGGCGCCCCCGGCGGCCCCTCGACCGCGTGGTGCAGCACGACGTCGTTCACCCTGGCGAAGCGCATGGTCCTTGCCTCCCTCTCAGCCCTGGGCCTCTCGATCCTTGCCACTATACAACTGTCATGCCCGGACTTGATCCGGGCATCCATGGTGCCGCGTGCTCGATGGATTGCCGGGTCAAGCCCGGCAATGACAGATGAGGGGAACCAGGCCAAAGGCACCAGCCACCAGCTTGGACCGCACCTCCGGTTATGTAAAATGAGAAAGGAGGCGCGACGAATAACCCTGGGGGAATGCTTTGCAGCCGATGCCCGGCGGGCCGAAGGTGGTCGCGTGATCGATCAGCGGATCAAGTTCCGGCACCTGCAGTGCTTCCTGGAGGTCGCGCGGCAGAAGAGCGTGGTCAAGGCGGCCGACGCCCTGGCGGTGAGCCAGCCCGCGGTCTCCAAGACCCTGCGCGAGCTGGAGGAGACCCTGGACGTCCGGCTCTTCGACCGCAGCAAGCGCGGCGTCACCCTGACCCGCTTCGGCGAGGTCTTCTTGCGGTATGCCGGGGCCAGCGTCACCGCCCTGCGCCAGGGCGTCGACTCCATCGCCCAGGCCCGGGCCAAGGGCGGCTTCGCGATCACCGTCGGCGCCCTGCCGACCGTCGCCGCCCGGGTCATGCCGGCGGCGATCCAGGGCTTCAAGGCCGACGGCGTCGAGACCACGGTCCGGGTCGTGACCGGCGAGAACAGCGTGCTGCTGTCGCAGCTCAGGGTCGGCGACCTGGACCTGGTGGTCGGACGCCTGGCCGAGCCGGAGCGGATGACCGGCCTGGCCTTCGAGACGCTCTATTCCGAGCCGGTCCGCCTGGTCGTGCGCCCCGGCCATCCGCTGCTCGGCCCCCTGCTCGGCCAGGGGCTCGACTCCGTGCTCGACGGGGGCGGCTTCGACCTGGAGCGGATCCGCGACTTCACCGTGCTGATGCCGATCGAGGGCTCGATCATCCGGCCCTACGTCGACCGGCTGCTGATCGCCAACGGGGTCGGCGCCCTGCCCGACCGCATCGAGACCGTGTCCATGGCCTTCGGCCGCAGCTACACCCGGACCTCGGACGCGGTCTGGATCATCTCCCAGGGGGTGGTCGCCGACGACCTGGCGGACGGCCTGCTGGTCGCGCTGCCCTTCGCCGGCGACCCGAGCACCATGGGGCCGGTCGGGCTGACCACCCGGGCCGACGTGCCGCCGGGGCTGGCGACCCAGATGCTGATGCAGGCGGTCCGGGACGTGACCGTCCAGGAGACGGCCGAAACATAACCGGCCCGACATGGAAAGGACCGAAGAATTCATTTCTCATAACCGGAAGCCACTTTCATACTTCAGGTCCAAGGGTCCCGAACACTTGACCGTCAAGAAGACCCCAGGTTCCCGAAGGGGGAGGATGCCCATGAAAGCGATCACCAGTCTCTTCGCCGGCGCGCTGACCGCGGCGCTGCTCGCGGCCTCGGCCCAGGCCGCCGAGGTCACGCTGACCGTCCACCATTTCCTGAGCCCGAAGTCGCCGGCCCACGCCAAGTTCATCGTTCCCTGGGCGCAGCGGGTCGAGGAGCAGTCCGAGGGCCGGATCAAGGTCGAGGTCTTCCCCTCGATGTCGATGGGCGGCAAGCCGCCGGAGCTCTACCGCCAGGTGCGCGACGGCGCGGCCGACATCGTCTGGACCCTGATCGGCTACACGCCCGGGGTCTTCCCGCGCTCCGAGGTCTTCGAGCTGCCGACCGTGCACGGCGGCAGCGCCCGCGCCACCACCCTGGCGATCCAGGACAGCTTCGAGCTGATCGCGGCGGACTTCGCCGACCTCAAACCGATCCTGGTCCACGTCCACGCCGGCAACGCCATCCACCTGCGTGACAAGCCGATCCGCTCGGTCGCCGAGGTCAAGGGCCTGAAGCTGCGCACGCCGTCGCGCAGCGGCGCCTGGATGATCGAGGCCTGGGGCGCCGAGCCGGTCGGCATGCCGGTGCCCGCGCTGCCCGAGGCGCTGTCCAAGGGCACGGTCGACGGCGCCCTGGTGCCCTTCGAGATCGTCCTGCCCCTGAAGCTGCAGGAGCTGACCAAGTACTCGGTCGAGGGCGGCGACGGCTCGCGCTTCGGCACCTCGGTCTTCCTCTACGCCATGAACAAGGAGCGCTACGAGGCGCTGCCGGCCGACCTGAAGAAGGTCATCGACGCCAACTCCGGCGCCGCCATCGCCGGGGAGATCGGCGGCCTCTGGGACGGGGTCGAGGCGCCCGGCAAGGCCGCCCAGGCCAAGTCCGGCGGCGAGGTCATCGCCCTGGACGCCGCCGCCAAGGGCGGCTTCGACGCGCTCGGCCAGCGGGTGGTCGACCGCTGGATCAAGGAGGCCCGGGACAACGGCATCGACGGCCAGACCCTGGTCGAGGCCGCCCGCGCGGCGGTCGCCAAACACGGCGCGAAGTAGCGGCGCAAGCCTTCGCCTTCTGAGCCCTCGACCTCTCACCCTTCGACAGGCTCAGGGTGAGGAGCGGAGCCCTCGCCTCACCCTGAGCCTGTCGAAGGGTGAGCCCCCGATGAATCACGGTCGAGACGAGCGACGGATGGATCGGATGCGCGACCTCGTCGAAAGGCTCGCGGCCGCTTGGGCCATCGCCGGCGGCCTGGTCCTGCTGGCCATCGTCCTGGTGACCACGGCCAACGCCGGGGCCTTCGCCCTGGACCGCCTGGCCCGGGTCTTCGGGGCCACGGTCTCGGGCCTGCCCGGCTACGAGGACTTCGTGCGCCTGGCGGTCTCTGCCGCCGCCCTCATGCTTCTGCCCTACTGCCAGCTCCGCCGCGGCCACGTCGCGGTCGACCTCTTCGCCAAGGGGCTGCCGCCCCGGGTCCGGCGCGGGCTGGACGCGGCCATCGCGACGATGATGGCGGCGCTGGCCGCCTTCCTCGCCTTCTGGATGACGATCGGCCTGCTGGAGACCCGCGCCGACGGGGCCCTGTCCCGGGTGCTCGGCTGGCCGGAGTGGCCCTTCTACCTGCCGGGCATCGCCTCGCTGCTGCTCTGGGCCGCGGTCGCGGGCCTCCAGGCCTTCGAAAGGCAGGCCTTCGAGGAGGAAGACCGTGGGCGAGCGTGAGCTGATCGGCCTAGCCGGGCTGGTCCTGCTGTTCGGCCTGCTCACGCTGAGGGTCCCGGTCGGGCTGGCGATGATCGCGGTCGGGATCGCCGGCAACTACGCGCTGAGCCTGGCGCTGCCCTACCTGCGCTTCGAGCCCTACCTGAAGCAGTACAAGACCCTGCTGTGGAACAGCGTCGCCAACTACGAGCTCTCGGTGGTGCCGCTCTTCGTGCTGATGGGCTTCCTGGCCTCCCACGCCAACCTCAGCCGCGACCTCTTCCAGGGGGTCAACGCCCTGATCGGGCGCTTCCGCGGCGGCGCGGCCATGGCGGCGATCGGGGCCTGCGCCGGCTTCGGCGCG
>JANQGU010000060.1 GCA_028282935.1 Kiloniellales bacterium
AAAGGCGAACGCGTCGCCCTCAGGCCAAACCAAAACGACGGTTGCTACGGCGTCTTCTTCGGCGCAACACGCATAGCAAACATCGACCTCAGAACCTAAGACCCCGGAAATACACAATGTGTCAAGCATCTCCCCGAACACCTGTAACCTATCTCCCCAGACCGAACATCAAGCCCGGTGATGACAGCCGGTTGGAAACGGACACCGAGGTCAGACCAGCCGACAGTGTCGGTGGCGCGGTTTTCTACAACCGGCTGATCCGCACCCGCGTCTCCTCCCGCTCGGCGACGTCCGCCAGCAGTTTCATTCCCAGCCCCGGGCCGTCCGGCGCGCGGATCGTCCCCTTCTGGAGCGGCGGCGGCTGGTCGACGTAGTCGGCGTACCAGCCGTAGTAGAAGGCGCGGGCGATCTCCTGCTCGGCGACGTTGGGGCAGGCGAGGGCGAGCTGGACCGAGGCGGCCAGGGTCACCGGGCCCGAGCAGTCGTGGAAGGCGACGGGCAGGCCGGCGGCCTCGGCCAGGGCCGCCACCTTGCGCGCGAAGGTCAGGCCGCCGCCCCAGGTCAGGTCGACGATCGGCACCGAAAGGGCGTCCTGCGCGATCAGCTCCCGGAAGGCGCCGAGGCCGCCCAGGGTCTCGCCGCCGGCGATGGGGGCCGCGGTCGCGGCCGCCAGCTCGGCGATCTCGCGCGGGCGATCCATCCAGACCGGGTCCTCGATCCAGTCCATCTCCAGCGGCTCCAGCGCGGCGGCGATCTTCTTCGCCGCCGGCAGGCTCCAGAGGCCGTGCAGCTCCGCCTTGATCCGCATCTTGTCGCCCAGGGCCGCGCGCACCTTCTCGAAGGGCGCGAGGGCGCGGGCCAGGTCGGCGGCCGAGATGTCGAGGCCCGTGGCGGCGCCGGCCGCGAAGTCGAAGGGCCAGATCTTCATGGCGCCGATACCCATCTCCAGCAGCTCGGCCGCCAGTTCGTCCGCGTTGTTCATAAAGGCGTCCAAGTCCTCGTAACGGCTGGCTTTCTCGGGGCCGGGCAAGCCGAAGTTCTCGGGCCGGACGGCGGAGGTCTTGGAGACGTAGTCCGGCCCGGCGCAGGTGTTGTAGACCGGGATCTCGGCCCGCAGCGGCCCGCCGAGCAGGGCGTGGATCGGCCGGCCGGCGGCCTGGCCGGCGAGGTCCCAGAGCGCCACGTCGACCGCCGAGAGGGCGCGGGTCTCGGCGCCGGTGCCGGCGAAGCCGACGTAGGGCTGCATCCGGCGGTTCAGCCGCTGGATTTCTCCGGCCGCCTCGCCCAGGATCAGCGGCGCGATGCGCTCGTGCAGGTCGGCTTCCACCGCCGCGGCGCCGAACCAGGTCTCTCCCAGGCCGACCAGGCCTTGGTCGGTGTGCAGGCGGAGCCAGATCACGCTCGGCCGGCTCTCGGGCCGGAGGGTCTCAAGCTGGGTGATCTTCATCGGCTCCTTCTCCCTGGGGTCGCGCTTGTGCAGGTGGTGATTGGATTTGTCCCCCGATCCTACCATTCGGTTTCCCTCCTCTGTCATCACCGGGCTTGACCCGGTGATCCATAGTGCCGACGGCTCGATGGATGCCCGGGTCAAGCCCGGGCATGACAGTGGAGAAGTGGGCTTGGCGCAGAGGAAGGCTGGCTGTCTCGATGCATTCGGCCATCGCCCGCTTTCGGAGCGGCGGGCGAAGCCCTAAGCTGGAGCCATGAAACGCATCCTGGTCACCGGCGGCAGCAGCGGCATCGGCCTGGCGATCGCCAAGGGCTTCGCCGAGGCCGGCTGGCAGGTGACCGCGGCCGGTCTCGGGACCGAGGCCGCGGCGGCCGAGGGGCTTGACCTCGTCGAGCTCGACGTGACCCAGGGCGAGGCGGTCCGGGCCTGCCTGGCCGGCTTCGACCGCCTCGACGCCCTGGTCAACGCCGCCGGCGTGATCCGCCGCCAGGAGGAGCTGGAGCCGGAGGTCTTCGCGGCCGTGGTCGACGTCAACCTCAACGGCGCCATGCGCTGCTGCGCGGCGGCCAGGCCGCTGCTCGCCGCCTCCGGCGGGTCGATCATCAACATCGCCTCGATGCTCAGCTTCTTCGGCGGCGGCGTCGTGCCCGGCTATTCGGCCTCCAAGGGCGGGATCGCGCAGCTGACCAAGTCGCTGGCCATCGCCTGGGCGGACGAGGGCATCCGGGTCAACGCCCTGGCGCCGGGCTGGATCGCGACGCCGCTGACCCAGCCGCTGCGCGAGGACCCGGCACGGGAGGCGGCGATCCTGTCGCGCACCCCCCTGCGGCGCTGGGGCCGTCCCGAGGAGCTGGTCGGGCCGGCGCTCTTCCTGGCGAGCGAGGCGGCCTCCTTCGTGACCGGGGCGGTGCTGACGGTCGACGGCGGCTACTCGATCATGTGAGACCAAGACGACGAAGAAGAGGAGAGGTCGGAAATGGGCCTGGTCAAGAAGGACGAGAACCCCCGGGTGCCCTACCAGCACCCCATGCCCAAGGAGGCGCAGCCGGAGATCGTCATCCCAGACGCGATCCCCAAGGACGAGCGGCTCTGGGTGCCGCAGGCCGAGAACGTCTGGTTCCGGCCGCTCTGCCTCAACGTCAGCCAGGGCTACTGGATGAACCTGCTGCGGGTCCGCAAGGCCGGCGTCCTCAGCCGCCACCGCCATCCCAACCCGGTGCACGGCTTCGTCCTCAAGGGCCGCTGGTACTACCTCGAGCACGACTGGACGGCGGAGGAGGGCGGCTACGTCTACGAGCCGCCCGGCGAGACCCACACCCTGGTGGTGCCCGACGACGTCGCGGAGATGATCACCTACTTCCAGGTCAACGGCGTGATGTACTACGTCGACCCGGAGGGCAACCACCTGGGCTACGAGGACGTCTTCACCAAGATCGACCTCTGCCGCCGGCACTACGCCGAGGTCGGCATCGGCGCGGACTACGTGGACCAGTTGATTCGCTAGGAACCACCGCACTCGCTGTCATCCCTGGGCTTGACCCGGGGATCCATGGTGCCGGTGGCTCGATGGATGCCCGGATCAAGTCCGGGCATGACAGTGGAATTTAAGAAGCAGGCGTAACACATTTGACCAGCTACGATTTCTCCGGGCAGGTCGCCGTCGTCACCGGCGGCGCCAAGGGCATCGGCAAGGCCATCGCCGAGGGCCTCGGCCGTTTCGGCGCCCGGGTCCGGGTCTGGGATCTGGAGGCGCCGGCGTCCGAAGACCACGTCGGGCAGGTCGTCGACGTCACCGATCCCGACAGCATCGCCGCCGCACGCGACGCTGTACTGGCCGGCGAAGGCCGGATCGACGTCCTGGTCAACTGCGCCGGGATCGCCGGCTCGACCCTGCCGGTGGTGGAGACCGATCCGGCGGAGTGGCGCCGCGTGGTCGAGGTCAACCTCTTCGGCGTCTATCAGGTCAGCCGCCTGGTCGTGCCGGTCATGCAGAAGGCGGGCCGCGGCCGCATCGTCAACGTCGCCTCCCTGGCCGGCAAGGAAGGGACGCCCAACGCCTCGGCCTACAGCGCCGCCAAGGCCGGGGTCATCGCCTTCACCAAGTCCCTGGGCAAGGAGCTGGCGACGACCGACATCCGGGTCAACGCCATCGCGCCCGCGGCGGTCAAGACGGCGATTCTCGACCAGATGTCGCCGGCCCACGTCGAGACCATGATCGCCAAGAGTCCGATGGGGCGCCTGGGCACGGTGGAGGAAGTGGCGGCGCTGACGCTCTGGCTCTGCTCCGAGGCCTGCAGCTTCAACAGCGGCGCGGTCTTCGACCTCTCCGGCGGCCGCGCGACCTATTGAGGAGGACGTCCCCTCACCCAGCTCCGGCTAGAGCTCGGCTGTCGCCTCGCCAAGCCTGCGCATCCCTCTCCCAGGGGGAGAGGGACAGGAACCCTCTCCCTCTGGGAGAGGGTGGGAGCGGCGTAAGCCGCGAGCGGGTGAGGGGATGGCTCGCAAGGCCCGCAGAATCAATCGTCAGTCACCCACGCGACAGGGTGAGGCGCAGATAGTTCAGCAGGCTGATCACTGCGAAGTTGCGCAGGCGGCGGCGATCGCCGGGGAGGGAGATGCGGGTCGCCCGTTCCGTCTCGGCGCTCGAGATGGCCAGGGCCACGGTCTTGCTGGGCCCGGCCGCCTCGTCTTCGAGGTGAGGGGCGTCTTCGAGGTGAACGGCGAGGCCGAAGTCGCTGCCGAAGGCCTGACGGGCGCCGCGGGCAGCGGCGAGGGCAGGCTCTTCGGCCGAGGTCCCGGAGGTCTCCGTCGGCGCCACCCTGGCACCGCGGAAGACCGTCATCTCCGGATCGACCTCGCTCAGCCGCAGCGCCATGAGGCCGCCGGTCAGGCTCTCGGCGATCGCGAAGCTCTGGCCGCGCGCGCGCAGCAGCTCGACGACGACATGCTCCATAGTCTGGCCGTCGACGCCGAAGAAGATCTCGCCCAGCAGCGCGCGGATCCCGGCCTCCTCGGCGGCCAGCACCTCCTCGGCCGCGGCCTCGTCCTCGGCCTTGACCGTGATCCGGACCTTGATGCCTTCGATGCCGCTGGCCTGGAAGGCGAGGGTGGGGTTGCCGAGGTCGTCGAGCTCCTCGACCCTGGCGGCCAGCAGCTCGGCGAGGCCGGACTCGCTCTGCCCCCAGGTGCGCAGGACCCGGCTGCGGATCACCGCGGTCTGGCCGGAGCGCCGGCGCAGGTCCGGCAGGACCGTCTCCCGCATCATCTCGTGCAGCTCGTAGGGCACGCCGGGCAGGGCGTAGATCACCTTGTCGCCGACCGGGCAGATCAGCCCGGGGGCGGTGCCGGGCATCTGCGGGATGACCGTGGCGCCCAGGGGCACGTCGGCCTGGCGGCGGTTGTTGTCGGCCATGACCCGGCCGCGGGATTCGAACATGACGCGGATCTTCTCGACGATGGCCTCGTCGCGCCGCATCTCGACGCCCATGATCCGGGCGATCACGTCGCGGGTGATGTCATCCTGGGTGGGTCCCAGCCCGCCGCAGCAGATCACCGCGTCACTGCGGTCCAGGGCCTGGCGCAGCGTGGCTTCCATGCGCGCGAAGTTGTCGCCGACCTTGACCTGGAAGTGCGAGTCGATGCCGGCCAGGGCCAGCTGCTCGCCGATCCAGGACGAGTTGGTATCGACGATTTGGCCGAGCAGCAGCTCGGTGCCGATGGCGACGACTTCGCAGCGCACGCTGGCCTTCCCATGCTTGAGCCGGGGTCTTATCCCGCGCCTCGGGGGGCTTGTCCAGACGGGGCCGGCAGCGCTTCCGGGAGCCGACCAGGGCGAGACGGACAGCCGCCGTCGGCGCTGCGTCAATTTTGTGTCATTGGAGAATCCGCTCCGGAAAGGACCCGGTTTGGGATTAGAATTAATCAAAAGAAAGACTAAGCCATTTGATACACAACTTAAAAAAGATGCCAGGCTCCAAAACCACAACCATAAAGAACTGCGTCAGTGAAGCGCAGGTGACGAACGCGGGAGGTTGTTGGAAATGCGGAATTTTGCAGGGTTGTGCAGTGTTCTAGTCCTCGGAACGGGCCTGGGGCTCGGGCTTTCGCAGCCATCGCCGGCTCAGGCCCAGGACTACTACACGAAGAAGTTCGAGTCCTTTCCCCAGTGCTGCCGGGTGTTGCGCGAGCATTCCAAACAGATGGGGGCCGAGGGCAAGCTCGCGACCAACGTCGTCGACAATCAGGCCCTCTTCGTCGGCATGACCTTTGAAGGCTTGCCGAAGGTCTACACCTGTACGCCGACAGCCGACGGGGGCGGAATTCTCGGCAGCAGCCACGCCGACGAGGCGCTGGGCCTAACCCCGATAGACTAGGCGCAGCGATCAGCGCCAGGGTCGCGCCCGTGGGGGGCGGGCGTGGCCTGGCGGCGCAGGGCCATGGCCGCGCTCAGGGTCGCGGCCTCGCATTCCAAGAACAAAGGCAAAGAACGTCCGACCAAGGGAGGGGGTCTTGAGATGTCACGCAGTCTATCATCCTTTGTGATTTCGGCCGTCGTCTGCACGGCCGCACTGATCGGCTTCGCCGTCGTGGAGGACGGCGCGGCGGCCAGTGCCAAGAAGATCAGAGATCAAGTCAACCGCGGCACCGTCGGGGTGATCGCCGGCGACATGCACAGCGCGACGGTGCGCATGGCGAAGGATCTGGCGACGGTCCTGGACGACGGCGACAACCGTCGGGTCCTGACCGTGGTCGGCAAGGGATCCGTTCAGAACCTCCTGGACCTGCTCTACCTGCGCGACATCGACGTCGCGATCGTTCAGGCGGACGTCCTGGAGTACTTCAGGGCGCGCAGCGTCCATCCGAACGTCGAGAACTCGATCCGCTATGTCGCCAAGCTGCATAACGAGGAGCTGCATCTGCTGGTCCGCGACGAGGTCGAAGGCATCGAGGACCTGGCCGGCAAGCGGGTCAGCTTCGGCGCCCTCGGAAGCGGCACCTACATCACCGCCTCGGTGCTCTTCGGCGCCCTCAAGGTCGGGGTCCAGCCGGTGATGCTGGATCAGGCCCTGGCTCTGGAGAAGCTGAAGGCCGGCAAGATCGCCGGTCTGGCCTACGTCGTCGGCAAGCCGGCGCGGCTCTTCACCGAGGTCTCGCGGGAAGACGGCCTGAAGCTGCTGCCGGTCCCCGTGCCGCCGAAGCTCCTGGAGGCCTACCTGCCGTCCAAGCTCACCAGCGACGACTACCCGGACCTGATCGCGCCGGACGCGCCGCTCGAGACCATCGGCGTCGGCAGCGTCATGGCGGTCTACAACTGGAGTCCCAAGAACTGGCGCTACGCCAAGGTCGAGAGGTTCGCCAAGGCCTTCGTCGAGGAGTTCGAATCGCTCCGCGGGCCGGGCCGCCATCCCAAGTGGGCGGAGGTCAACCTCGCCGCCGAGCTTCCCGGGTGGCAGCGCTTCGCGCCCGTGGCGCGCTGGCTGAAGGACCGGGAGCGCACGCGCAGCGTCGCGGTGGCCGAAGGCGAGCTCCTGTCCGAGTTCCAGCAGTTCCTTCGCCAGATCAACATCGGCGAGCTGCCGGGATCGCAGGAAGGGCGGGCCGCCCTGTTCGAGGAGTTCGAGCGCTGGCGGAGCGCCGGCAACTGAGCGGCGGCCGAAGGCGGCGTCACAGCCGCCGTCGCTGGCGTTCGGGGAAGACGTAGTCGGCGGGAAAGCCGGGAAAGAGGCTCTGGACGATCGCCTGGTTCAACTGGGAGCCCTCGAGGTAGGTCCAGCTCTCCGCCCCGGCCTCGAGGACGCCGAACTGGAAGTTCAGGCTCTCGACCCGCTGGCCGCGCATCCCGATGACCGACCGCGTCGGGACGATCGCGAAGCGCCGCCCGCCGCCTTCGAGGAACTCCGGGGGCCTCGGGAAGGCGAAGGACTCGAGCGTGACCTCGTCGCTGATGAAGAGCTGTCGGCTCTCCTCCAGCTTGCCGCGCGCCGCCTCCCGCCCGCCCAGCATCCTGACGAGCGCGGGATGGGTGAGCTGAAGCACAGTGTCGACATCGCCGGCATAGGTCGCCTGCACGAGCCTCCGCACGTCTTCCTGCACCGCATCGCGGGGCGGCTCGGAAAGGCCCGGGGCTGGGTCGACGGCAAGCGCCGCCACCAACAGGACGATCGGGGCGAGACGTCCGACCATCGCTCCGTTCCCTTCATCGCGAAGCCAAGACTGATGAAGGGTCTTACCAGCAGGTATAGCCGCCGTCGACCAGGACCACCGAGCCGGTCATCAGGCTGGCGGCGTCCGAGGCCAGGAACAGGACCGCGGAGGCGATCTCCTCGACCTCGCCCATGCGGCCCATCGGCGTGCTGGCCATCCAGACGTCGTAGAGCGCCGCGTCGTCCTTCGCGAAGGCGGTCAGCGGCGTGCTGATGTAGGTCGGCGCCACGGCGTTGACCCGGACGCCACGGCCGGCCCACTCGGCGGCCAGGGACTTGGTCAGGTGGTGCACGGCCGCCTTGGAGGCGTTGTAGTAGGACTGCTCCTGCGGCTTGTTGACGATGACACCGGACATGGAGCCGATGTTGACCACCGCGCCCTTGCCGGCCCGCAGCATGTGCCGGCCGAAGGCGCGGCAGCACCAGAAGACGCCGTTGAGGTTGACGTCGATGACGTTCAGCCAGTGTTCGTCCGTGACCGTCTCCGCCGGCGTCTCGCTGCGCGCGATGCCGGCGTTGCAGACCAGGATCTCGATCCCGCCGCGCTCGGCGGCGATATCCTCGGCGACCGCCGTGACCCGGTCCGGAGCGGTGACGTCCATCTCGACGATCTCCGGCAGGTAGCCCTTGCCGCGCAGGATGTCGCGGCCGGACTCGGCCTCGCCCATGTCGAGCTCGGCGATGACGACCTGCGCACCGGCCTCGGACAGGGCCTCGCAGCAGGCCAGGCCGATCCCCCGGCCGCCGCCGGTGACCACCGCCGTCCTTCCCGACAGGTCGTATTTCTCCAGGTACATTCGTGTCTTCTCCCGGGTCAGCTCATCCAGTTGCCGCCGTCGACGTTCAGGGTCTGCGCGACCACGTAGTCGCTGTCCGCCGAGGCCAGAAAGATCGCCGCGCCGACATGGTCCTCGGGCCGGCCCATGCGCCCGAAGGGCACGACCTCGCCGACCAGGCGCTTCTTCTCGCCCAGGGCGCGGCCCTCGTACCTGGCGAAGAGGGCGTCGACCTCGTCCCACATCGGCGTGTCGACCACGCCGGGCGAGATCCCGTTGACGTTGATCCCGTGGCGGATCAGGTCCAGGCCGGCCGACTGGGTCAGGCTGATGACCGCGGCCTTGCTGGCGCAGTAGACCGCGACCAGGGCCTCGCCCCGGCGGCCCGCCTGGGACGACAGGTTGATGACCTTGCCGCCTCGTCCCTGGGCGATCATCCGCTTGGCCACGGCCTGCAGGGTGAAGAGCAGGCCCTTGACGTTGACCGCGAAGACGCGGTCGTAGCTCGCCTCGGTGATCTCGACGATCGGCGCCATGTCGAAGACCGCGGCGTTGTTGACCAGGATGTCGATGGGGCCCGAAGCGGTGGCCGCCTCGACCATGGCCTCGATCGAGCCCAGGTCGGTGACGTCGACGGGCACCGCGGACGCCCTTTCCCCGAGGTCGCGCGCGGTCGCGGCCGCCGCGTCGCCGTCGAGGTCGGCGACGACGACCGCCGCGCCCTCGCGAAGGTAGCCCTCCGCGATCGCGCGGCCGATGCCGCGGGCGCCGCCGGTGACGACGGCACGCTTGCCTTGCAGCTTCATGGCGTGATCGCCTCGCCGCTCGCCACGAAGCGGTGAATGCGGTCCGGCGGCGGCGTCAGCCAAACCCGGTCGCCGTGGCTGACGCTGAACTCGCCGCTCGCCCGGGCCGTGACGGAGCCGATGCCGTCGACCTGCACGTGAAGGAAGGTATCGGATCCGAGATGCTCGGCCACGCCGACGACCCCGGACCACTCGCCGCTCTCGGTCGACAGCTCGATGTGCTCGGGCCGGACGCCGATGATCTTGGCGTCGTACCTCTCCGCCGCCGCGCCCTCCAGCAGGTTCATCTTCGGCGAGCCGATGAAGCCGGCGACGAAGACGTTGGCCGGGTTGCGGTAGAGCTCCAGCGGCGAGCCGACCTGCTCGATGCGGCCGCCGTTCAGCACGACGATCTTGTCGGCCATGGTCATGGCTTCGACCTGGTCGTGGGTCACGTAGATCATCGTCGTCTTCAGCGACTGGTGAAGCTCGCTGATCTCCAGGCGCATGTTGACGCGGAGCGCGGCGTCGAGGTTGGAAAGGGGCTCGTCGAAGAGAAAGGCCTTGGGCTCGCGCACGATGGCGCGGCCGATGGCCACCCGTTGGCGCTGTCCGCCGGAGAGCTGCCCGGGCCGGCGGTCCAGGTAGTCGGTCAGGTTGAGGATACCGGCCGCCGCCTCGACCTTGCGCTTGATCGCCTCCCGGTCCTGGCCGGCCATCTTCAGGGGGAAGGCGATGTTGTTGTAGACGCTCATGTGCGGGTAGAGCGCGTAGGACTGGAACACCATGGCCAGGGCCCGCTTGGCCGGCGACAGGGCGGTGGCGTCGACCCCGTCGATGTAGAGCGTGCCCGAGGTCACGTCCTCCAGGCCGGCGATCAGCCGCAGAAGGGTCGACTTCCCGCAGCCCGAGGGACCGACGAAGACCGCGAACTCGCCGTCCGCGATCTCCAGGTCGACTCCCGGGATCACCGTGACATCGCCGAAGGCCTTGGTCACCCTCTCCAGCGTTATTGCACCCATGGTCAGGTCTCCCTACTTGACGGCGCCGAAGGTGAGGCCGCGCACCAGCTGCTTCTGGCTGAACCAGCCCATGACCAGGATCGGCGCGATGGCGAGCGTCGAGGCCGCCGAGAGCTTCGCCCAGAACAGCCCCTCCGGGCTGGAGTAGGAGGCGATGAAGGCGCTGAGCGGCGCGGCGTCGGCCGCCGTGAGGTTGAGGGTCCAGAAGGCCTCGTTCCAGGCGAGGATGATGTTGAGCAGCAGGGTCGAGGCGATTCCCGGCACCGCCATCGGCGCCAGGATGTAGGCGATCTCCTTGCCGAGGGTCGCGCCGTCCATGCGCGCGGCCTCCAGGATCTCGCCGGGGATCTCTTTGAAGTAGGTGTAGAGCATCCACACGATGATCGGCAGGTTCATCAGCATGAGCACCATGACCAGGCCGATGCGGGTGTCGAGCAGGTCGAAGTCGCGGAACAGCAGGTAGATGGGCACCAGCACCCCGACCGGCGGAAGCATCTTCGTCGACAGCATCCACATCAGGACGTCCTTGGTGCGCCGGGTCGGCGAGAAGGCCATGGACCAGGCCGCCGGGATCGCGACCAGCAGCCCCAGGCCGGTGGAGCCCAGCGAGATCACCACCGAGTTCATCGCGTGCTTGAGGTAGTCCGAGCGGCTCTGAACCTCGAAGTAGTT
This sequence comes from Kiloniellales bacterium, assembly GCA_028282935.1. Taxonomy (GTDB): domain Bacteria; phylum Pseudomonadota; class Alphaproteobacteria; order Kiloniellales; family JAKSBE01; genus JAKSBE01. Next base: position 10,909 of record JANQGU010000060.1, read on the forward strand.
CTCGAAGGTCCACTGGAAGAACAGGAAGCTCGGCGGGGTGGCGATCGCCTCGCCCTCGGTCTTGAAGCTGGTCAGAATCGTCCAGAGGATCGGGAAGAACAGCGTCAGGCCGATCAGCCAGCCGATGACCGTGAAGGTGATCTTCCGCCTGCGTGTCACTTCGCGGGCCATCGTTTCAGGTCTCCAGGTTCTTGCCGATCATGCGGATGAGGAAGATGGCGACGATGTTGGCGAGGATGATCGCGACCACGCCGCCGGCCGAGGCCCCGCCGACGTCGAACTGCAGCAGCGCCTGGGCGTAGATGAGATAGGAGATGTTGGTGCTTGCCGTGCCCGGTCCGCCGTTGGTGGTCACCAGGATCTCCGCGAAGACCGAGAGCAGGAAGATGGTCTCGATCAGGATCACCACGGTCAGCGCCCGCGCCAGGTGCGGCAGCGTGATGTAGAGGAAGATCGAGACGCTCCCCGCGCCATCCATTTCCGCGGCCTCCTTCTGCTCCTGGTCGAGCGACTGCAGCGCCGTGAGGATGATCAGGGTCGCGAAGGGCAGCCAGCCCCAGGCGACGATCATGGTGATCGAGAAGAGGGGAAGCACGGCGAGCCAGTCGACGGGCTCGAGACCGAAGCCGTGGGCAATCCAGGCGAAGAGCCCGTTGACCGGGTGCATGAACATGTTCTTCCAGACCAGGGCCGAGACCGTCGGCATGACGAAGAAGGGGGCGATCACCAGGAGCCTGACGATACCCTGTCCCCAGAAGGGCTGGTCGATCAGGAGGGCGAGGAAAGTGCCGCCGACCACGGTCACCAGCAGAACGCCGCCGACCAGCAGCAGCGTGTTGAAAAGCGCGTCCAGGAAGGCCGGATCGGTCAGGAAGAACTCGTAGTTTCCGAAGCCGGTGAACTCCTCCATGCCCGGCATCAGCAGGTTGTAGCGCAGGAAGGAGAAGTACAGGGTCATGCCGAGCGGAATGACCATCCACACCAGCAGCATCAACACGGCCGGCGACATCATCACGCGCGCGTTGGTCCGGGTGTGCAGGGTAGCCATGATCTTTCCCTCTCAAGCGAGGCGGGCCTTCGCAGGGCCTTGTGGCGGTGAGAAGGGGGCCGCCCGCATCCGACTCGGTCGTAGGGGGCGGCCCGCCGAGGGGGGAGCTACTTGATGTAGCCGCCGCGCTTCATCTCGCGCGTGGTCAGGTTCTGCGCGTTCTGCAGCGCTTGCTCGACCGTGACGGTGCCGGCGAGCGCGGCGGAGAACTGCTGACCGACGGCGGTGCCGATGCCCTGGAACTCGGGGATCGCCACGAACTGCACGCCGACGTAGGGAACCGGATCGACCGCCGGCTCGGTCGGATCGGCCGAGTTGATGGATTGCAGGGTCATCTCGGCAAAGGGCGCGGCCTTCTGGTACTCGGGGTTGGCGTAGAGCGACTTGCGCGTGCCCGGCGGCACGTTGGCCCAGCCTTCCTTCTCCGCGACCAGCGCGAGGTACTCCTTCGAGGTCGCCCAGGCGATGAAGGTCTGGGCCGCGTCCTTCTTCGCGGAACCGGCGGGCACGGCCAGCGACCAGGCCCAGAGCCAATTGCCCCGCTTGCCCAGCCCGTTGTCCGGCGCCAGAGCGAAGCCGACCTTGTCCGCGACCTGGGACTCGGCCGGGTTGGTCACGAAGGAGGCGGCCACGGTGGCGTCGATCCACATGCCGCACTTGCCGGTCTGGAACAGGGCCAGGTTCTCGTTGAAGCCGTTCGACGAGGCGCCCGGAGGGCCCGCATCGTTCATCAGGTCGACGTAGAACTGCAGGGTGGTCTTCCACTGCTCACTGTCGAACTGCGGCTCCCAGTCCATGTCGAACCAGCGCGCGCCGAAGGAGTTGGCCGTCGCGCTGAGGAAGGCCATGTTCTCGCCCCAGCCGGCCTTGCCGCGCAGGCAGACACCATAGACCTCGTTGTCCTTGTCGGTGATCTTGCGCGCCGCATCGGCGACGAACTCCCAGGTGGGGGCGGGCGGCATCTTCAGGCCGGCGCTCTCGAAGAGATCCTTGCGGTACATCACCATGGAGCTCTCGCCGTAGAAGGGCGCGGCATAGAGCTTGCCGTCGATCGACAGGCCATCGCGGATCGCCGGCAGCAGATCGTCGACGTCGTAGTCGGCGCCGAGGCCGTCCAGGGCGACGAGCCAGTTCTGCTTGGCCCAGATCGGGACCTCGTAGGTGCCGATCGTCATGACGTCGTACTGGCCGCCCTTGGTCGCGATGTCGGTCGTGACCTTCTGGCGAAGGACGTTCTCCTCCATCGTCACCCATTCCAGCTCGATACCCGGATGCTTGGCGGTGAAGGCCTCCGTCAGCTTCTGCATCCGGATCATGTCGCCGTTGTTGACGGTGGCGATGGTCAGCGTCTCCGCCGCGACGAGGGATGTCGAGCCGAGCAGGGCGCCGGCGGCGAGAGCGATTCGTATCGGCTTCATTTGGGCTTGCCTCCCCAATATATGAGCATTCGCTCGTTAATTGAGCAGATGATCATACCTCCTGGATCGAGAGTCAAGAAATCTCTTCCGGGGTTTCGGCCGGAGGTTGCGCTGATCTTCGCTCTGTATCGGTCGATATCGGAGCTTTTAGCCTGAAACCGAGGGGCTTTAAGGCCAGGTTTCCGACCTCGGCGTGCCAGCCGCCGATGATGTAATTGCCCAACAGTTGTGTAATTGCTATCTTTCCGGATCGACAGACCTGGAGGTGAGATGCCCCAGTCCTCGCTCAGCCCAGTGGACCGGCCGGTGGACAAGCGGCGCGACGACGCGGCGCGGGCCGCATGGCTCTATTTCATCGGCGACCGCACCCAGGACGAGATCGCGGCCCAGCTCGACCTGTCGCGCCAGGCGGTTCAGCGCCTGGTCGCCTTTGCGGTGAGCGAGAAACTGATCAAGTTCCGTCTGGATCATCCCATAGCGTCCTGTACCGAGCTTGCGGCCAGGCTCGTCGGGCGCTACGGGCTCGAGTTCTGCGATGTCACCCCCAGCGACCCGGAGGCGCCGGGCTCGATCGCGGGGATCGCCGGGGCGACCGCGGCGCGCCTGCAGCGCCTTCTGGTGTCCAAGGCGCCGATGGTCGTTTGCGTCGGCACCGGCCGCACGCTGCGGGCCGCCGTGGAGGAGATGGATACGCTCGACCGTCCTCAGCACAAGGTCGTTTCGCTGGTCGGCGCCATGGCGGCCGGCGGGCACGCCAGTCCCTACGACGTGGTCATGCGGCTCGGCGACAAGGCCGGCGCGCAGCGCTATCCCATGCCGGCGCCCGTGCTGACGGAGACGGTCGAGGACCGGGAGGGGATCCAGAGCCAGCGCGCCTTCGCGGTGCTGCGGGAACTGCGCGCGCAGGCCCGTGCGAGTTTCGTCGGGATCAGCGAGATCGATTGGCAGTCCCCGGTCCATCGCGACGGCTTCATGACCGACACCGACATCTCGGCCCTGATCGAGGCGGGCGCCGTCGGCGAGATCACGGGGTGGTCCTTCGACGCGGCCGGCCGGCCGCTCGACTGCCAGGTCAATCGGCGGATCGCCAGCCTGCCGCTCGAGAGTCCGCCCGAGCGCCTCACCGTGGTGGTCGGCGGCGGGCCGAAGAAGGTCGCGCCCCTGAAGGCCGCCCTGAAGGGCCGGCTCGCGTCGGCTCTCATCACCGACGAGGCAACGGCAGAGACGCTCCTGTCGGACGCCGGCCAATAGGATTCGGCGGGCCCCAAGGCGATCTCCTCCGGGCGCCTTGGACTCCGATCCGAGGGCCCTTCAGCCGCGGGGGCGCGCCTCAGGCGCCCCAGCGCAGCGCCGCGGTATGCACCGGGGCGTCCCACAGTGCCTTCATCTCGTCGTCCAGGCGGGTCACCGTGATCGAGCAGCCGGCCATGTCCAGCGAGGTGCAGTAGTTGCCGACCAGGGAGCGGGCGATGGTCAGGCCCCGGGCTTCGCATTCGGCGGCCGCGGCCTGGTAGACCAGATAGAGCTCCATGAGAGGCGTGCCGCCCATCCCATTGACGAACAAAAGAACTTGCTGACCCTCCTTGGGCGCGAGGGTCTCGGAGATGGCGCCGACCATCTCGGCGGCGATCTCTTTGGCGGTTGCCAGGGCGACCCGGCGCCGGCCCGGCTCGCCGTGGATGCCGACGCCCATCTCCATCTCGTCCCCGCCGAGCTCGAAGGTCGGCTTGCCGGCGGCGGGCACGGTGCAGCTGGTCAGCGCCACGCCCATGGAGCCGGTCGCGGCGTTGACCCTTGCGCCCAGGGCCTGGCAGGTGGCGAGGTCGGCGCCGGCCTCGGCGGCGGCGCCGACGATCTTCTCGACCACCACGGTCCCGGCGACGCCGCGCCGGCCCTGGGTGTAGAGCGAGTCCTCGACCGCGACGTCGTCGTTGGTCAGCACGGTCGCGACCTCGCCGTCGAGCATCTCGGCGGCCATCTCGAAGTTCATCACGTCGCCGGAGTAGTTCTTGACGATGAAGAGGATGCCGGCGCCGCCGTCGACCGCCTGGGCGGCGGCCAGCATCTGGTCCGGGGTCGGCGAGGTGAAGACCTCGCCCGGGCAGGCGGCGTCCAGCATCCCCTTGCCGACGAAGCCGGCGTGCAGCGGCTCGTGGCCGGAGCCGCCGCCGGAGACCAGGGCGACCTTGCCCTGGGCCGCACCGCCGGCGCGGGTCACGAACTTCGGCGCCAGGCTGACCGTGACCAGGTCGCCGTGCGCGGCGCCGAAGCCGCTCAGGCTCTCGTTCAGGATGTCGTCGACGGCGTTGATCAGCTTCTTCATCGCTTCTCTCCCCTAGGAGTCGGAAAAGGGGTCGGAGTCATTTATCTGCCTCGCTCGGCCCGAGTTGAGGGCTTCGTGCGAAGTCTCGTGAGATCGTGTTACTTGCGAAAAATGACTCTGACCCCTTTTTTTGTGGCTCTCCTCATTCGGATCCTGCGGGCCGTGCTGCACTTTCCCCTCACCCAGCTCCGGCTAGGCTCGGCTCTTCGCCTCGCCAAGCCTCCACATCCCTCTCCCTCAGGGAGAGGGAGGGGCCCAGCGCCGTCAGGCGCTGGGAGGGTGAGGGGATTTCCTCGGAACACGTGATCAGACATCACGACCGCTCGTTCTTGCTGGCGAGCGCGATCATGCGCCGGGCCAGTTCCTCGATGGCCTCGGCGACCTCGGCTTGGCGCTTCGGGTCGTCGAAGGCCGGGAGCTCGATCTGCAGGATGCGGCGGCCGGCGCTGGCGGCCTCCTCCGGGAAGACCGCCTGCTGCGGATGCGCCTTGCGGTAGGCGGCCAGGAAGGCGCGGCGCTCCTCCGGCGAGAAGTGGCAGATCTTCATGATGCTGGCCACGTGCTGCGCCGGCAGGGGCACCCGGTAGTTGGGATTGGTGATCTGCGAGACGAAGCTCTTGTGCGTGCCCAGGGCCTCGGCGATGCGCTGCCGGGTGCCGGAGGGCCGGCGCTCCAGGAAGGTCTTCAGCAGGCTCTTGTAGGCCCCGACCGCCTGGCCCGCGTCCGTCCGGTCCTCGGCGGCGTCGGTCATGGGCCCGCCGCCTTTCCGCGGTAGCCGCGCAGCGCCAGCTTGACCCGGCCGAGCTGGGCCGGCGCCACCGAGAGCGAGCGCAGGCCGCAGTCCAGCAGCAGCGGCACCGTGGCGGGGTCGCTGGCGAGGTCCCCGCAGAGCCCGATCTCGACGCCGCGCGCCCGGGCCGCGGCGACGCTGCGTTGGATCAGCTCGATCACCGCCGGGTGGTCGGCGAGGGCGAGGCCGGCCAGCGCCGGGTTGTCACGGGCTGCGGCCATGACGTACTGGACCAGGTCGTTGGAGCCGATGGAGTAGAAGTCGGCCGCGAAGTCGCCGGCGGTCAGCGCGGCCGCCGGCACCTCGATCATGATGCCGAGCGCCGGCCGGCCGTGCGCGACGCCCTCGGCGGCCAGCTCCGCCAGCACCTCGTCCAGCAGCCGTCGGGCCTGCGCGAGCTCGGCCGGCAGGGTGACCATCGGCAGCATGACCTTGAGCGGGCCCTCGGCGGCGGCCCGCGCCAGGGCGCGCAGCTGGACCCGGAAGACCTCGGGGTGGGCGAGGGAGAGCCGCAGGCCGCGCTGGCCCAGGAAGGGGTTGGGTTCGGCTTCCCTGGAGACGCCGGGGATCGGCTTGTCGCCGCCGGCGTCCAGGGTGCGGATGGTCACCGGCTTGCCCCCGGCCCAGGCCAGGATCCTGCGGTAGACCGCGAGCTGCGCCGCCTCGTCCGGCGGCTCCTCGCCGGCGAAGAGGAACTCGGTGCGGGTCAGGCCGATGCCGTCGCAATGCGCCGGGGAGAGGCCGTCCAGGATCGCCGGGTCGTCGACGTTGATCAGGACCTGGACCCTTTCGCCCTCGGCCGTGACCGCGTCTTCGGCGAGCGCTTCCGCGGCCGCCGCGTCGCCTTCGGCCCGGGCCTGGATGCGGCTCTGGACCTGCGCCAGGGTGCCGTCGCTGGGCGCCAGGATCAGCCGCCCGGCCTCGGCGTCGAGCACCGCCGGCGCGTCCGGCGCCAGGCGGTCGAGCTCGACCTCCAGGCCGACGATCAGGGGGATGCCGCGGGCCCGGGCCAGGATGGCGACATGGCTGGTCTTGCTGCCGCCGCGGATCGCGCCGCCGCCCAGCCGCTGCCAGTCGAGCTCCAGGAAGCGGCTCGGCGTCAGGTCCTCGGCCACCAGGATCGCGCCCTCGGCGAGGGCCGCCTTCCCGTCGTCGCCCTCACCGGCCAGGGCGCGCAGCACGCGGCCCTTCAGGTCGGCCAGGTCGGCGGCCCGGGCCGAGAGGTACTCGTCCTCGCCGCCGCGGTACTCGGCGATCTCCCTGTCCAGGGCCTGGTCCCAGGCGCCCTGCGCGCTGGCGCCGGCCTGGACGGCGTCGAAGATCGGCGCCAGCAGGTCGTCGTCTTCGAGAAGCGCCTGTTGGAACTCCAGGATCTCGGCCGCCAACTCGTCCTCTCCGGCGATCAGCGCGTCCAGCTCCGCCTTGGCCTGCGCGACCGCGGCCAGCAGGGCGGCGCGCTCCTCGGCGCTGCTGCCGGCGCGGCGTCCGACCTGGTGCCCGGCCTGGTGTCCACCCGGGTGCGTGCCGCCCTCGCGCGCGATGCGGCCGATCACCAGGCCCTCGGCGGCCGGGATCCCGGCGATCACCTGTTCCGCGGCGGGCTCAGCCATCGAAGTCCCGTTCCACCAGGGCGACCAGGGCGGCGACCGCGGCGGCGGCGTCGCTGCCGCTGGCCCGGAAGCGGAGGGTCGCGCCGTGCCCGGCCTTCAGCTTCATGACCGCGTTGGGCGACTTGGCGTTGACCCAGTCGGCCTCCGCGCCGACCCGGACCTCGACCGCCGCCTGATGTGCCTTGGCGAGCTTGGTCAGCTTGACCGCCGGCCGGGCGTGAAGCCCGGTCGGGTCCTGGATCACCGCCTCGCCGAGCGCTTCGGTCAGGTCCTTGGCCGCGTCGTTCATGATAGGAACTCCTCGGCCGTGGCCCGCACCTCGGCCAGGGACGACCCGCCGGCGGCCTCGGTCGCGGCCATGACCGCGCCCTCGACGATGGGGGCGTTGCAGATCACGATCCTGTCCTGCATCTCGGCCGGCAGCATCTCGATGGCCATCTCGCTGTTGGTCTCGGCGCCGCCCAGGTCGATCAGCAGCGCCACCCCCTGGGGGCCGTAGACCGACCGGATGGCCTCGATGATCGCCGGCACGTTGGTGCCCAGGCCGCCCTCCGGGTTGCCGCCGCAGTGGGCGACGCGGACCTCGTCGCCGACCATTTCCCGCACCATGTCGGCCGCGCCCTTCGCGACCTCCGCGGAATGCGAGACGATGACGATGGAGACGCAGTCGCTCATGCCTTGCCCTCGATGACGTCACAGACCGCATGGACCAGAAGCGCGGAGGAGCGTGCCCCCGGGTCCAGATGCCCGACCGAGCGCTCGCCCAGGAAGGAGGCCCGGCCCTTGGTCGCCAGCATGTCCTCGGTCGCGGCCAAGCCCCGGTCGGCCGCCGCCCGGGCCGCCGCGGTCAGGCCTCCGGGCTCGGCCGCGCGCAGGGCCTCCAGGACCGGGACCAGGACGTCCAGCATGGTCTTCTCCCCGGCCTCGGACTTGCCGCGCTTCTTCACCGCCGCGACGCCCTCGGCCAGCATCGCGGCGATATCCGGATCGCCGTCCTGGCCGGCGGCCTTGCCCAGGCCCATCAGCAGCGAGCCGTAAAGCGGGCCCGAGGCGCCGCCGACGTTCATGACCAGGGTCATGCCCGCCTTCTGCAGGGCGCCGCCCAGGGGCTGGGCGCCGATCTCCTCGGCGGCCGCGGCGATGGCGTCGAAGCCGCGCTTCATGTTGACGCCGTGGTCGCCGTCGCCGATCGCCTGGTCCAGCGTGGTCAGCTCCTCGGTGTGCGCGGCGATGGTCGCGGCGGTCGCCGCGATCAGGCGCGGCAGCAGGTCAGGTGCCATAGGCGGCCTCCGACTTCGATCCGGTTTTGGGCGATCCGGTTTTGGGCGATCCGGTTTTGGGCGATCCGGTTTCGGGTCCGGTGATCCTCCGGCCCCGCTCGTCGAAGAACAGGGCCGCGCCGGGGCGCACGGCGATCCGGGTCGCCTCGCCGATGGCCACGGGGGCGTGGCCGCCCAGCAGGGCCCGAAGGGTCAGGTCCTCGACCGAGAGCAGGACCAGGGTCTCGACGCCCAGGTGCTCCACCGCCAGGACCTCGGCGGCGACGCCGTCCTCGCGATGCAGCAGCACGTCCTCCGGACGGACCCCGACGGTCGTCGCGGCCGCGGGCCGTTCCTCGACGCCGAGGGTCCCGCTCGGCACCAGGTTGATCTGCGGGCTGCCCAGCCGCCGGGCGACGTCGATGTCGTTGGGCCGCTCGTAGACCTCGCGCGGCGCGCCGACCTGGACCAGGCGGCCCTCCGCGAGCACGCCGATGCGGTCGGCGAGGGTCATGGCCTCGAGCTGGTCGTGGGTGACGTAGAGGATCGTGGCGCCGAGGTCGCGCTGGATGCGCTTCAGCTCGATGCGCAGGTCCTCGCGCAACTTGGCGTCGAGCGAGGAGAGCGGCTCGTCCATCAGGTAGATCGAGGGCCGGCGCACCAGGGCCCGCCCGATGGCGACCCGCTGCATCTCGCCGCCGGAGAGCTGGGTCGCGCGGTTCTTCAGCTTGGACTCGATGCGCAGCAGGCGGGCGATCTCCTCCACGCGCGCCTGGATCTCGGCGGCCGGCCGCTTGCGGCCCGGCGCGCGCAGCGGGAAGGCCAGGTTGTCGAAGACCGTGTAGTGCGGATAGAGCGAGTACTGCTGGAACACGAAGCAGACGTCGCGCTCGGCGGGCGTGGTCTTGGTGACGTCGCGGCCGTCGATCTCGATGCGGCCCTCTTCCGGCCGCTCCAGGCCGGCGACCAGGCGCAGGGTCGTGGTCTTGCCGGCCCCGGTCGGGCCGAGCAGCACCACGAACTCGCCGTCGGCGATGGTGAGCGACAGATCGGAGACGGCGAGCGTCTTGTCGAAGCGCTTGGTGACGCCGGTCAGCGCGACTTCAGGCATGCCCGCCTCCGGCGCCGGCTCCGGCGTAGAGCTCGCTCATCACCGCCCTGTCGCTCTCCGGATGGAAGACCACGAGGCGCTCGGTCTCGAAGTCGAGGCCTACGGTCTCGCCGTAGTCGACCCGCACCGTGTTGGGCGCCCGGATCTTGAGCCGGCCGGCATCGGTATCGACGGTGACCAGCTGCCGCGTGCCCATGTACTCGACGCCGAAGACCCGGCCGCGCAGCGGGCCGTCCCCGGCGATGCGGATGTGCTCGGGCCGGACGCCGAGGACCGCGTCGGCATGGTCCAGGGCCTCTTGCAGCCTCGGTACGGCGATCCGGCCGCCGTTGACCTCGACGCCGCTGGCGCCGGCCTCGAGACCGCCCTTGGCCCGGAGGAAGTTCATCGCCGGGCTGCCGATGAAACCTGCGACGAAGCGGGTCGCCGGCCGTTCGTAGACCTCCATGGGCGGGCCGACCTGCAGCACCTCGCCCTGGTCCATGACGCAGATCCGGTCGGCCATGGACATGGCCTCGATCTGGTCGTGGGTGACGTAGACGGTGGTCGCGCCGATGCGGTTGTGCAGCAGGCGCAGCTCCTCGCACATCAGCTCGCGGAACTCCGCGTCCAGGGCGCCCAGAGGCTCGTCCATGAGGAAGGCCTTGGCCCGGCGGACGATGGCGCGGCCCAGGGCGACCCGCTGCCGGTCGCCGCTCGACAGGCCGCCGACCGGCCGGTTCAGCAGGTGGTCGATGCGCAGCAGCTTGGCGACCTCCTCGGTGCGCTCGCGGATCTCGCGGCGCGGCAGGCGCTGGATGCGCAGGGGAAAGGAGATGTTCTTGCGCACGTTCATGTGCGGGTAGAGCGCGAAGAGCTGGAACACGAAGGCGATGTCGCGCTCGGAGCCGCGGTTGAAGGTGACGTCCTCGCCGTCGAGGAAGATCTTGCCGGCGCTCGGCATCTCCAGGCCGGCGATCATGCGCAGGGTCGTGGTCTTGCCGCAGCCCGAGGGCCCCAGCATGACGAAGAACTCGCCGTCGCGGATCGTGAAGGCGGAGTCCCGCACCGCGACGAAGTCGCCGAAGGCCTTGTGCAGATTCTCGATGCGGATCTCGGCCAAGGGGTCACTCCGGGAAATGGCTGACGATGACGAAGCCGACGGTGCCGGCCAGGATCACGGCGAAGGAGTAGCCGAAGAGGGTCAGGGAGAAGGGCTGCATCAGCATGACCACGCCGGCCGCAATGGCGGCCGTCGCGGCGTTCTCCCAGGGCCCGCGGCGGAAGAAGCGGGCCAGGCCCACGCTCTGGTTCCGGGTTTCGCTCATTTGCGCACCGCCCCGAAGGTGATGCCGCGCAGCAACTGGTTGCGCAGGACCACGGTGAAGAAGACGATCGGCAGCAGGAACAGGGTCGTGCCCGCGGCCACCGCCGGCCAGTCCAGGCCGCCCTCGCCGATGATCAGCGGGATGTAGGGCGGCGCGGTCTGGGCCTCGCCGCTGGTCAGCAGCAGCACGAAGGCGTACTCGTTCCAGGCGAAGATCAGGCAGAAGATCGCCGTCGCCGCGATGCCGGTGCGGGCCTGCGGCAGCACCACCTTCCAGAAGGCCTGCAGGCGGGAATAGCCGTCGACCACGGCGGCCTCCTCGTATTCCCGCGGGATCTCGTCGATGAAGCCCTTCAGCAGCCACACCGCCAGCGAGATGTTGACCGCGGTGTAGAGCAGGATCATGCCCAGCGCGGTGTCCGAGAGCCCGAGGGTCCGGTACATCAGGTAGATCGGGATCGCCACCGCGATGGGCGGCATCATGCGGGTCGAGAGGATGAAGAACAGCAGGTCGTCCTTCAGCGGCACCTTGAAGCGCGAGAAGCCGTAGGCCGCCAGGGTCCCCAGGAAGACCGCCAGGAAGGTCGAGCCGAAGCCGATGACGATGGAGTTGAGGTAGCGGTCGGCGAACTTCGACGGCCCGGCGATGACCATGTTCCGCTTGCGCACGATCTCGTCGTACCAGGTCTCGGGCGGGCCCAGGCTCTCGATGTACTCCGAGGTCTGCCGGGTGCGCGTGGTGAAGAGGTTCACGTAGCCTTCCATCGAGGGCTCGAAGAAGACCTTCGGCGGATAGGAGATCGAGTCCGGCGGCGACTTGAAACCGGTGAGGAAGATCCAGACCAGCGGGATCATGGTGACCAGGGCATAGACCACGACCAGGCCGCCGGCGAGCCACTTGCCGCCGCTGCTGGCCTCGACGACCGAATGTGCCGTGCTCTTGGCGCTCATTGCTTCACCCGATTGAGGGCCTTGACGTAGATGTTGCCCAGCCCGAAGACGGTGACGAAGAGGATCACCGCGAAGGCCGAGGAATAGCCGGTGCGCCAGCTCTCGAAGGCTTCGCGCTTGAGGTTGATCGAGGCCAGCTCGGTCGTCGAGCCGGGGCCGCCCGAGGTCAGCTCGACCACCATGTCGAACATCTTGAAGTTCTCGATGCCGCGGAACAGCACGGCCAGCATGAGGAAGGGCAGGACCCGGGGCAGGGTGATGTGCCAGAACTTCTGCAGCGCGTTGGCGCGGTCGATCTCGGCGGCCTCGTAGAGGTACTCCGGGATCGACCGCAACCCGGCCAGGCAGAGCAGCATGATGTAGGGCGTCCACATCCAGGTATCGACGATGATGATCGACCATGGCGCCAGTCCGACCGAGCCGATCATGTCGATCGGGCCGAAGTCGCCGAAGAGGTTGAGGATATAGCTGAAGATCCCGGTCTGCGGCTGGTAGAGGTAGGTCCAGAAGACGCCCACGACCGCCGGCGACAGCATCATCGGGATCAGGATCACCGTGGTCCAGAAGCCGGCGCCCTTGAAGTTGCGGTTGATCAGCAGCGCCAGTCCCAGGCCGAGCAGGACCTGCAGGGCCATGGTCCAGCAGACGAAGTGCGCCGTCGCCTGCAGGTAGCCCCAGATGTCCTCGCTGCCCAGCAGCCGCTCGTAGTTGCGGGTGCCGACCCATTCGATCGGCCGCCCGGGCCGGTTGGCGCGGTAGTTGGTGAAGGAGAGGTAGACCGTCCAGATCAGCGGGAAGATGTTGATCGCCAGCAGCAGGACGATGGTCGGCGAGATGAAGATCCAGGCGATGGCCCGGTCCGAGAGCCCGCGAAAGCGGGTCGCCAGGGGCTGCGGCGTGCCGCGCGCCACCTGTTCGGCCACTCCGTTGATGGGACTGTCCGTCATCTCGCTGCTCGCCTAGCGGGGCCTTTGGAGCCGGGTTCAGCCTGAGAGTTGCCCCTCACCCAGCTCCGGCTAGGGCTCGGCTGGTCGCCTCGCCAAGCCTCCACAACCCTCTCCCCAGGGGAGAGGGAGGGGCCCAGCGCCCTTGGGCGCTGGGAGGGTGAGGGGATCTTCATCGGACAAGCGCTACAGCTTGCCGTCGTCCTCGAAGGTCACGGTCCAGTCCTCGATCAGCTTGTCGAGGGCTTCCTGGGCCGTGCCCTTGTCGGCCACGACGTAGTCGTGCACGCGCTTCTGCATGGCCTGCATCAGCTCGGCGTAGGTCGGCTCCTGCCAGAAGTCCTGCACGCCCGACATGGCCTTCAGGAAGTCGGCCGCGAAGGGCGCCGTCTTGGCGAAGTCCGGATCGCCCAGGACTGCGGTGTGGCAGGAGTAGCCGCCCAGCGACCACCACTTCTTCTGGACGTCGGGCTTGGCGAACCACTTGATGTACTGCAGCGCCAGGTCCTTCTTGTCCGAGTAGGACACGACCGAGATGCCCTGGCCGCCGAGGGTCGAGGCCTCGATCTTCTGGCCGGGGTTGACGAAGAAGCCGGTCTTGTCGCCGCCCACGGCCTCGTCCTTGGCCAGGCCCGGGAAGAAGGCGAACCAGTTCATCATCATCGCCACCTGGCCCGACTTATAGGCGTCCAGGTTGGCGACCATGTAGGAATCGGAGTAGCCCGGCGGCGTGCAGCACTCGTAGATCGTCTTGTAGAACTCGAGCCCCTCGACCGCGTCGGCGGAGTTCACGAAGCCCTTCATGTCGTAGGGCTTTTCCGGGTTCTGGTACTGGAAGCCCCAGGAGTAGAGCGCCGAGGTGACGCCCATGGTGATACCTTCCGAACCGCGCTCGGTGAAGATCGCGGCGCCGTAGACGGTCTTGCCGTCGATCTCGCGGCCCTGGAAGAACTCGGCGACCTCCTTCAGCTCCGTCCAGGTCTTGGGCGGGGCGAGGTCGCGGCCGTGCTTGGCCTTGAACGCGGACTGAAGCTCCGGCTTGGCGAACCAGTCCTTGCGGTAGACCCAGCCGAGGGCATCGCCCATGGCCGGCAGGGCCCAGTACTCCGGGGCGCCCTTGGGCCAGGTCGAGTAGGCGTAGACCGTGGCCGGCAGGAAGTCATCCATCGAGATGCCTTCCTTGTCGAAGAACTCGTTCAGCTTGACGTAGTGGCCGTAGGTGGCGGAACCGCCGATCCACTGGCTGTCGCCGATCAGCAGGTCGCAGAGCTTGCCGCCGGAGTTCAGCTCGTTCAGGAACCGGTCGGCGAAATTGGTCCAGGGCACGAACTCGAACTTCATCGAGATGCCGGTCTCGGCGGTGAAGTCCTTCGACAGCTCGACCAGCGCGTTCGCCGGATCCCAGGCCGCCCAGCAGAGCGTGATCTCCTTGTCCTGGGCCAGGGCCCCCGTCGTGATCACCGTTGTGGCGCCGGTCGTGGCCGCGGCGGTCAACGCCGCGGCAGCCAGACACGCCTTCCATGTCCGCATGGCTTCCTCCCTAAAGAACGGCCGTTCTTCTTGTCGTCGGCACCCGCCGGAGCGGGGGCTCGCAACCGGCGAGAGCGAACGGCCTTCGGCTTGGGCCCGCCGGTTTAGTGATACTAAACTGGCTAACTAAACTCCTGTCAAGGGGCGACTGCCGGCCGGCGATAGATCATGAGCGTTTACAGGACAATTCCGGACATTTAGCATCATCCGGAAAGCAATCGGCGCAGTATTATTGCTGCATCGCACCATCAGTTGTTGCGCCGCAAAAATCTGCAACCGGACGAAAGTTTAGTTCGCCTAAACCTCGGCCGAATCAGGGGGGAGAGGAGAGCAAGCCATGGCAGACCTGCAATTCACCAACGTGCGCGTCCTCGACGGCAGCGGCACGGAGCCCTTCGAAGGCAGCGTCCTGCTGCGCGGCAACCGTATCGCCCAGATCGCCAAGGCCGGCGAGCCCCTGGACGGCAATGGCGCGGAGGTGATCGACGGCGGTGGGGCGACCCTGATGCCGGGGCTGATCGAGCCCCACGCCCACATCTCCTTCTGCGACACGCCGGATCTGGAAAGCCTGGGCGACATCCCGCCGGAAGAGCACACCTTGCTGACCATGAAGTACGGCCAAGAAGATGCTCGACCAGGGCTTCACGGCGATCTTCAGCGCCGCCGCCGCCAAGCCGCGGCTCGACGTCGTGATCCGCAACGCCATCGACGCCGGCGACATTCCGGGGCCGCGCATGCGCGCCGCCAGCCCCGAGCTGACCCCGACCAGCGGCCTGGGCGACGTGCGCCGCTGGCACATGCACCGCGAGACCTTCGCCCTGACCTGCGACGGCGCCGACGAGTTCCGGAAGGTGGCGCGCATGATGGTGCGCGAAGGGGTCGACACCCTGAAGATGAATCCCTCCGGCGACGAGTTCATCCCCTGCGCCAGGGCCCACGAGACGGTCATGAACGAGGACGAGGTGGCTGCCGTCTGCGAGGTCGGGCGCAGCCGCGGCCTGAACGTCGCGGTGCACACCCGCTCGGCCGAGAGCGTCAAGATGTCCCTGCGCCAGGGCGCCAACGTGCTCTACCACTGCACGCTTGCGGACGAGGAGGCCATCGACATGCTGGAGGCCAAGAAGGACGAGATCTTCGTCGCGCCCACCGCCGGCATGGCCTACGTCACCTCGATCGGCGAGGGCCGGGACTACGGCATCGACGCCGACCATCCGGTGGCGCAGTTCTTCGCCGCCGAGCTGGAGGCCGGCGCCGGGGCCATGAAGGAGCTCAAGAAGCGCGGCGTCCGGGTCCTGCCGGGCGGCGACTACGGCTTCGCCTGGAACCCCATCGGCACCAACGCCCGCGACATGGAGCACTTCGTCAACCTGCTCGACTACACGCCCCTGGAGGCGATCCGTGCCGCGACGCAGTACAGCGGCGAGCTCTTCGGCGAGGCGATTGGCCTGGTGCGGGAAGGCTACCTGGCCGACCTGATCCTGGTCGACGGCGACCCCTCCAAGGACATTTCGATCCTCCAGGACGCCGAGAGGCTGCTCGCGATCATGAAGGACGGCGCCTTCCACAAGGCCCCGGCCGAAGGCCTCGGCGCCGGGCGGGCCGCGGCGGAGTAGCGCCGCGCCGGCCGTCGCGGCGGTGGGGGCGAGAAATCTGCGTCCTTTGCGGGCCGGCTGCGTCTTATCCGACGAAAGCCACCCAGCAAGGAGAACGACCATGCGCCTGCAACTGGCCCTGAACGTCCGGAACATCGACGAGGCCGTGGCCTACTACGGCAAGCTCTTCGGCGCGAAGCCGCACAAGCGGCGGCCGGGCTACGCCAACTTCGCCATCGCGACGCCGCCCCTGAAGCTCGTGCTCTTCGAGAACCCCGAGGCTGCGGAGCGCCTGCACCATCTGGGCGTCGAGGTCCTGGCACCCGGCGCCCTCGCCGAGACCCGCGGCCGTCTCGAGGCCCTTGGCCTCCTCGACGACGTGCAGCTCGAAGAGACCTGCTGTCACGCGACCCAGGACAAGCTCTGGTCCCAGGAGCCCCAGGGCCTGCGTTGGGAGTGGTACCGCATCACCGACGATGCGCCGGCCAAGGAACGGGTCGAGGCGGCGCCGATCTGCTGCAGCGGCGACGCCCCGTCGCGGCCGGCAAGCGCGACCTGAAGGGCAGGGTCCCCATGGCGGAGCGGGCGACCGCGGTCGAGCTTTCCTGGGCGGCCTTCGAGGCCCGGCTCCGCGCCTACGTGCGGCGGCGGGTCGAGTCCGCCGCCGTCGACGACGTGGTCGGCGACATCCTGCTTCGCCTGGTTCAGCAGCGCGCGGCCCTGGAGGCCGCCCGCAACCCCCTGGCCTGGATGCTCCGCCTCGCGGCCAATGCGGTCGCGGACCATCACCGCCGGCGCGACGTCGAGCGCCGCGCCTTGTCCCGGGCCCAGATGGAGGCGGGGGCCGGGACGGGGGCCTCGGGCCCCGAAGAGGACGGCACGGCGTCCGAGGAGATCAGCCATTGCATCCGCCCGCTGATCGAGGGCCTGCCGCAGCGCTACCGGGACGCCCTGCTCCTGACCGAGATCCGCGGCCTGAGCCAGGCCGAGGCGGCGCAGCGCCTGAACCTCTCGCGCTCGGGCATGAAGTCGCGGGTCCAGCGCGGCCGCGCCAAGCTGAAGCAGGCCCTGTTGCGCTGCTGCGACGTGCGGCGGGACGCGCGCGGCGGCGTGCTGGACTATCGGCGCCGGGGCGAAGCCTCAGGTCATTCACGGACGCCCTAAAGCCCGAATCCCGGGCGACTTCAAGAAATGGGTAAGTAAAAAGCGAAAATTCAAACGCGAAATCCTCAAGTATTTCTGTTATTTGCAGGGAAAAGCCGGATTCTTCATGATTGCTTAAGGGCCAGGGCGCACCGTTCCCGGGCTGGACTCTTGAAGCCGAGGGGCCTGCCTCCGCCAGTACTTGAGCTGTGCCAAGAGCCGGAGGCAGGCGGGCGAGACAGCCGTCTTCGGACAGGTCGGAGGGGCGCCAGCGACGGCGGGGCCGGACCTGCAGCGTGATCATGGCCCCCAATTGGCGAGAGTGAAACGGGGGATCTGTTACATGTTCTCGGAGTTTTTCGTAACGGAGCAGCACGCCCAGTTCTACGACGTCGAGCAGAGCTACACCTTCTGGCTGGTGCTGGTCTCCTATGCGATCGCCGCCTTCGCGGCCTTCGTCTCCTTCTACGTGGTCGAGCGCGTCGTCGCGGCGCCGACCCCCAACGCCCGGCTTCGCTGGCTGGCGACCGGCGGCGCGGCGATGGGGGCCGGCATCTGGTCCATGCACTTTTCCGGCATGATGGCACTGGAGATGCCGGCTTGGCTCTGCGGCAACGCCAACGGCGACATTCATTACGATCCGACGCTGACGGTCGTCTCCGCCGTCTTCGCCATGCTGGCCAGCGGCTTCGCCTTCTACTTCGTCAGCAAGCAGTCGAAGAAGCTTGGCTCTCTGCTGGTCGCCGGCGTGATACTCGGTGGCGGTATCGGGCTGATGCACTACACCGGCATGGCGGCGATGCGGATGTACGCGATCATCCGCTACGACCCGGTCTGGTTCGCGGTCTCGATCCTGGCCGCCGTGGTCCTGGCCAGCTACGCGCTCTGGCAGATGTCCTACACGCTGGAAGCCCGGCGGCAGGAGCGCAGCAACAATCGCGGCGTGGCGGCCCTGATCATGGGGCTCGCGATCACCCTGATGCACTACGCGGGCATGGCGTCGACCCACTTCCTGGCCGTTTCCGGTGAGGAGGCCAAGGAGCCGCTGGGCGGCATCGCCCTCAACGGCACCGTCGTCGGCGTGGCGATCACCGCCGTCGCCGTCGTGATCCTGGGCATGGCGCTCTTTGCCGCCAACAAGGAAGCCCAGCGGCAGTCGCAGCCGCTTCCGGCCGCCCAGGGCGGCTGATCCCGGCGGCATCCGCCCTTCTGCGCGTATTTCTGGGGGACTCGTTTCGGGCGGCGGCCTTCGGGCCGCCGCCCGTCTCGTTTTTGTAGGGGGCCTCGGTCGATGCCGGTCGATCCGCGCCCGATTGAACCCGAAAGGGCGCCGTCTCTCTAGTCGGCCCCAACCTCGAGCGGCGCCTCGAGCAGCGCCTCGACCAGCCTCTGCACGGCCAAGCCGTCCCTCAGCGCCGGCAGCGGCGAGGCCGCGCCGTCGAAGCGCAGCGCCGCGGCGTCAAGGTTGCGTCTCTTGTCCTCCGCGCCGAGGTCGTCGATCTCGGACAAGGTCTCGCGCCAGGGCCCGCCGTCGCTCGCCAGCAAGCCGCCGCCGCTGTGCAGGCGGAAGCTGATGTCGCGGCCCCAGAGCGTGTATTCCGTGCCGATCGGCCCGGCACCGCCGCAGCCGGCGTTGATCACCACCGGAACGCCGCCGAAGTCGAGCTCGGCGAGCAGCCGGAGCTCGGCCAGGGCCGGGTCGGCGGGGAAACGCGGCAGGCTCCACAGAATCCGTCCTTCGCCGAGCAGCCGGCGGGTCAGATAGAGCCAGTGCGAGATCATCTCGCGGGTGAAGCCGCCCTGGGCGCGGCCGGCCAGCCAGGCGGCGTGGCTCTGGAAGGGCCGCGGCCAGGCGACCAGGTGGATGAAGATGTCGACCTTCGCGACCTCGCCCAGGGCGCCCGACGTCAAGGCCTCCTCGACCCGGGTGCTGGCGAGGGCGTTGCCGTGGTTGAAGTTGATCGCGTTCGCAAGGCCCGCCGCCTCGACGGCCGCGACCGCCGCCTCGCTCTCCGCGATGTCCACGCCCAGCGGCTTCTCGCAGTAGATCTTCTTGCCGGCCTCGGCGGCGGCCCGCAGATAGGCGGCGTGGCTGGCCGGAGGGCTGGCGATGTAGACCACCGAGACCCCGGGGTCCCGGATCAGGGCCTCGGCGCTCTCCGCGAAGACGAGGCCGGGGTCTTGCTCCTTGGCCCCTGCGCAGGCTGCGCGGTCCGGATCCCAGGCCAGCAGCGGCCGGAACCGGGGATGTGCCGCCATGGCCTCCAGCATCGCCCGTCCCATGGCCCCCAGGCCGATGAGCCCGGTCCCGTAGATCTCCACCTCGCCATCCTCCCTTGCCACCTACGCCTGCGGCCACGCTAGCGGCTTTCGGACCCTGGTCAAACGCGCGCTTCGAGGCGGGCAGGAGGCGGCCAAGCCTCCGCATTTCGCATGGATAAAAAATTCTACTATAAGTAGTAGTTATGGAGATCCAGGCCCCGCCCTGCGGATCGTGAAGCGAAATCGGCCGGGGATTGGCCCGACCGCGGGCCTATGCGTAAAGCGAATAGATTTTCGAATTTTTATAACAGGATGTAAGAGATCAAAGCCCACCGCCGACTGGGCTTGCGGCACCCGATCGATCCGGATCGCTCCTTGATGGCCGGCTGTGACCGGAATCCGGATCCCGATGTGTCGAAATTGGCTCTTCTGTGATCTGCACGTGTCACGTGCAATAAATCGACCCCTGCCGCGTTGTCCCAATATCCCTCGGCGGCGTCCGCCGGCGAGAGAGGCAGAAACTCCGCCAGAGCCGCGGCGTCCTCAAGGGCCGTCGCGCGAGGCGCTGGCGGAGTCCAGGAGGCTGGCGTGCAGGTTTCCTTTTCCAATCGATCCGGTCTTACTCGGAGGGACCCATCATGAGTGTAGGAATCGAGAGCGTCATAGACGGCGTCAGGCTCTTCAAGCACGAGGTGTTCGACAGCCGTAAGGAACAGTTCTCCGCCCTCGCACAAGGTCAATCGCCTCAGGTCTTGTTTGTGACCTGTTCCGATTCACGCGTCGTGCCGCATCTGATCACGCAGACCCAGCCCGGCGACCTCTTCGTTCTGCGCAACGCCGGCAACATCCTGCCGCCGCACGGGGCCAACCACGGCGGTGAAGAGGCCACCATCGAGTACGCCGTCACCGCCCTCGGTACCCGGCACATCGTCATTTGCGGCCATTCCCACTGCGGCGCCGTCAAGGGCTTGCTCTCGGCCCCTGAGGACCTGGCCGGGATGCCCTCGGTCGCCGACTGGCTCGTCTACGCCGAGGCGACCAAGCGCGCGATGACCGAGACGCACGCCGGCCTGGAAGGGGAGGCGCGGCTGCTGGCGGCGATCAAGGAGAACGTGATCGTCCAGATCGCCAATCTTCTGACCTATCCGGCGGTCTTCGCCAGGCACGCCCGGGGCGAACTGATGATCCACGGCTGGGTCTACTTGATCGAAACCGGCGAGGTCCTGGCCTACGACTGGAAAAGCCGGACCTTCCGCGGCCTGGCGCGGCCCGTCGCCGAGGGCTCGAGCGCCTGAGCCGAGCCAAGCATCCAAGACACAGCGGCCAAGCAAAACAAAGCTACTGGAGAAGTTGCAATGAAATCCGCGTCTTTCGAGCCGGGCACGCGCCGGGAAGACCCGGCGCCGGGCGGACCGAACTTCGGTCGCGAAGCCGGCTGGAAATCGGAACTGCTGTCCCACATCGGCCCGATCCACAAGCACCTCGGCTCCGATTTCCTGGCCTCCGTGGTCGTGTTCCTGGTCGCGCTGCCGCTCTGCATGGGCATCGCCATCGCCTCCGGGGTCCCGCCCGCGCTCGGTATCGTCACCGGCATCGTCGGCGGCATCGTCGTGACCGTGCTGTCGGGCTCGCCGCTCCTGGTCAGCGGGCCCGCCGCCGGCCTCGCGGTCATCGTATGGGAACTCGTGCAGCAGCACGGCCTGCCCATGCTCGGCCCGGTGATCCTCATCGCCGGACTGATCCAGATGGCGGCGGGCACCTTTGGCATGGGGCTGTGGTTCCGGGCGGTGTCGCCCGCGGTGATCCACGGCATGCTCGCGGGAATCGGAATCTCCATCGTCGCCAACCAGCTCTACGTGATGATGGACTTCAAGCCGCTCGGGCATGGCCTCAAGAACCTCATGCTCTACCCGGCGCATCTGGAGATCATCTTCGAGCAGCTCGCCGTGGTGCCGTCCTCGCAGTGGCTGGGTCCGATCGACGGGCAGGTCGCGCATCTGGCTTTCGGGATCGGTTTCCTGACCGTGGCGATAATCATGTTCTGGACCAAGCTGGTGCCGAGCTGGCTGCGCGGCGTTCCCGCGGCCATCGTGGCCATCGTCCTCGCCGCCGCGGTGGCCTGGGTGTTTCAGATGCCGATCCAGTACGTTTCCGTGCCGTCGAATCTCTTCTCCGACATCGAGGTCGTGTCCTTGGACAGCGTCGGCAACATGTTCCACGGCGCCACCTTCACGGCGGCCGTGGCGATCGCCTTCATCGCCAGCGCGGAAACCCTCTTGAGCGCCGCGGCCGTGGACAAGATGCACAACGGCCCCTCGACCCGTTACAACAGGGAACTCTTCGCTCAAGGCGTCGGCAACTCGATCTGCGGCTTCCTCGGATCCTTGCCGATGACGGGGGTCATCGCCCGCAGCAGCGCCAACGTCATCGCCGGCGCCAAGACCCGGGCCTCGGCCTTCATGCACGGGGTCTGGCTGCTGGTCTTTGCCGGGCTCTTCGTCTTCCTCCTGGAAAGAGTCCCCATGGCCGCGCTCGCCGGCGTGCTGGTGGTGGTCGGGATCAAGCTGATCGATCCGACCCACATCCGCCATCTCCGCGAGGTCGGCAAGGGCGAGATCTACATCTATTGGATCACCCTGGGCACCATCGTGGCGACCGACCTGCTCGACGGCGTCCTCATCGGCATCGCGCTGGCCTTCGGCAAGATGCTCTACGACCTGCTCCACCTCGAGACCGAGATGGACTTCGATCCCGACCGGAAGCGCGCCAGCCTCAAGCTCCGCGGTGCCGCGACCTTCATCCAGCTTCCGAAGATCGCGCGGCGGCTGGACGAGGTTCCCGCCGACTGGCATCTGCACGTCTCGATCCAGGACCTGACCTACATCGACCATGCCTGCTTCGACCTGCTGGAGAGCTGGGAGGAGCAGCACAAGGCGAAGGGTGGCCAGGTGACCATCCGGGACCTCAAGCAGAAGTGGATGATTCAGGGCAAGCCGGGCGAGTCGGCCGAAGCGCCGGCGGCGCCCGAAAGCGTCGCCCCGATACAGCAGCAGGCCGGTCAATCGCAGTGAACCGGCCTGCCTTCGGGCCAGGAGCCGCCGCTCTACTCGGCCGGCGAGGGGGACTCGCCCTTCGCCGGCTTTGAGAGGCGGAACTCGCTCAGCCGCTGCATCACCAGGTAGAAGACCGGGGTGAACAGCAGCGACATCAAGGTGGCCGCGGCCATGCCGCCGACCACGGCGGTGCCCACCGCCTGGCGGCTGGCCGCGCCCGCGCCGGCGGCGATGACCAGCGGCATGAAGCCGGCGATGGAGGAGATCGCGGTCATCAGGATCGGCCGGAAGCGGAGCTTCGCCGCCTCGGCCGCGGCCTCCAGGATGCCCCTGCCGCTCTCGCGCTCCGCCTTCGCGAACTCCACGATCAGGATGGCGTTCTTGCTGGCCAGGCCGATCAGCAGGACGATGCCGATCTGGGTGTAGACGTTGTTGTCGAACTCGCGGGCGATCAGCGCGGCGACGGTGCCGAGCACCGCCAGGGGCACGACCAGGATGACCGCGGCGGGGCTGGTCCAGCTCTCGTACTGCGCCGCGAGCACGAGGAACACCAGCAGGATCGCCAGCGCGAAGATCATCAGGGCTTCGTTGCCGACCTGCTTCTCCTGAAAGGCCACGCCGGTCCAATCGAAGCCCATGGTGGGGGGGAACTTCTCCCGCGCCATGTCCTCCATCAGGTTCAGGGCCTGCCCGGAGCTGAAGCCGGCCGCCGCCTGGCCGGTGATCGACGCCGTGGGATAGAGGTTGTGGCGCAGGATCGTCTGCGGGCCGGTGACGTAGTCGACATCGACCAGGGTCCCGATCGGCACCATCTGCCCGGCCGCGTTCCGGACCTCGAGCTGCCGGATGTCCTCGGGTTTGAGCCGGAAGCTGTGATCGGCCTGGACCTTGACCTGCCAGGTGCGGCCGAACCTGTTGAAGTCGTTGACATAGGCCGAGCCGAGGTAGGCCTGCAGCGTGCCGAAGACCTCGTTCAGGGAGACCCCGAGCTTCTTGGCCTGGGTGCGGTCGACTTCGGCGAAGAGCTGCGGCACCTCGGCCCGGAAGGTCGTGTTGAGGTTGGTGAGCCCCGACTGGGCGTTGCCGTCGGCGATGATCTCGCGCGCCATCTTGCCCAGCTCGACCAGGCCGACGCCGCCGCGGTCCTGAAGCTGGAACTGGAAACCGCCGGCGACGCCGAGGCCGCTGATCGCCGGCGGCGGGAAGGCGAAGACGATCGCCTCCTGGATGGCGGCGAACTGGGCCTGCAGCCCGCCCAGGATCGCGGCCTGGCTGAGCGAGGGATCGCTTCGCTCCTCCCAGGGCGTCATGGTGAGGAAGACGGCGGCCGCGTTCGATGCGTTGGTGCCGTCGATCAGGGAATAGCCGCCGAGGGTCACCCAGTCCTGGATGCCCGGCGTGCCGTCGACGATCCGGTCGATCCGGTCGAGCACCTGCTGGGTGCGGCTGAGCGAAGCGCCGTCCGGAAGCTGAACGCTCGCGATCAGGTAGCCCTGGTCCTCCTCGGGCAGGAACCCGGTCGGCAAGCGGCCGAACTGCCAGCCCGTCAGCCCCGCGAGCGCGACGAAGAGCAGCATCACCAGGGCCGCCCGCCGAAGCAGGCTCAGGGACACCGCGGCGTAGCCGGCGCCGACCTTGGCGAAGGCCCGGTCGAACCCACGGAAGAAGGCGTTCTTCTTGCCGCTCTGCGGGCGCAGGAGCAGGGCCGAAAGGGCGGGGCTCATGGTCAGGGCGTTGATGGTGCTGAAGACCGTCGCGACGGCGATGGTCAGGGCGAACTGCCGGTACATCTCTCCGGTCACGCCCGGCAGGAAGGCCGAGGGCACGAAGACCGCAAGCAGGACCAGCGTCGTCGCGATCACCGGGCCGGCGACCTCGGACATCGCCTTGATCGCGGCCTCCCTCGGCTTCAGGCCTTTCTCGATATGCACCGTGGTCGCCTCGACGATCACGATGGCGTCGTCGACGACCACCCCGATCGCCAGCACCAGGCCGAAGAGGGTCAGCATGTTGAGCGAGAAGCCCAGCGCGCCCATGACCGCGAAGGTGCCGATCAGGGAGACGGGGATGGTCACCCCGGGCACCAGGGTCGCGCGCCAGTCCTGGAGGAAGATGAACAGGACCAGGAAGACCAGGGCGGCGGCCTGGAACAGTGTGACGTAGACCTCGGTGATCGAGGCGTCGACGAAGAGCGTGGTGTCGTAGGGCACGTCGTACTCGATGCCCCTGGGCAGCAGGGCGGCGAGTTCCTCCATCGTCGCGCGCACGTCGGTGGCCACCTGGAGCGCGTTGGCGCCCGGAAGCTGGTAGATCAAGGCGGCCGCGGAGGGCGCGCCGTTGAGCCTCGAGGTCAGGTTGTAGTTCTGGCCGCCGAGCTCGATCCTGGCGACGTCGACCAGCCGCACGATCCGGCCGTCCTCCGTCGTCTTGACGATCATCTCCTCGAACTGCTCGATCTCGCTCAGGCGGCCGAGCACGTTGACCGAAAGCTGGAAGCTCTGCGAGGCCGGCGCCGGCGGCTGGCCGATCTGGCCCGCGGCGACCTGCACGTTCTGCTCGCGGATCGCGGCCACCACCTCGGCGGTGGTGATGCCCCGGGACCTGAGCTGCTGCGGATCGAGCCAGACCCGCATGCTGTAGTCGCTCGCCGGGAAGATCGTGACCTCGCCGACGCCGTCGATGCGGCTCAGGCTGTCGCGAAGCTGCAAGGTGGCGTAGTTGCTGAGGAAGATCTCGTCGTAGCCGCCCTCGGGCGCGGAGAGGGTGATGATCAGGACGATGTTGGTCGACTGCTTCTTGGTGTTGACGCCCTCGCGCTTCACCTCCTCGGGCAGGCGGGGCTCGGCCAGGGCGACCCGGTTCTGAACCAGGATCTGGGCCAGATCCAGGTCGGTCCCGACCTCGAAGGTCACCGTCAGGTTGTAGGAGCCGTCGCTGGCGCTGGTCGACGACATGTAGATCATGCCCTCGACGCCGTTGACCTCCTGCTCGATCGGCGCCGCCACGGTCTCCGCGACCACGCTGGCGCTGGCCCCGGGGTAGACCGCGCTCACCGAGACCGTCGGCGGCGTGATCTCGGGATACTGTGCGATCGGCAGGACGCTCAAGGTGATCAGGCCGGCGATGACGATGATGATCGACACCACGCTGGAGAAGATCGGGCGCTCGATGAAGAACTTGGAGAACATGGCCCGCCCTCCGCCCGATCAGTCCGTCGCCGGGGCGGCCGCGTCGAGGCCCGTGGCGCCTGTCGGCTGCTCGCTCGTCTGCTCCGGCGTCACGCTGGCCTCGATCGCCGAGGCCGTCAGGCTCGCCATGTCGATCTCTTCGGCCTGCACCGCGGCGCCGTCGCGCACCCTTTGGAGTCCGTTGACCACGATCCGGTCGCTCGGCTCGATGCCGCCGGTCACGGCGCGCAGGCCATCGACCAGGGTGCCGAGCGTGACGTTGCGCTTCTCCACCAGGTTCTCGGCGTTCACGACCAGAACGTATTGGCCGCTCTGGTCGAAGCCGATGGCGCGCTCGGTGACCAGCGGCACGTCGGGGCGGGTGTCGAAGGGCAGGCGGACGCGGACGAAGAGGCCGGGAAAGAAGACCGGGTTCCGGCCCGGGTTCTCGACGATGGCGCGGACCCGGATCGTCCCTGTGTCCGGGTCGACCTGGGATTCGGCGAAGTCGGTCGTGCCGCTGTGCGGGAAGCCTTCCTCGTTGGCCAGACCGACCTCGATCGGGCCCGAATCGCGCTTGCCCGCCGGTCCGTCGTCCGGCCCCTGCTCGCGGTTCTTCGTCAGGTAGCGCAGGAGGTCGCGCTCGTTGACCTCGAAGTAGATGTACATCGGGTCATAGGTCGTGATGTCGGTCAGGATCGTCGCCTCGCCCTGGCCGACGAGGTTGCCGACGTCCACGAGGTTGCGCCCGACGCGGCCGGAGATCGGCGCCGTCACCTCGGTGTAGCCCAGGTTGATCCGGGCCTGGGTGAGGTTGGCCTGGCGGACCAGGATCTCGGCCTTGGCCGAGAGGAAGTCGGCCCGGGCCTCGTCGACCTTGGCCTGTGCGATGTTGCCGCGCTTGATCAGCGTCTCAGCGCGCTCCAGGGTCTTGGCCGTCTCGGTCCGGCGTGCCTCCGCCCGGGCCAGCTCGGCCTCGGCGGCCTGGACCTGGGCCTCGTACTCCACCGGATCGATGGTGAACAGCGGATCGCCGGCGTTGACCGGCGTCCCGGGCTCGAAATGCAGGCTCTGGAGGACGCCCGGGACCCGCGCCGGAACCTCGACCCGCGCGTAGGCGACCGTCGTTCCGGTGAACTCCAGGTACTCGGTGACGTCCTGGACCAGGGGCCGCGCGACCGAGACCTTGGGCGCCGGCGGCGCGACGTAGGTGTTCTGGTCTTCGCAGGCGAGCAAGAGCGGGGACAAGCCGAAGACAGCGAGCAAGGCCAGAGCCGGCCCGCGCCGTTTGCTGAGCATAAAGTCCTCCCTACCCACGGCACGATTTCTGTATGACTGCGCCTTCCGGGACTGTAACGCCGGAGCGGCCGCATTGCCATGACATCCCGGAGACATGACAACCCGGAGCCAGGACCCGCAGGGCGGCCGGCGACGACCCGGTCGCCCCGCGGTCCCGCTTGCCCCCGGGGCCTAGTTCGGCGTGGCCTCGCGAACCACGATCAGGGCCCGACGGTTCATGGCCTCCGGCGCGCGTTCCGGATTGGCCACGCTGGGCGCCTGGTCGCCGCGGGCGAGGACGGCATCCGGCGTGATCCCGTTGGCCTCCAGCTCCTTGGCGACGGCCTTCGCCCGGCGTTGGGACAGGTCGAGGTTGTAGTCGGTGGCGCCGACCTGATCGGCGTTGCCGAGAACGGTGACGACCGGCTTCTCGTAGGAGCGCGTGATCTCGGCGATGGCCGCGAGATGATCCTTGGCGACCGCGCTCAGCTCGTCCTTGTCGAAATCGAAGAAGACGTCGAAGACCAGGCGGTCGTCGGTCACGCCCCGGAAGGGCTCCCCAGGCGCGAAGGCCGCGTCGATGCGCTTCATCGCCGTCTCGAAGCCTTCGCGGCAAGCGGCGATGTCGTCCGGCTGGAAGTTCTCTTCCTGCTCCTGCATCCAGCAGTCGAAGCGGACCTGCGCTTCCGCCGAGACCCGCGGCAGCTTGTTGACCGAACCCCGGTAGACCGCGGTGATCACCTTGCGGCGCGCCGAGGCCATCTCGTTCAGCTTGTCGGCCGGCAGGTCGCGGGCGCTGATCAGTTGCGGCTCGAACTTCTGGTCGGCCCCGGCCAGCATCGCGCGCTCCGCGAAGTAGTCGGAGTCCCGGTAGTCGCCTTCGTCGAACTCGAGCTTCGACAGCCCGAGATAGCCTTCGTAGAGCGCCTCGCCATGCTCGTCGGTCGCCGGCGCGGCCTGCTCGGCTTCCTGAAGCTGCAGGCCGCAGGCCGCCAAGGCGAGCGCGCAGAAAAGGGAAAGTGGTGCCTTCGGACTCATGAGTATCCTCCCGCCGTTTTTTGATCCGCCCCCGTCGTATGACCTCCGTGTTCATCATCCGCCGGAGACCGGTATATGCAACAAAACTATGTCGCATTACGTATAACTTTACTACGGCTGACACCCCATTAGGGTGATTCCGGTCAAAGGTCTCGGGATCTCGGGACGGGGAGGGGCGATTCGGCCGGCGGCGGCGGCCCGGCGAAGAGCGCTACAGGGGCTCTTCCGACATTTCCAGGTGCAGGGCGTCGTCGTCGTAAGGATGCCGGGCGGCAACCTCCTCGTCCAGTTCGACGCCGAGGCCCGGGGCGTCGGGCGGGATGACGTAGCCGTCTTCCCAGCGGATCGGAGTCTTGAGGATCTCGGCGTGGAAGCCGCCCCAGGTCTGGATGCTCTCCAGGATCAGGAAGTTGGGCGTGCAGGCGCTGATCTGGATGTTGGCGGCGCCGACCACCGGTCCGCAGTAGAGGTGCGGCGCGATCTGGGCGTAGCGCGTCTCTGCCATGCCGGCGATCTTCTTGGCTTCCAGCAGGCCGCCGACCCGGCCCAGGTTCATCTGCAGGATCGAGGCCGCGCCGCAGTCCAGGACCCGGGCGAACTCGTACTTGGTGGCCAGGCGTTCGCCGGTGGCGACGGGGATCGAGGTTCCGGCGGCGACCTTGGCCATCTCCTCCGGCATCTCCGGCGGGGTCGGCTCCTCGAACCAGAGCGGGTCGTAGGGCTCGATCCGCCGCGCCAGGCGGAGCGCGCCGCTGGCGGTGAACTGGCCGTGGGTGCCGAACAGCAGGTCGGCCCCGCTGCCGACCGCCTCGCGCAGCTTTTTCACGAAGAGCTCGGAGCGGTCCAGGGCCTCCAGGTCCGGCTGGCGGCCGTCGTAGACCGTGTAGGGCCCGGCCGGATCGAACTTCACGGCGGTGAAGCCCTGGGCGACGCAGGCCGCGGCCCGCTCGGCGGCGAGGTCGGGGTCGCTGTAGACGGTCTCGTCCTCGCCCGGCTCCGGGTAGAGGTAGGTGTAGCTGCGCAGCGTCTCGCGAACGCGGCCGCCCAGCAGCTCGTAGACCGGCTTGTCCAGCGCCTTGCCGACGATGTCCCAGCAGGCCATCTCGATGCCGCTGAGCACGCCGACCAGCGAGAGGTCGGGCCGCAGGCTGTAGCCGCGGCCGTAGACCGCGCGCCACAGCCTTTCGATCTTGAAGGGATCGGCGCCGATGACGTGGCGTTCGCAGACGTCCTCGATCATGCGCGCCAGGGTGTGCGGGCCGAAGGTGGCGGCGTAGACCTCGCCGATGCCCTCGACGCCGCCGTCGGTCGTCAGCTTGACGAAGACGAAGTAGCGGCCGCCGAAGTGCGGGGGCGGGTTGCCGACGACGAAGGTCTTGGCCTCGGTGATCTTCATGGCGCCTCGCTCCCTTGCGCTTCGTCGCCTCAGGCCATGGCCATGACCGCGGCGGCGAAGCGGTCGATGTCGTCGTCTTCGACCTTACGGGCGGAGGACTCCAGAGAGAAGGCGGTTTCCGGCGCCCGCATCTCCCGGGCCAGGTCGGCCGCGCCGAAGGCCTTGAAGGCCTCGGGCAGGCGCCGCTCGACCCCGCAGCGGTCGAGGAGATCGGCGTACCAGTCGCTCAGCGCGCGCGCGTCGGCCGCCAGGCCGCAGGCCTGCGCTGCGGCGGCGAAGGGCCCCTGGTCGGCCTCGGCCTGCCAGGGCAGCACGGCGGCCAGGCCCAGGGCCGTCGCCAGGCCGTGATGGACCGGCGCCAGCGCCGCCAGGGCGTGGGAGATGTTGTGGGCCATGGCCACGTTGCAGTTGTCGATGGCGATGCCGGCATAGGCCGAGCCGAGCAGCATCCGCCCGCGCGCCTGCAGGTTCTCCGGCTCCGCGACCGCGCGTTCCAGCGCGCCGGCGATCAGCGCCAGGGCCCGATGCGCATAGAGGTCGTTGGCCGGCTGGCGCCAGACGTTGCTGCAGGACTCCAGGGCGTGGACGAAGGCGTCGAGGCCGGTCCAGGCGGTCAGCCGCGGCGGCAGCGAGGTCGTCAGCTCCGGGTCGAGGATCACCGTGTCGGGCTTGCTCCGGGTGCTCCAGATCCAGACCTTCTTGCCGTTCTCGCCGTGGAAGATGTTGGTCGAGGAGAGCTCGGAGCCGGTCCCGGCCGTGGTCGGGATGCAGATCTTCGGCAGGCCCGGCCCGGGCAGGGACTCCGCCTTCATGGCGAAGTCAGCCGGGCCCTGGCCGGTCGGCGCGACGCAGGCCGCGATCTTGCCGATGTCCAGGGCCGAGCCGCCGCCCAGGCAGACCACCAGGCCGGCGTCCCGCGCGCGGAGGAACTCGGTGGCCGCCTCGACCTGGGCCTGTTTGGGCTCGCCGGAGATCTCGGCGAAGACCGCGACCGCCAGGCCGGCCGCCTCCAGGCCCTCGGTCACGCCCGCCGCGAGGCCCAGCTCTTGCAGGGTGCCGTCGACGACCAGCGCCGCGGCCTTACCGGGCAGCGCCAGCGCCGCGGCATCTTCCCCGATCCGCCGGGCGCGCCCGGCGCCGAAGTGGATCTGCGGGACGGGCCTGAGGGTGAAGTCTGGAAGCGCGGTTTCCATCGCCGGTTCTGTCATGGCCTGGGGGTTCTTCTTGAGGAGGAACGACCTGGCTCGGGATCGTTTCGAGCCGTCGGAGCGCAAGCGGGCGCAGCTTAGGCAGCTTCGCCGCCGCCGGATAGAGCCAGGGCGTCGTTATTGTCCCAAAGGCGCCGCCTCTTTTCCCCGGGGGCGGCATCCCCGGGCTTGCCAGCGGCACGGCCCGCGGCGATCCTCGGCGTGCCATGACCAGCGACCTCGAAGACCTCCTGCAGCGGATCACCGGCGCGACCGGCGCCGACGGCGAACTGGACCGGCTGATCGCCGAGCGGCTGGAGCCCTCGGACCCGCCCCAGGCGGTGCCGGACTACACCGCCTCGGTCGACAGCTGTCTCGGCCTCATCGCCCGGGTCCTGCCGGGCTGGGCCTGGCATGTCGGCTTCGGCCCCCGGGGCATCTTTCCCTACGCGACCCTGCAGGATGACCGCGACCGCTTCGAGGCCCTGGCCCCGACGGTGCCGCTGGCGCTGCTGCAGACGGCGGTGCAGGCTTGCCGGGCGCTCGCGCTTCGCGGCGAGGGTCGGCCCAGGCCCTCGGGGTGATCGGGCGCCGGCTTCAGCCGTGCTGCGCGGCGATCTCGGCGATCAGCGCTTCGCCCTCGCGCTGCCGGCAGTAGCCCTTGATCGTGCGCAGGCTGTTCTCGTGGCGCTCGGGGGTCATGCTGGTGCAGCCGTCGGTCACCAGGGTCACCAGGTAGCCCAGGTCGCAGGCGTCGCGGACCGCCGACTCGACGCATTGGTCGGTCAGGCAGCCTACGACGATCAGGTGCCGGACGCCGAGGTTGCGCAGCAGGTAGTCGAGGTTGGTCGAGATGAAGACGCTGGACGAGCTCTTGGGCAGGACGATCTCGTCCCCCGTGGGAGCGATCTCCTCCAGAACCTGGGCGTCGCGGCTGCCGCGCGGCACGTTGAAGCCGGTGATCTTGTAGTCCAGGCTGCGGTCGCGGCCGTTCTGGGTCAGGCTCTCGATGACGGTGAAGATCACCTCGATGCCCTGGGCCCGGCAGGCCTCCTGCAGGCGCCGGATCGTCGGCAGCGTGACCTCGGAGAGCTGCCGGAAGAAGTAGCCGCAGTCGCGCTCGATCTCGGCCGTGGAGAGCTCGGCGAACTGGCCGCCGTCGGGGCGGCAGAAGTAGGTCTGGATGTCGATGACCAGCAGCGCCGTCGCGCCCGGCGTGATCGGCACCTCGCGGCTGAGTTCCCCGCTCCGCATCGCTTCATCCTGCTTGGTTTCCGCTCGGCGACCAGCCCTATCACGCTTCCGGGCGGGCGCAAAGGGCCCGGGGCTTCCTCCCGAGGCTAGTCGTAGGCCAGGGACCAGCCCCGGCCCCTGAGCCAGCAGCGCTCCTCCGGAAGCTCGGCGCTGCGGTAGAGGCGGGTGACCTGCTTCCAGCCCTCGTTCTCCAAGGCGGCGGCCAGGACGGACTCGGACTCCGGCTCGCGCAGGCTCTTGCAGGGGAAGATCGCGACCGAGGAGATCCAGCGCGCGCCGAAACCCTCGCCGTCGCGGGTGACGAGGAAGATGGCGCCGCGTCGCACCATATCGTCGGGCGTGCCCTGGTTGAAGTTCCTGTCGGTAGTCAGCGGCATGACGAGCCGGCCGCCGTCCCGCAGCCGGTCGAGCCAGCTCTCGGCGGGGCGGGTCACACCGGCGTTGACGTAGATGACGTCCGCCGGGTCGAAGGGGAGGGTGGCGCCGTCGCCCTCGAGCACCGAGACGTTGCCGGCGGCGGCGAGGTTCGCCTTCGCCCGCTCTGCCAGCTCGGGCTCGAACTCGATGGCCGTCACCCGGCCCGAGGGACCGACCATCTCCGCCATGACCGCGGAGTAGTAGCCGACCCCGGCACCGACGTGGACGACATGCTCGCCTTCGCGCGGTGCCGCCTTGGACAGCAGGAAGGCGTGAAGGGAGGGCTGGCCGTTGTTCAGGTGATCCTCGGGCCGAATCCCGACGAGATTGTCGGTGTAGAGGTAGACCGGGTCGGCGCTTGGCGTGGTCACGTAGCCGCGCCCGAACCGCAGGATCGGCCAGGGGCCGGGGCCGAGAAAGTCCTCCCTCGGGACCTCTGCAAAGGCGGCTTCGACGCCTTCGTCCTGGGCCTCGAAGGCGGCCATGATCTGCTTGGCATAGGCCCGGCGCAGGATCTTCAGCTCGTCATCGCTGGTCATTGTCGCTCCGTGGAATTGGCGTGGCACTGCTTCACCAGGGAAGGCGAGCGTGACGTCGCCTTGCGGACAATGGAAAAAAATATCTCGCCGCTGTCCGCGCGGGTGATGATCCTGCGCATAGGACTTCGAGGTGAATCAAGCCAAAGAGTCGTGGAGCATGGAGAGCTTTCGGAGTTTTTGGGACCTTGCTGCCCAGCGCCTTGAGCCGGAGCCGCCACGGGACGTCGCCCGCGCGATCGCGGAGCTGACCGAAGGCGACCTGCTGCGTCTCAAGGTCCTGGCGCGCCTGCGCGTTCGCGGGCTGCCCGGTGGGATCGGCTGGACCGACCTGCTCCACGAGACCATCCTGCGGGCCCTGAGCGGCGCCCGGCGTTGGCCGGCGGGCGTGCCGCTGATGGCCTTTCTGGCCGGGGTCATGCGCAGTGTCTGCAGCGAGCACTGGCGCCGGGCGCGGCGCGAAGGGCAGGTCCTGGTCGTGGCCGAGGCCGGCGTCGAGGCGGCGGATACCTCCCCGGGCGCGGATCAGGAGCGCCAGGTCGCGGCGGCCGAGGCCCTGGCCGCGATCTACCGCCACTTCGCCGAGGACGCGACGGTCCTGAAGATCATGACGGGCCTGGCAGAGGGCCTCTCGGCACGCGAGATCCGCCGCCGGCACGACCTCACGCAGACCGAATACGATACCGCCCGAAAGCGTCTGCGCCGCGCCGTCCTACGGGGCGGCCTGAACGGCCCGGGATGCCTGGAAGGATGACGATCTGGTGTCCCGATTGGGAGTTGGAGCGGCTGCTGCAGGCGCTCGAGCAGGAAACCCTGGCGGCGGACGAAGATGATCTCAAGAAGATCCTCTCCGAGTCCGGGCTGCCCAAGGCCGAAGGCCTGGGTCAGGTCGTGCGCGTCGTGCGAGCCGCTGCGGCCGAGTACGAGGAGCCGACCGCGGAGGCGCCGCAGGCCGCTGCCGGCGGGCTTGGCGCTGATCAGGCGCGCTGGCCGCACTGAGCCGGGTTGGGCGGCCCGGCGCTTGAGTCCGCGAGGACTCAGCCCGCCACGCCCTTCCCTTCCAGGAAGGCGGATACGATCGGGTTGATCAGGTCGGGCCGGGTCAGGGGGGCCATGTGTCCGCCGTCGGCGACGTCCCGGAAGCGCCAGGTCGGGCAGGCCTCACGCATCAGTTCGACGATCTCGCGGATCGGCCGAAGGGTTTGCCGCGCCGAGACCACCAGGGTCTCGCGCGGCGGGGCCTCCGACCATTCGTCCAGGGTCGTGGTCTCGCCCAGGACCGCGTCCCACTCGTGCAGGTTCGGCTTCAGACCCTCGACGAAGCTTGCCCGGCGCG
>JANQGU010000119.1 GCA_028282935.1 Kiloniellales bacterium
GGCACCACCCCTCGAGGCTTTCTTGGAGGCGAGCCTTGTGATCGGCCGCTTGGGGCTGCCCTACTTCCGAAGGCGGTCGCCGAGATACTCGAAGTCGTAGGCGCTCGCCGCCGAGGCCGAGAAGGAGCTCAGCGTCAGGGCCGGCACGGCCGGGACCAGCGGCAAGTCCCTGAAAGCGAACTGCAGCATGGCGTCGGCCGTGATCTTGCTGTTCAGCTCGAGGGCGACCAGCGAGAGGTTGTCGAGGGTGTCGCAGGGTGTGTGGTAGCAGGAGTCGTACTGCTCGCCGGCCGTGCCGCCGTACTCCGCCGCCTGCGCTTCGGTCTTGATGCCCTCGGCGCCGGTGAAGAGCCCGCCGACCGCGATGCCGGCGTCGCTGAAGGGGAGGTAGTCGGAGCGGCCCGACAACTCGGTCGGCTGGGAATTGACGCCGCGATCGAGGAAGGCCTCCTGGAAGACCTGCTCGATGATGTCGGACCCCGGAGGACCCACAGGATCGAAGTCCGAGCCGTCGCCGTCGAAGACGAAGGGCACGTAGTTGGGCGAGCCGATCATGTCGAAGTTGAGGTACATGGCGGTCTCGGCCAGCTCCTCCTCCGTCAGGTTGGCGACGTAGAACTCGGAACCGAGGAGGCCGGATTCCTCCGCGCCCCACCAGGCGAAGCGGATGCGGTTCCGCAAGAGGAAGGAGAAGGGCCGGAGCTTGCGGGCGATCTCCAGGAGCGCGCCGGAGCCGGTGCCGTTGTCCGAGATGCCGGGGCCTTCCTCGACCGAGTCCAGGTGCGCGCCGAGCACGATCACCGGCTTGTCCCGCTGGTGCGGCCAGGCCCGCAGATCCGCGATCAGGTTCTCGGTCGGGCGGAACTCCGAGAGCGCGTCGACCGCGACGCGGGCCGTGACCGCACCGGCCGAGGCCTGCGCGACGAGCTCGTCACCGATCGCGAAGGTGGTGCCGACCACCGGGATGGTGAGACTCGGCTCGCCGAGAGTCCCGTTGATCGCATCGGTGCGCCCGTCCTGGCCCTCGTTGAAGATGATGACGCCGACCGCGCCGGCGTTCTCGGCGTTCTGCGCCTTCAGGAAGAAAGTGCAGGTGCCGCGCTGGATCAGGGCGATCCGGCCCGGCGTGAAGCCGGCGAAGTCCTCGGCCTCGCAGCCGCTGGTCGAGGTGTTGGCGTCCGGTGCCGGCGGCAGGATGAAGTCGACCGCCTCGATCGCCGCGGTGGCGTCGCCACTCCCGGAGTACGACATGGTAAAGAAGCCCTCCGCCGTGTTCGGCGGGTAGACCGTGGGCGCCGGGTCGACCCGCTCGAAGGCCGGATCGCTCAGCTCCTGGAAGAAGGGGAAATCGAACTCCTGGCGCGTGATCTCGTAGCCCTTGCGCCGGAGCTGCTCGACCACGTAGTCGACGGACTGGTCGTAGCCCGTGGTGCCGGATGCGCGGTTACCGTTGTTCCGGTCGGCGATCTCCTGCCAGGCTTCCAGGTGCTTGTAGACGTTCTCGACCTTGATCTGCCGGTCGAAGATCTTCCGGACGATCTTCTGGAGCTTGTCGCTGCTGTAGTAGCCGTCGGCCTGGGCTTCGCTGGTCGCCAGCGCCACGCCTAGGCCCGCGACAAGCAGAACGCTTGTCAGACTCGTGAAGAGCTTCAGTCGCCCTCGCACGCCTTTGGATTCGTCGGTCATGAGACGAGTCCCCTCCTTGCACGTTAAGGGAGATTTTTCTGCCTCTTGTTCCGACCGCCTTCACTCCGTGCCCGATGCCGACGAGACTCCCTGTCCGAATACGGCAAGCCGATCCAGCTGCGAACGTGCTGAAGGATTGAAACCGAGCACTCCCTGATCTCCGGTGGACTTGCAACCGTCCGGCGTCTCCCAGATCCGGACGACCGGCCGAAACCCTTCTTTCGCTTTGGTCGGGGCTTTCGGCAGTCCTTGCTTCTTAGGTGCGGAGTTTAGACACGGCGCTTGGTAAACGAGAAGTCAATTGTGGATCTGCGCGCAAAGATAGAAATTTTCGAGCCCAAGCTGCACACGGCGCATAATTTTGTTGCGCAGATTGCAGTATATGCACGGCTGCTGCCCGGACCCGACTGAGGCCCGGACCCGACTTGGCCTCGAATCGGCGCTCTTCACCTTCGCTGCGTCGATCACGCCATCCCCGCGCACCGCGGCGGGCGGTTGGCCGCGCCCGTCCGTCAGCGCTGCGCGCTTTCCCAGTCCGGGTGGATCCAGGGTTCCTGGTTGGAGGGCGGCAGGGGATCGCGGCCGAGGATGTGGTCGCTGGCCTTCTCGCCGACCAGGATCGAGGGGCCGTTGAGGTTGCCGTTGGTGATCTGCGGGAAGATCGCGGAGTCGGCGACCCTGAGGCCCTCCAGGCCGATCACCCGGCACTCGGGATCGACCACCGCCTTGGGATCGTCCGCTGCGCCCATGCGGCAGGTGCCGCAGGGGTGGTAGGCGCTCTCGACCGCCTCGCGGATGAAGTCGTCGAGCGCGGCATCGCTCTCGGCCTCCGGCCCCGGCGCGATTTCCCGCCCGCGGTAGGCATCGAAGGCCGACTGGGCGAAGATCTCGCGGGTCAGGCGGATGCAGGCGCGGAAGTCGGCCCAGTCCTCGGGTTGCGAGAGGTAGTTGAAGCGGATCTCCGGCGCCGCCTCGGGATCGGCGGAGCGCAGGCGGACCCAGCCGCGCGACTTGGAGCGCATTGGCCCGACGTGGGCCTGGAAGCCGTGGGTCTTGGCCGGCGCCTTGCCGTCGTAGCGGATCGCGACCGGCAGGAAGTGGAACTGGATGTCCGGATAGCGCACTCCGGCCTTGGAGCGGATGAAGGCGGCCGACTCGAAATGGTTGCTGGTGCCGTGGCCGCGCTTGAAGAACAGCCACTCGGCGCCGATCCGCGCCTTGGACAAGAGGTTGAGCTGGGAATAGAGGGTGATCGGCTGGGTGCAGGCCTGCTGGACGTAGAGCTCCAGGTGGTCCTGCAGGTTCTCGCCGACTCCCGGCAGCGCGTGCAGCGGGGCGACGCCGGCCGCCTTCAGGCGCGCCGGATCGCCGATGCCGGAGAGCTGCAGCAGCTTGGGCGAGTTGATCGCGCCGGCGGCGAGCACGACCTCGCGGGTCGCCCTGGCGAGGATCAGGCGGCCGCCGCGGCGGTACTCCACGCCGACCGCGCGCTTGCCTTCCAGCAGGACGCGCTGGACCAGGGCCCGGGAGACCAGACGCAGGTTCGGACGCTTCAGCGCCGGCTCCAGGTAGGCCTTGGCGGCGGACCAGCGGTTGCCCCGCCAGACCGTCATCTCCATCGGCCCGAAGCCTTCCTGCTTGGCGCCGTTGTAGTCGGCGGTCAGCTCATAGCCGGCTTGGCGGCCGGCCTCGACGAAGGCCTCGTAGAGCGGGTTCGCCCGCGGGCCGCGGGTGACGTGCAGCGGCCCGGCCTCGCCGCGCCAGCCGGCCTCGCCGCCGTGGCTCGACTCCAGCCGCTTGTAGTAGGGCAGGACGTGGCGGTAGCCCCAGCCGGCGGCGCCGGCCGCCTCCCAGCCGTCGAAGTCGCAGGCGTGGCCGCGCACGTAGACCATGCCGTTGATCGAGGAGGAGCCGCCGATCACCTTGCCGCGCGGGCAGGCGAGGCTCCGCCCGCCGAGCTGCGGCTCCGGCTCGGCCCGATAGCCCCAGTCGTAGCGCTTCATGTTCATGGGGTAGGAGAGGGCGGCCGGCATCTGGATGAAGGGCCCGGCGTCGCTGCCGCCGTGCTCCAGCAGCAGCACCCGGTGCCGCCCCTCCGCGCTCAGCCGCTCCGCCAGCACGCAGCCGGCCGAGCCGGCCCCGACCACGATGTAGTCGTAGCTCTCGGCGCTCATGACGACTCACCGTTGCTGGGTCGCACGCACCACCCTTCGGTTCTCCCCGCTGTCATCACCGGACTTGATCCGGTGATCCATGACCGGCGACGGGCGCGAAGCGGCACCATGGATGCCCGGATCAAGTCCGGGCATGACAGTGGAGTGGGTGGCAGCGGCTGGGGCATGGCGGATGCCATGAAAGCCCGGATCAAGTCTGCCTTGCGACCGTGGCCCGGCTCTCGCCACTCTCTCGCTGTCATCACCGGACTTGATCCGGTGATCCATGGCAGACGACGGGCGCCCGGCGGCGCAATGGATGCCCGGATCAAGTCCGGGCATGACAGCGGAACGGGTTGCGGGCGTCGTCGCATCGTCCGCCTCCGCTCAGTACGGGCAGTCGACGTCGCCCAGCTCGACGTAGACGCTCTTAAGTTGGGTGTAGTGCTCGATCGCGGCCTGGCCGTTCTCGCGGCCGATGCCGGACTGCTTGTAGCCGCCGAAGGGCATCTCGATCGGCGTGACGTTGTAGGTGTTGATCCAGCAGGTGCCGGCCTGCAGGCGGGCGATGACCCGGTGGGCGCGGGCCAGGTCGCGGGTGAAGACGCCGGCCGAGAGGCCGAAGGGCGTGTCGTTGGCCCGGGCCAGGACCTCGTCCTCCTCCTTGAAGGTCAGGATCGACATGACCGGGCCGAAGATCTCCTCGCGCACGATGGTCATGTCGTCGCGGCAGGCGTCGAAGATGGTCGGCTCGACGAAGTTGCCGGCCTGCAGCGCCGGGTCCTGCGGCCGGCCGCCGCCGGCGACCAGCCGGGCGCCGCCGGCCTTGCCGGCGTCGATGTAGCCCAGCACCTTCTCCATGTGCTCGCGCGAGATCAGCGCGCCGACCTGGGTCTCCGGGTCCATGGGGTCGCCGATCCTCATGCCCTGGGTGCGCTCGGCGAGGCGGGCGACGAAGGCGTCGTGCAGGGACTCCTCGACGAAGACCCGGGTGCCGTTGGAGCAGACCTCGCCCTGGGTGTAGAAGTTGGCCAGCATCGCCGCCGAGACCGCGTTCTCCAGGTCGGCGTCGGCGAAGACGATCAGCGGCGACTTGCCGCCCAGCTCGAAGGTGACCTGCTTCAGGGTCGCCGCCGCGTCGGCCATGACCGCCTTGCCGGTGCCGACCTCGCCGGTCAGCGAGACCTTGGCGATGCCGGGATGGCGGCTCAGAAGCTGGCCGGTGGGGGCGAAGCCCTGGACCACGTTGAAGACCCCGTCGGGAACCCCGGCCTCGCTGTAGATCTCGGCCAGCTTGAGCGCGGTCAGCGGCGTCAGCTCCGCCGGCTTGAAGATCATGGCGTTGCCGCAGGCCAGCGCCGGGGCCGACTTCCAGCAGGCGATCTGGATCGGGTAGTTCCAGGCGCCGATCCCGGCGCAGACGCCCAGCGGCTCGCGCCGGGTGTAGGCGAAGGCACTGCCCAGGTCGATGTGCTCGCCGTGCAGCGAGGCGGCGAGGCCGGCATAGTACTCGATGCAGTCGGCGCCCGAGGCGACGTCGACCGTCTCGGCCTCCTGGATCGGCTTGCCGCTGTCCAGGACCTCGAGCTCGGCCAGCTCGCGGTTGCGCGCGCGTAGCAGGGCCACGGCCTTCGTCAGGATCCGGCCGCGCTCGGCGCCGGTCATGGCCGACCAGGTCCGGAAGCCGGCCTCGGCGGCGGCGACCGCGCGGTCGACATCCTCGGGCCCGGCGATCTGGATGTCGCAGATGACCTCGCCGGTCGCCGGGTTGAGGTTCTGGAAGGTCTCGCCCTCGACGGCGTCGACCAGGCGGCCGCCGATGAAGAGTTGCTGGCGGGGCAGGCTGCGGGCTGCGGTCACGGTCGTGGCTCCGAGACAGAGATCTGTGAATCGACGTACTGGTGGGCGATGCGGCGGGCCGCGGCGGCGTCCATGGTCCCGCCGGCGAGGGCGGCGTTGAGCCAGAGGCCGTCGATCAGGGCCGCCAGGCCCGCGGTCAGGCGCTCGGCCTCGGCCGGCGCCAGGAAGAGCTTGAAGGCGTGCATCAGGTTGCTGCGCAGGCGGCGCTGGTAGATCCGCTGGATCCGCAGCAGGCCGGGCGACTGCCGGACCATGGACCAGAAGGCGAGCCAGGCCGAGACCACCTCGGGCACGCACTGGGTCGGCGCGAAGTTGGCGTCGATGATGGCGTGGACTCGGGCTTGCGGGCCGCGGGCCCGGGTCAGACGCTCGACCGCCTCGCGGCGCAGGGCCTCGACCAGGGTCAGCATGGTCGCCTCCATCAGGCCGGCCTTGTCCTGGAAGTAGTGGGCGATGATCCCGGCCGAGAGCCCGGCGCGGCGGCTGATCCGCTGCACCGTGGTGTTGGCGAAGCCGTCCTCGTGCATCGAGGCGATGGTCGCGTCGATGAGCTGGCGCCGACGGATCGGCTCCATCCCGAGCTTGGGCATTCCTGATCGTCCCGCAGGCCGTCGAAACCGGAAAGCAGATTAGGTGTTTTATATTGAACGTTCAATCAAAAAAGAACTATAGTGCATCCTCGGAAGTCGGGGTGGAACTGCGAGGGCTGACGGCCGCGTCGTGTTTCCCTAGACTTCCGGTGCAACAACAAGCGCCGCCGTCCATGCAGGGGGCGCGCACAGCGGGAAGCGGCCGGCCCGGGCCGATACCCGCAATCCTAGGGGAGGTTGGAAAGACATGACCGCCAAGCGATTCCTTGCCGTTGTTACCTTGTCGCTGCTGGTTTCGGCCGGCGCGGCCCAGGCCGCGGAGCCGGAGTCCTGCAAGCAGGTCCGCCTGTCGGACGTCGGCTGGAGCTGCGTCACCGCGACCACGTCGATCGCGGTCTCGATCCTCGAGGGCCTCGGCTACGAGACCAAGGTCGACGTGCTCTCGGTGCCGGTGACCTTCCAGAGCCTGGCCAACAACGACATCGACGCCTTCCTCGGGCTTTGGCTGCCGACCCAGCAGAGCATGATCGCCCCCTACTTCGAGAAGCAGCAGGTCGACAAGGTCGCGACCAACCTGGAGGGCGCCAAGTACACCCTGGCGGTCAACAAGGCGGCCTACGACGCCGGCGTGAAGACCTTCGCCGACCTGGCCGCGAACAAGGACAAGTTCAAGGGCAAGATCTACGGCATCGAGCCGGGCAACGACGGCAACCAGATCATCCAGGACATGATCGATAACGACGCCTTCGACCTGAAGGGCTGGGAGCTGGTCGAGTCCTCCGAGCAGGGCATGCTGGCCCAGGTCGAGCGCGCTGGGAAGCGCGAGGACTGGATCGTCTTCCTGGGCTGGGCGCCGCATCCCATGAACCGGCGCTTCGAGATGGCCTACCTCGACGGTGGCGACGACTACTTCGGGCCGAACTACGGCGGCGCCACGGTCTACACCCTCGCGCCCGCCGGCTACAGCGAGCGTTGCCCCAACGTCGGCCGGCTGCTGAAGAACCTGACCTTCTCCCTCGACATGGAGAACGAGATCATGGGCTACATGCTCGACGAGGGCATGGATCCCCAGGCGGCGGCGGTCAAGCTGGTCAAGAGCCATCCCGAGCTGGTCGACCGCTGGCTTTCCGGCGTCACGACCCGGGACGGCGGAGAGGGCGCCGCCGCGGTGAAATCGCACCTGGGCATGTAAGCCGCGCAGATCGTGCTAGGCTGAGACGCCGCGGCGCCGGGCGGTCGGGAAGACGGGGGCGGAGCCAGGTCTCCCGGCCCCTCGACCGCAGCGGCGGCCGAGGCGTTTCTGCTCAAGCCCCGGTGCTCAAGCCCCAGTGCTCAAGCCCCAGTACGGAACCTGCGAAAAATGACTCTGACCCCTTTTCTTGACCGCCCTTCGTTTCGGCAGGGGCGGAGGGACGGCGCGCCATGGACTGGCTGACCGATCAGATCGAGGCCGTGAAGATTCCCGTCGGGCCCTGGGGCGCCGGCCTGATCGACCTCATGACCACGCACTTCGCCGCGGCCTTCGACCTCTTCTCGCAGGGCCTGGAGGCGGTGATCGACGGCCTGACCGATACGATGCTGTGGTTCCCGCCGCTGGTCCTGATCGCGATCATCGCGGCCATCGCCTATTGGCTGCAGCGGTCCTGGGCGCTGGTCGGCGGCGTGGTCGCCTCGCTGCTGTTCATCGTCAACCAGGGCTATTGGGAGCCGACCATCAACACCCTGGCCCTGGTCGGCGTGGCGACCTTCCTCTGCATGCTGCTGGGCGTGCCGGTCGGCATCGCCGCGGCGCATCGGCCCTGGCTCTACACCGCGATCCGGCCGGTCCTGGATCTGATGCAGACCCTGCCGCCCTTCGTCTATCTGATCCCGACGGTCGTGCTCTTCGGGCTGGGCGTGGTGCCGGGGCTGATCTCGACCATCGTCTTCGCGATCCCGGCGCCGATCCGCCTGACCTACCTCGGCGTCTCCTCGACGCCGGTCCAGCTCACCGAGGCCGCCGAGTCCTTCGGCGCGACCAAGAGCCAGCTCCTCTGGAAGGTCGAGCTGCCCCACGCCCTGCCGACCATCATGGCCGGCTTCACCCAGGCGATCATGCTGTCGCTCTCGATGGTGGTGATCGCCGCCTTCGTCGGCGCCGGCGGCCTGGGGACCTACGTGGTGCGGGGTCTGCAGCAGCTGCGTCCGGAGATGGGCATCGAATCCGGCCTGGCGATCGTGATCCTGGCGATCCTGCTGGACCGGATCTGCAAGCAGCCGGAACGGAAGGCCCAGGGGCAGTAGAGGACAACCAGCCTGATCATGTCGGTCGTCGAATTCAACAAGGTCGATATCGTCTTCGGAAAGCTGCCCGAGGGCGCCCTGCCCCTGCTGGACCAGGGCCGTTCGCGCGAGGAGATCCTGGAGGAGACCGGCAACGTCCTCGGCGTCGCGGACGCCTCTCTCGCGGTTGCGGAAGGCGAGATCTGCGTCCTCATGGGCCTCTCCGGCTCCGGCAAGTCGACCCTGCTGCGCGCGGTCAACGGCCTGAACCCGGTGACCCGCGGCGAGGTCCTGGTCCGCGACGGCGCCGAGATGATCGACGTCGCGAGCTGCGACGCCGCCACCTTGCGGCGGCTGCGCAGCGACCGCATCGCCATGGTCTTTCAGCAGTTCGCCCTGCTGCCCTGGCGCACCGTGGAAGAGAACGTCGGCCTCGGCCTGGAGCTGCGCGGCATGGGCCGGGACGAGCGCCGGGCCGTGGTCGAGGAGAAGCTCGAGCTGGTCGGCCTGGAGCAATGGAAGGACAAGTACGCCCACGAGCTCTCCGGCGGCATGCAGCAGCGGGTCGGCCTGGCCCGCGCCTTCGCCACCGACGCCGACATCCTGCTGATGGACGAGCCCTTCTCGGCGCTCGACCCGCTGATCCGCACGCACCTCCAGGACGAGCTGCTGGAGCTGCAGCGGAGCCTGAGGAAGACCATCATCTTCGTCAGCCACGACCTGGACGAGGCCCTGAAGCTGGGCAGCGACATCGCGATCATGGAAGGCGGCCGGATCGTCCAGGTCGGGCGCCCGGAGCAGATCGTGCTCGATCCGGTCAACGACTACGTCGCCGAGTTCGTCGCCCACATGAACCCCCTGGACGTGCTGCGGGGCGCCTCGCTGATGACGCCCTTGCAGGAGTTGCGGCGCGAGGGCGACGCCGTGCTGCTGGACGGCGAGGGGCGCTTCCGGATCGAGCTCGACGGCAGCGGTGCGCCCAGCGCCGTCAGCCTCGATGGCCGGCCCGGCCGCCTGCTGGCCTATCGGCCGGACCAGGACCCGGAGGCCTGGCGCGACGCCGCGCTGATCACCGCCTCGACCGAGATGACCCTGCGCACGGCGATCGAGCTGCGCCAGGCCAGCGGCCATCCGG
Organism: Kiloniellales bacterium; assembly: GCA_028282935.1. Classification (GTDB taxonomy): domain Bacteria; phylum Pseudomonadota; class Alphaproteobacteria; order Kiloniellales; family JAKSBE01; genus JAKSBE01. Next base: position 9,687 of record JANQGU010000119.1, read on the forward strand.
TCGCCCTGCTCGAGGACGGCCGCCTTGTCGGCGTCTGCGGCGATGACGAAATCTATAGAGGGATCCTGCGTCAGGCCGCCTTGGCACCGGCCAAGACCAAGAAAGAGGAGGCCCGCGATGCGGTCTAGCCGCGCTTTCTGCCTGCTCGCCTTCCTGCTCTGCCTGGGCAGCGGGGCCTCGGCGCACTACGTCAGGCTGGATGAGGAGCTGGTCACCAAGGGCACCCTGACCGTCGGCCTCGGCCTTTCGGGCCGGCCCTTCGCCTACCGCGAGGGCGGCGTGCTGAAGGGCTTCGAGGTCGAGATCTCGCGGGCGGTGGCGGAGGCCCACGGCCTGGACCTGGAGATCAAGCAGCTGCCCCGGGCCAAGCTCCGGGCCGCCCTGGAGGCCGGCGAGGTCGACGCCATCAACACCCTGCCGCTGAAGCAGGAGTCCCAGGCCGCGGGTCTGGCCCTGCTGCCCTACCTCGCGGTGGGCAACCACATGCTGGTCTTGAAGGGCAACCCCTTCCGGGTCGAGAACGCCGGGGATCTGGGCGGACGCACCGTGGCGGTGACCGGCGGAACCTCGGCGGAGGTCTTCGCCCGGGCGCTCAGCGACGAGCTCGAGGCGGCCGGCGGCAACAGCATGCGGATTCACTCCTTCCCGAACCACCGGCACACGCACATTCCGGTCTCCATGGGTCACGCCGCCGCCTATTTCGTGCACACGGTGAGCGCGATCGCCACCACGCGGGATCCCGAATCCCGCATGATGCTGGTCGAGGGCGTGTTCCGGGCCGAGCGCGAGGTCGGCTTCGCGGTCTACGAGAAGGGCTCGAACATCCATCATGCCATCGAGCACGCCATCGCGGCCGCGGTGGCGACCGGCAAGTACGACCGCCTCGTCTCGGAGGCCGGGCTGCCGCCGGACCTCTCCGCCTTCAAGAAATGACGGGTAGGACGTGACGGAAGCGGCCGGGGAGATTCGCGGCGTCCTCTTCGACAAGGACGGGGTGCTGATCGACTTCGCCGCGACCTGGGATCCGGTCAACCGCCGTCTGGCGGAGAGGATGGCCGGCGGGGATCCGTTGCTGGCGGCGCGCCTGCTGTCCGCCGGCGGCTACGACGGGGAGGGCGCGTCCCTGCGGCCGGGCACGGTCCTCGCGGCCGGGACCCCGCCCGAGGTCGCCGCCACCTGGATCTGCCACCTGCCGGCCTGGACGGAGGCGGCGCTGGCGGAGGAGATCGATCGCTTCTTCGACTCGGCCAGCCCCGAGCTGGCGGTTCCCTTGCTCGACGTCGCCGCGCTCTTCGCGCGGCTGAAGGGCAGGGGGCTCGCGCTCGGCGTCGCCACCAACGACAGCGAGCTCGGCGCCCGGCGCGGCCTCGAACGGCTCGGCGGCCTGGAGCGGCTCGACTTCCTTGCCGGCTACGACAGCGGCCATGGCGCCAAGCCGGCGCCGGGCATGGCCGAGGCCTTCTGCCACGCCACCGGCCTGGCGGCCTCGGAGATCGCGGTGGTCGGCGACAACCTGCACGACCTCGACATGGGCCGCGCCGCCGGCGCCGGCGTCCTGATCGGCGTCCGCTCCGGCACCGGCGACCCGGCCGCCCTGGCCGCGGCCGCCCATCACCTGATCGACAGTGTTGCGGAGTTGGAAGGGCTGCTGGACGGGCTGTAGGCCCGCCCCTCACCCAGCTCCGGCTAAGGCTCGGCTTTCAGCTTCGCCAAGCCTCCTCATCCCTCTCCCCGTGGGAGAGGGAGGGGCCCATCGCCGTCAGGCGATGGGAGGGTGAGGGGGCCTTTCGGTCCCATTCAGAGCCGTCGATGCGGCTCAAGGCGTCGAAGCCAGGACCAGGCCGCAGTTGAAGCGGTCGATGCGGTTCACCGACTGGGTGCTGTACTCCTCGATCGGCAGGCGGTCGACGAGGCCGCCGAGGTCCTGCTCGACGTAGTCGATGAAGGCCTGGGCGTAGTCGATGAAGGTGTCGGTCTTCTGGCCGTCGGGGATCGTCCCGAAGGTGTCGTAGCCGTCGCGGCCGCCCGCGATGAAGCTGTTGGCGACCACCCGGTAGGTCTGGGCCGGGTCGAGCGGCTCCCAGATCTCGGTGCCCTTGGGTCGGCCCTCCAGGTTCGACAGGCGGCTGCCGGCCGGGGCTGCCAGGTCGAGGTCCCAGCGCAGGCCCGAGGCGTAGGGCATGGCGCCGGTCGAGCCGCTGGCGTCGAGGAACTGGCTCAAGGCCTCCTCCAGGACGGTCGCGATCTGCGCGCCGGTCATGTCGATCTCGACCAGGGTGTTGGCGAAGGGCAGCAGGGTAAAGGCGTCGTTGATGGTGATGTCGCCCGCCCCGATGTCGGTGCGTATGCCGCCGGAGTTCTGGATCGAGAACTCGGCGGTGAAGCTGCGCTCCAGGAAGGCCTTGGTGACCAGCTGGGTGATGTCGCCGCCGTTGTCCCAGGTCTCGGTGCAGGCGCAGATGGCGCTGCGGCCCTGACCCGGCACCCGCTCGAAGCAGAGGTCCTCGCTGGCGGTGGCGACCACGGTCTCCTTCAGGACCTCGACCTCTTCGGCGAAGACGTCGAGCTCGGCCTGGGCCGCGGCGTCGGCCTCGACCAGGCTGAGCTCCGGCGCCTCGGCGATCAGGGCCTCGGCCTGGGCGAGTTGCTCGGGCGTGGCCTCGCCGTCTGGGTCCAGGCCGGCGATGATCATGTGCGGCGTGCCCTCGCAGGACAGCACCCGGCCGCGCCGGTCGAAGGTCACCTTCAACTCGCCGACGACGTTGGCATACTGCCAGGCCTGCACGACGCAGACCTTGTTGCCGTACTTGTCCCTTGCCTGGGTCGGATAGGGACCGGCCGGGTTGAAGCCGTAGTCGGCGAAGGACTCGCCCAGCAGGGAGTGGGAATCGCCGCCGACGATGACGTCCACGCCCCTCAGGTTGGCCGCCAGCTCGAGGTCGTTGGCGTACTGGATGTGGGTCAGGAGGACGATCTTGTTGATGCCGAAGAGGCGCAGCAGGTCGATGTTGCGCTGCGCCGTCCGGGTCTCGTCCAGGAAGCGGGTGGTCTCCAGCGGGCTGGAGGATTCCTTGGTCTTGCCGGCGATGTTGATGCCGATCACGCCGACCAGTTCGCGTCCGACCTTCATGATCGTGAAGGGCTGGATCAGGCTGTCCCGGCGGTTCGGTCGCAACGGCGTGCCTACGGCTGGCTTGACGTTGGCGGCCAGCACCGGCGTGCGGCAGTCGCCGTGCTTCGGCCGGCCCGGCTTCTTGAACCAGACCGGGCGGGTGTCGGCGCCGTTGAGGAAGCCGATGAAGTCGGCCAGCCCCTGGTCGCTGTCGTCGAACTCGTGGTTGCCCAGGGCGAAGGCGTCGAAGCAGACCCGGTTCATCAGCTTGGCGTCGGCCTCGCCGCGGAAGATGGAGTAGAAGATGGTGCCGGTGACGGCGTCGCCGGCGTGCAGCACGATCTCGTTGTCCAGGCGGTCGCGCAGCTCGTCGATCTTGCTGACGACCTGCGGGAAGCCGCCGAGCTCGACCTCGACCTCGACGTCCCCGCCCTCGGGGTCCTGCCCGATCACGAGGTCGCTGCCGTCCGGCTCCAGGTGCGAGTGGTGGTCGTTGATGTGGACGATGTTCAGCTCGAAGAGCCGGTTTTTCCGCTCGCCCCGGACGTCGTCCCGAAAGTCGTCAAGGTCGTCGGCCGCGGCGCCGGTCATCGCGCCGGAGGCCAGAAAGAGAACGGCCGCGGATGCGCAGGCGCGCGCGGCAGAAACCAAGTTCCGCATCGGATGCTCCCCCAAAGAGTCTCCAGGACTGGAGTCGAATTCCGTCCGAGCCTTGCAGGGAGCTTTGAAGGTCCTGTGACACTTGGATGAAACTATCGCGGAGCCATGAGGGCGCCGGCGTCGAGCGGGCGGCCCATCGGCGCCATCGCGCCATAATACCGAGGAGCGGATGAAAGGACTTGGCGGGTGACCATCGCGGGCGTGCCGACCTCGCCCTTCGACAAGGGGCGTAGCCCGGCGCTGCGCGCGGACGAGGTGAAAGAACCCCCTCATGCTGAGCCTGTCGAAGCATGAGGAGGCCGAAGGCCTGCAAGTCGCAATGCAACCTTTCATAGGCTCGCTGGTATTACCCGATCCGCTTCTCCAGGCGCGGCAGCTTGCGGCCCGGGATCGAGGCGGAGGGGGACTCGCCGACCAGAAGCGCGCCCATGGCCTCGTAGAAGGCCTGGGCCTCGGGATCCGAATCGATCGTGATCCGCCCCGCGCCCAGCGACCGGGCGCGCGCCTCCAGATGCGCCCAGAGCGAGCGGCCGATGCCGCGGCGCTTCGCGGCGGGTGCGATGAAGAAGGCTTCCGCCTCGGCGAGATCCGCCTCGATGCGCAGATCGAAGAAGCCCAGAACGCGCCCTTCGTCGTCCTCGGCGAGCCAGACCTCGCCGGCCGCCAGCGACCCGGCGTCGACGGTGAGCTCCGCCACGCAGGCGGCCATGAAGGCCTCGCCGTAGCCGTTGGAGGCCTTGGACCGGAGCGCGAGTTCGGTGAGCGGGCCGCAGTCCTCGGCGCGGGCACGCCGCAGCTCCAGGTTCGGTCTTTCACAAGACACCGCGAAGCCCCTCCCGGTCGTGGCGCAGGGTGAATCCTTGGAGTCTAGCCGCCCTTCGCCCGCTCCGGAAACAAGCGGGCGAGCCCCTCCTTGCTGGCCTCGGCGACGCCGGCCTCGGTGATCAGGCCGGTGACCAGGCGGGCCGGGGTGACGTCGAAGGCGTAGTTGGCGACCGGGGAGCCCTCGGCGACGATCGACACGGTCTCGATCCGGCCGTCGCCGGTGCGGCCGGTCATCTGCGCGACCTCCTCGCCGCCGCGCTGCTCGATCGGGATCTCCTTGACCCCGTCGGCCAGGGTGAAGTCGATGGTCGGCGAGGGCAGGGCGACGTAGAAGGGCACGCCGTTGTCGCGCGCCGCCAGCGCCTTGAGGTAGGTGCCGATCTTGTTGGCGACGTCGCCGCTGCCGGTGGTGCGGTCGGTGCCGGTGATCACCAGGTCGACCAGGCCATGCTGCATCAGGTGGCCGCCGGTGTTGTCGGCGATGACGGTGTGCGGCACCCCGTGGTTGCCCAGCTCCCAGGCGGTCAGCGCCGCGCCCTGGTTGCGCGGCCGGGTCTCGTCGACCCAGACGTGGACGTCGAGGCCCTTGTCATGGGCCATGTAGACCGGCGCGGTCGCCGTGCCCCAGTCGACCGTGGCCAGCCAGCCGGCGTTGCAATGGGTCAGGACGTTGAGCCGCTCGCCCGGCTTCCTCGCGGCGAGCTCCTCGAAGATCGCCAGGCCGTTGCGGCCGATGGCGGCGCAGATCTCGACGTCCTCGTCGCAGATCTCCGCGGCCCGGGCGTAGGCCGCCGCCGGCCGCTCCTCGCGGGTCCGGTTGCGCAGGGCCGCCATCATCTCGTCCAGGGCCCAACGCAGGTTAACCGCCGTCGGCCGGGTCCGCAGCAGGCGCTGGTAGGCGCGCTCCAGGCCGTCGTCGGAGGCATCTTCCCGCAAGGCGAGGGCCATGCCGTAGGCCGCCGTCGCGCCGATCAGGGGCGCGCCGCGGACGACCATGGTCTCGATGGCGCGGGCCGCGTCTTCGCAGCTTCGCAGCGGCAGAACCTCGAATACATGGGGCAGCCGGGTCTGGTCGATGACCTCGACCGTCCAGCCGTCCTCGGCGACCCAGATCGTCCGGTAGTGCCGTCCCTCGACCTTCATCCTTCGCCTCCCGACGGGTGATCCCGCCCACATAGAAACGCTTCCGGGGGCGGACGGCAAACGGGGATTGCGATCCTTGGCGTTACACTCGGACGAGATAGGCGGGGCTGGCGGATTCGAGTTGCGGCCGCGCTTCGATCTCCTCCTCCCGCTCCAGCGATGTCCTGAAGAGAAGCGAGATCACGGCGCCGATGCCGCCGCCGACGACAAGGGCGCTCAGGAAACCGGGCCATCCGGGACCCGAAGCCGGCAGGGTGGTGAACAGCAGATCGACCAATCCCATGCCCAGGCTGCTGGCGACGAAGAGGATCGTGCCGCCGAGCGCGGCAATGCGCGCGGGAGAGGCCGCGGGCGCCTTCGCCTGACGGCAGGCCATCGCCACGCCGAAGGAGAAGAAGACCGGCATCAGCCGCCAGGGCCAGCGCTCGGCAAAAGCCTGGGCCGAGGTCACGAAGGCCGCGAGGCCCTCGGTCGGCACCAGCGGCGCGGCGACCAGCGCGAGGCGCGCCAGGGTGCAGAGCGTCACCGCCAGAAGGGCGAAGACCACGAACTTCGCCACAGGCGGAAAGTTGAAGCGGTCCTCGTGACCGAGGGTCTTGTAGGCCGCCAGCACGCCGATCACCGTCGAGATGCAAACCTCGACCGATACGATCACCGCTTGGAACAAGCCCTGCGTCAGGCCGGAGGTGCCGGGGAAGAGGATGAAGTACAACATGAAGAAACTGATCGAAGCGATCAGGATCGTGAGATATTGGTTCATCCCGATGAAGGAGCGGGCCTTCTCGATCTCGAAGCCGAAGGCCTGGAGCCGCCGATAGCGCCTGTTCTCGGTCCGCTCCACGAAGAGAACCGCGCGGGCCAGGACCTGGGCAAGGCGCAGGAACATATTCTGAGCGTTCTCGCGGAACAGTTCCGCGTAGGCCTTCCTGGGCGCGGTCATCCGGAAAAAGTCGTTGGCCTCCTGCAGGAACTCCCTGAAGTCCTTTTCGAGCGGGTTCAGGATCTCGCTGTGCTTGGCGAGAAAGAGGCGGTAGCTTTTCGGCAGGCTGCTCTGCTTGTGAAGAAAGAAATAGAAGATCGTGAAAGACTTCGTGAAGAGCGCCTTGTCCGGGTCCGCGTTGCAGAAATCGAGGGTCTTGGCGTCGATCTCCAGCTCCCGGCCGGCCGCGGCGATCTGCTCGGCGAGGGCCGGGTCGCTTTCGGCGGTGCCCGGCTGCGCTTCGTCGCAGAGCCGGAACACGGACTGCCGCGTGATCCGATAGACGAGGTTGTCCATCTCCAGCGGCGTCGCGGCCAGCCGCTCGCAGATGCTCCGCGCGCCGAGGTCGAGGCGCTTCACCCTGCTGTCGTACCAGGACAGGACCACGAGGAGCATGGCGACGACCGGGACCCCGAAGGCGTAGTCCTCGGGGATGGCGATGCTGAAATCCGTCAGGACCTTGCCGCCGCCCCGCAGGGTCAGGATGACCAGCGTCCAGATCGACAGCGTCAGAAGGTAGTAGAGCGTCAGTCCGGCGGAGAACAGGAACCAGGTCGTCCCGGACCGCCGCGTCGGCGGCTGGTCGAACTTGGTCTTGGCGACGACCAGCAGGACGATCAGGGATATCAGCCAGGCTGCGGTATCTAGGAAGATCACGTCCGCCTTCCGTGGATCGACCCTCTGCAGGAGGTGATATCTTGCGGCCCGCCTCGCGCCGGGCCTGTGGGAAATCCCACAGGAACCGCTCCTTGGTATCAATCCGCCTGGAGCGGCCCGAGGTTCGGATCAACCCGATTTGACGGCCCCGTGATCCGAGTTGTTTTGCCGCCCTCTTCAGATCCCGGTTGGGTTGGGGCGACGGCGGGCGCCCGGACCGGGCGCGGAGTTCCGCCCTGGCATCGGAGGCCCGCCGTCGTCGCACAGTGGCAACCAGAGGATCACGCTATGTCTTTCCGGCAAACGACGACCGCCGTCTCCGTCGCCTTGGCGACCTTCCTCGCCGGCGGGGCCTTGGCCCAGGCCGCGCCCTTCGAGGTGACGATCACGAACCTGACCGCGGGTCAGCCGATCTCGCCGCCGCTGATCGTGTCGCATCGCAGCTCGATCGCGCTGGCGGAAGCCGGCCAGGCGGCCTCGGCGCCGCTCGCCGCCGTCGCCGAGGACGGCGACGCCAGCGATCTGGCCTTTCTGCTCGAAGGCCTGGACGAGGTCCGTGACGTCGTCGTCGCCGAGGGTCCGATTCCGCCCGGCGGCAGCCGCAGCGTGACCCTCGATATCCGCGGGGGCGACGTGCTGTCCGGCGTCGGCATGCTGGTCAACTCCAACGACGCCTTCTTCTTCCTGGACAGCCTGCGGGTCAATCGCTTCAGGACCGAGAGTGTCGCCGTCGCCGCCTGGGATTCCGGCAGCGAGGCGAACACCGAGGACTGCGACGACATCCCGGGTCCGGCCTGTCCCGCAGGTTCCAGCAACAACCGCCAGACCGGGGATGCGGAGGGCTTCGTCCACGTCCACCGGGGCATCCAGGGCGGCAGCGACCTGAGCCCGGCCGCCTACGACTGGCGCAACCCGAGTGTCCTGATCACCGTCGAGCGTATTCGCGGCCGCAGGGACGACGATTGAGCTCGGATCCGCAGCGGTAAGTTCAAGCGTGGGAGCGGTCTCTCTGCCGCTCCCCGCTTCCCTGTCGCGTCAGCAGACGGCGCTGGTTTCCGCCGTGCGCTCCCGGGAGGCAAGCGCCGACAGCCCGACGGCCGCCGCGGCTTCCACGGGCCGTGCCACGGCCTCGCCCGCAAGGGACGCCAGCAGCCAGTCCCAGTCGCCCGGCGCCGTGCGCTCGCTGCGCCGGCGCTCGGGTCGTGTCGCCTCGATGCCCTCCGCGGTCTCCCGCGCGATCACAAAGCGGAAGACGTAGCCCGGATAGAGGCCCATGCGCAGATCGGCCATCAGGACCTCGTCGTCCTGGCGTTCGAGCCGGTAGAAGCCCTTGCTGAAGGCGGCCAGCTTCTGGAAGGCCGGGACTTCCTCGAGGCAACGGCCGGCGCTGATGCTGCGCGGATGGACGTAGGGGGCGGTCCGGCCCTCGCCGAAGACCGGCAGGTAGAGGTTGACGTGGTGGTCCTCCTCGATCGCGATCACCTGCCAGAACAGCGTGTTGAAGGGGGTCGGGATGGCGAGCAGGCGCTGCGGCTCGACCCCGGCCTCGGCCAGAACGGCGGCGGCGCGCGCCTGCATGACCTGCTGTGCTGCCAGGCTCCAGGCCAGATAGCCGGTCGTGAAGACGAGGCTCGCCGCCAGGACGTTGCGGAGGCGCGGGGTCCAGGCCTTGAGACAGAGCGCCCAGATCACCGCGAAGAGGAGCGGCAGGCTGTAGAGGGGATCGATGATGAAGACCGAGCCGATCCCGACCGGTTCGGGCCAGAGCGGCCAGAAGAGCCTGGTGCCGTAGATGGTCATGGCGTCGAGCAGGGCGTGGGTCGCGAAGCAGAGATAGACCGCCAGGTAGGTCTGCCAGCGATGCTCCCGAAGGCCCTTGAAGCTCCGGACCAGCGCCTCGCCGAAGAGCGGCGTGACCACCGCCTGGACGATCAGGGAATGGCTGGGCCCGCGGTGCAGGACGAAGGCGTCGACCGGATCGTCGAAGGGCACGACCACGTCCAGGTCCGGCAGGCTGCCCAGCAGGCCGCCGACCAGGGCCGCCTTGCGCGGGCCCATGCGGTGGCCCAGGACGGCCGTCCCGACCGCCGCGCCGAGCAGGAATTGCGTCAGCGAGTCCAAGACAGCCCTCTCCCGGTTTCGGCTATTCCGCCGCCGCAGCTCGCGCCCGCCGCGGCCACTGCTGATCTAGATAGGGCCGGCGCCGGCCGTCGTCCACCGCCGGCGGCGCAATAAGGCGCCGCCGCGGCCTTCGGATTCGGGGCCCCGGCGGTCCTGTGGCTTTTGCCACTGCGTCGCCGGCACCCCCGCAGTCTGATGACGCCCTGCGGCCCAGGGCGCCTGGCACCGGGAGAGAGGCAGGAGGCCCGCGCCGCAGCACGGCCAACGGATGGCTGCCCGTGGTTCCCGATGCCCGCCGGCACAGGGCCGGCGCGCCTCGCCGCGCGGGCAGGGCAAGGATCAGGTAGACAATGACGCAGGGATATCTCGAGACTCGTCGGCGCGCCGGCAAGGCTGCCCCTCGGTTCCGCCTGGGGGCTGTCGTCGCCTTGGCGCTGGTCCTTTCGGCGGCGCCCGGGCTGCGGGCCGAGCCGATCCTCAGCGATCGGGAGCTCTTCATCAAAGGCAAGCAGGCCAGCGACGCGCTGGACTGGGCCCGCTCCCTGAAGTTCCTCTACGCCTATCTGCAGCGCAATCCTGTGGCCCTGGACGAGGTCCCCGGGCACCGGCTGCAGGTCGAGGGCGCGCTGCTCGCGGCCGAGTCCTCGATCGATGACACCTTCAGGCAGCACGCCGAACTGGAGCGGCAGGTCGCCGGGGCCTCCGAGGCCGCCAGCCTGCCGGACCTGCAGGACGTCCCGCGGCTCGACCAGCCGCAGGGCCTGTCCGAGGCCCGGCCGCGCCGGGCCCAGGCGGGGCTTCTGGACGAGTTCGACCAGCTCATGGTCAGCGACTTTCTGGTCGATCCCGGGCGCTACGTCCGGGTCGAGAGCGAGCGCCTTTCCCGCTCGACCTTCAACACCAGGCAGAAGGGCGTCTTCGTGCTGCCGGCCGCGCGCCGGAACAAGGGGATCGCGATCCTGGTGACCAACCGCAGGGTCCACGGCAAGCTGCTGTTCTCCTGGGGGCTGCCGGGCGACGGCCGCGAGCTCAGCCTGATCCTGGAATCGGTGACCCTCTACGACAAGGTCCGGGACCCCAGGAGCGTCCGCCGGACGCAGCGCATCGTCGTGCCGCCCTCCCTGGCGGTCGACCTGGACAGCGGCCGGATCAGCGACGACGAGGCCGCCGATCTCCGCTTCCGCAACATGGACGGACAGATCATGTTCATCGAGGCGACCAACGGCGCCCGCCTGGAGTTCCCCATGGCCTCGCTCTGCACCTGGTGCAGATAAACGGCGCTTTCCGACCCGGCTCAGCCGCGCCCGACGAAGGGCATCTTGGTCGCCATCACGGTCATGAACTGGACGTTGGCGTCCAGGGGCAGGCTCGCCATGTGCAGGACCGCGTCGGCGACGTGCTGCACGTCCATCAGGGGCTCGGCGGCGACCCGGCCGTCGGCCTGGGGAACGCCGTCCTTCATCTTGGCCGCCATGGCGGTCTCGGCGTTGCCGATGTCGATCTGGCCGCAGGCGATGTCGTACTTCCGGCCGTCGAGCGAGGCGCACTTGGTCAGGCCGGTCACCGCGTGCTTGGTCGCGGTGTAGGGCGCCGAGTTCGGCCGCGGCGCGTGGGCCGAGATCGAGCCGTTGTTGATGATCCGGCCGCCCCGGGGGTCCTGGTCTTTCATCAGGCGGAAGGCGGCCTGGGTGCAAAGGAACATCCCGGTCAGGTTGACGTCCACGACCGTCTGCCACTGCTCCAGGCTCAAGTCCTCCAGCGGCAGGGGCGGGGCGTTGGCCCCGGCGTTGTTGAAGACCACGTCCAGGCGGCCGAAGCGCGCCTTGGTCTCGGCGAAGAGCCGTTCCACCGAATCCGGGTCGCCGACGTCGCAGGAGACCGCCAGGCCTCGCTCGGCGGCCTCGCCCGCCTGGGTCAGGGTCTCGTCCAGGGCCTCCTGGCGCCGCCCGGCCAGGGCGACGCCATAGCCGTCCTTCAAGAAGGTGGTGGCCACGGCGCGGCCGATCCCGCTGCCGGCGCCGGTGATGATCGCGACCTTGCCGTTACCCTTCATGCCGTCCTCCCCTGGATCGCAGATGTCCTGGACACATAACGGTCCAATCCGGCCGATTTGGCAAGCCGGCGGCGGCACTCAGGGCGTCGGACCGTCCTTGTCGCGCTCCTCGGGCGGCAGGGGGCGGGTCAGGATGAAGACCGCGACCGCGACCAGGACCGCGGCCTGGATCCCCAGCACCATCAAGGGGACCGCCAGGACCACGCTCAGCAGCAGGACCAGGAGCATCGCGAAGACCGCGAGCTGCTTGGCGCCGCGGGAGATCGCGCCGTGGCGGCGCCAGGCCTCGATCGGCGGGCCGAAGCGCGGGTGGGTGGTCAGCCAGTCGTGCAGGCGCTGCGAGCCCCGGGCGAAGCAGAAGGCGGCCAGCAGCATCAGGGGGGTCGTGGGCAGCAGGGGCAGGAAGATCCCGATGAAACCCAGGACCATGCTGATCAGCCCGAAGGCCAGCCAGAGCGCCCGCGCCAGGGGATTGCGCCGCAGTTGCGTCGTGGTGCTGTCGTCCATGCCAAGCCTTGCCGGGGGCGGGCCGCTGGCCCGGTGTCTCTTGCCCCAGCAACCTTGGGTGCCAAAGCCCGCCCGTCAAGCCGGAAGCGCTAAACTAGGCCTGGACCCGGCGGCCCTCGGCGTTGAAGAAGTGCAGGGCCTCCGGCTCGAAGCTCAGGCCGATTTCGCTGCCCGGCGGGGCCGCGAAGTCGCCCAGGTGGCGGACCGTCATCATGCCGAAGGGACCGCAGTCGACGTAGAGCATGGTGTCGGAGCCCAGGTACTCCGAGACCTCTAGGCGCCCGCGCAGCGCCGCGCCGCCGGCCTCGGTCGCCCTCAGGTGCTCTGGCCGCAGGCCGACGCTGACCGCGCCCGCGGGCGCGCCCGGCGCCGGGAAGGCGCTGCCGTTCGAGGACAGCGCCGCGACGTTCATCTTGGGACTGCCGATGAACTGGGCCACGAAGGCGTTGGCCGGGCGCTCGTAGAGCGCGCGCGGGCTGCCGACCTGCTCGATCGCGCCGCCCTGCAGGACGACGATCTTGTCGGCCAGGGTCATGGCCTCGACCTGGTCGTGGGTCACGTAGATCATGGTCGCCGTCAGGGCCTGGTGCAGCTTGGCGATCTCGAAGCGCATCTCGACCCTGAGCGCGGCATCGAGGTTGGACAGCGGCTCGTCGAAGAGGAAGGCCGCGGGCTGGCGCACGATCGAACGGCCGATGGCGACCCGCTGGCGCTGACCGCCGGAGAGGTCCTTGGGCCGCCGCTCCAGCATCGGCTCCAGCTTCAGGACCCTGGCCGCCTCGGCGACCTTGGCGGCGACCTCGCTCTTGGGCGCGCCGGCGGTCTTGAGCGCGAAGCCCATGTTCTCGGCGACCGTCATGTGCGGGTAGAGCGCGTAGGACTGGAAGACCATTGCCAGGCCGCGGCCCGAGGGCGGCTCGGCGGTCACGTCGCGTCCGTCGATCAGGATCCGGCCCCGGCTCGCCTCCTCCAGGCCGGAGATCAGCCGCAGCAGGGTCGACTTGCCGCAGCCCGAGGGGCCGACGAAGATCACGAACTCGCCGTCCTCGATCTCCAGGTCGACGCCCTTGATGACCTGCACCTCGCCGAACCACTTCTCGACGCCTTCAATCCGGATCGCGCCCATCTTTCCTACCTCGCGTCCTTCTCCTCATGCCTTGCTCGTCAGGCCTTGCCCGTTAGGCCTTGCCCGTTAGGCCTTGCTGGGGCTGGCCCAGGCCAGCCAGACCGCCGCGGTCCAGGTGAAGTCGCCGCCGCCGGCGCCGCTCCCGTCGCGCGGATCGTAGTATTCGTAGAAGCCTCCGCCCTCGATGAGGCGCCGGGTGTCGGCGCGCACGCGGGCCGCGGTGTCGACCAGCCCCGCCTCCTCGAGGCCGCGGCCGATCAGGTAGTTCATCACCGGCCAACTCGGCCCGCGCCAGTAGCGCCGGGCGTCGAACCTGGGATGCGCGGGATCGAAGCTCGGCACTCCGAAGGGCGCGGCCGAGAGGACTCGGTCCAGGGTGGCCAGCAGCCGGGCGTCGCGCCGGGGGTCCGAGATACCTGCGAAGAAGGCCAGGAAGGCGACGCTGGAAACGCCGTCGGCCGGCCTGCCGTCGCGCAGGTCCAGGGCGGCATAGCTCCGCAGCCGGTCCTGCCACAGCAGCCCCGCGCCCTCGGCAGCGCGGTCGACCCAGGTGGCGACCTCCCTGGCGCAGGCGCTTTCGCCCAGGGTCTCGGCCAGCGCGCCCAGGTCGCGGTCGGCCCGGGTCAGGATGAAGGTCAGGCCAGGATCGGCCACCGCCAGGGGGCCTTCCCGGGTGATCCGCAGGTGGTCCCAGGCGGCGGCCCGTCCCCACTCGATGATCCGGATGTAGCGGTCGTAGTCCTCCTGGGTCGGGCGCATCGCGGGGTCGACCTGGTGGATGTCGTGGCGGTCGTAGGGGGTCACCCCCGTGGGATCGACCTTGGCCATGGCCCCGTCCCAGTCCGGTGCGTTGTCGCGGCCCGACTCCCAGGGATGGGTGGCGGCGATGACGCCGCGGCCCTCGGGGTCGCGCGTCTCGTGAAACCAGCGGTGCCAGGCCAGGAGCTTGGGAAGCAGTGCCCGCGCCCGGGCCGCGCCCGCCGTCCGGTCCCGTTCGAAGAGGCTCCGCACCACCGTGGCCGCGAGCGGCGGCTGCGAGTGCCCCGAGGTCGGCGGGACCTGCTCGCAACCCCAGACCGAGGGGCCGGGGAAGTAGTCGGCCCCGTTGTGGCGGAAGATGATGTGCGGGACCATGCCGTTCGGCCATTGCCCCTCGAAGAGGGTCTCGATCTCGGTCCAGGCGCGGTCGAGGTCGAACTCGGCGAAGCCCAGCGCGGCGAAGGCCGAGTCCCAGTTCCACTGGTGGGGATAGAGGCCCGCCGAGGGCACGGTGAAGCCGCCCCGGTCGTTGGCCTTCATGATCTCCACGGCGCGGCGGTCGAGGTCGGCCATGGCCTCAGCCCTTGACCGCGCCGGCGGCGAGGCCCTGCACCATGAAGCGCTCGAGCCAGAGGAAGATCGCCATGATCGGCAGGGTCGCGATGACCGCGCCGGCCATCATCAGCTCGCGCGGCAGCTCCGAGGAGTTCAGGGAGGCGACGCCGCGCGGCAGGGTGAAGATGCCGGGGTCGTCGAGGAACATGAAGGCGAAGAGGAACTCGTTCCAGGCGATCATGAAGACGTAGAGCGCGACCGAGGCCAGCGCCGGCAGGCTGAGCGGCAGGGTGATCTTGACGATCACGGCGGCCCGGCCCAGCCCGTCCATCAGCGCGGCCTCCTCGATCTCCGCCGGCAGGCCGCGGAAGTAGCCCTGCAGCATGTAGAGCGCGACCGGGATGGTGGTCGCCGGATAGACCATCAGCAGGCCGATCAGGGTGTTGCGCAGCTCGAGCTGGCTGAAGACCGCGTAGATCGGCAGCACCAGGACGATCGCCGGCACCATGTAGATCAGCAGGATCGACTGCGCCCAGACGTCGCGCCCCGGGAAGCGCAGCCGGGCGACCGCATAGGCGCCCGGCACCGCGACCAGCAGGGTCAGGACCACCGTCGACAGCGACACGATCGCCGAGTTGAGGATGTAGCCGCCGAAGTTGAAGCGGGTGAAGAGCTCGACATAGCTGCCGAAGAGGTCGTCGCGGCCGAGGTCGATGGAGAAGTCCAGCGGATTGGCCAGCAGCGCCGCCTGGCTCTTGAAGCTGGTCATCACCATCACGTAGAAGGGCAGCGCCACGAAGACGGTGAAGAGGACGAAGCCGGCGCCCCGGGCGATGCCGATCATCAGGCGCTCGAAGTCGTAGCGGCTCAGGCGGCCCAGGGGCGCGCCGCCGAGGCAGAGCCAGTTGGCCTGCGCCACCGCGCCGGCGAAGAGCAGCAGCGCGATCGCCTGCCAGAGAGTCGCCTCGGCCAGCGGCAGGCCGAAGGGCGTCCCCAGGGTCAGCAGCAGCAGCACCGCCAGGGTCGCGCCGCAGGAGACCGTCCAGCCCCGCCTCGCGCGCGCGTCCCGCGGGGTCAGCAGGACCGCGGCGGCGCCGGCCAGGCCAGAGAGCGCCGCCACCCCCACCGGCGGCCGCGTCGGCGCGCCCGAGACCAGGGCCAGGGCCACGCCGATCACGATCATGCCCAGGGTGCCGAAGACCAGGCCCGAGATCACGCCGACGCTGGCGCCCGAGCGCAGGCCGTATCCGCCTTGGTCCCGGATCGCCGCCATCTCAGCCCTCCTTCGGCGAGAAGCGGAAGAAGACCAGGGCGAAGGCGAGCAGGACGGCGAAGACCACCACGGCGACCGCCGCGCCGGCGCCGAGGTTCGACAGCGCGATCGCCTGTTCGTAGACGTCGACCGTCAGGGTCCGCGTGCCGGCGGCCCCGCCGGTCATCAGGAAGATGTCGTCGAACTTGTTGAAGGTCCAGATGAAGCGCAGCAGGAAGAGGATCGCCAGGATGGTCGCGAGCTGCGGCAGCGAGAGGTACCAGAACTGCTGGAAGGGCGTCGCGCCGTCGATCTCGGCGGCCTCGTACATGTCCGTGTTGATCGACTGCATCCGCGCCAGGATGAAGAGGAAGGACAGCGGGAAGTAGCGCCAGGCCTCGAAGACGATCACCGTGGTCAGGGCCAGCCGGAACTCGATCTCCAGGCCGAAGAGGTTGAGGGTGCCCGCCGAGCGTTGGCCGAGGAAGTTGATCGGCCCCTCCGTCGCGCCCATCTGCGCCAGGATCGCGTTCAGCGCGCCCGAGTTCGGGTCGAGCAGGGTGACCCAGGTATAGGCGACCGCGATCACCGGAGCGACGTAGGGGAAGAGGAAGAGGCCGCGCAGGAAGGCCCGGCCGCGGAAGGCCTGGTTGAGCAGCAGCGCCGCGAAGAGGCCCAGGGCCAGCGCGCCGCCCGTGCCGAAGACGGTGTAGAGGATCGAGGTCCAGAGCACGTCCCAGAACTCCGAGGCGTTGAAGACGCGCCGGAAGTTGTCGAAGGTGAAGTCGAGGCTGGTCAGCGGGTTGTCGCCGCTGCCCGTCGTCAGCGGCGCCGAGCCCTCCAGCAGGGCCTCGGCGTCGGCGACCGCCGCCGCGAAGGTCGCGTTGACGCGCACCCGCTCCCGGGCCCGCGGCTCCAGGTCGCCGAAGGCGCAGCGCAGCCGGCCCTCGGCCAGGGTGCAGCGCGGGTCCTCGACCGCCAGAGCGACACCCTCGGGCGCGCTGTCCTCGAAGGTGACGCCGGCCAGCGGCCGGTTCGGCGAGGTGTTGCGGACCGTGTAGACGACCTCGAGGCTTTCCCCGGCGGCGATTGCCTCGCCGCGCACGCGTTCCGTGACCTTGGGCGCGGGCGGGCGCAGGTCGGCGAGCTGGACCGGCTTGGCGCTGATCCAGAAGTTCGCCAGCAGCGGCAGGGCGACGATCAGGGCGACGATCGCGAAGGTCGGGCCCAGCATCGCCCAGGCCAGGCGCGCCTCCCGCTTCTGCAGGGGGCCCGTGCCTCGAGGCGCGCCGGAAGGAGGCCTGGGCGACATCGCTTGCGTCTCTTCCTCGCCGCCGGCCTAGAGCTTCGCCAGCTCCGCGTTGATGGTCTTGGCGGCCTCCGCGGCCGAGACCTCGTCGTCGATGAACTGGCGCACGATCCGGTTGACGATCTGGCTGTTCAAGACCTTGGAGGCGGCGGAGAGCTGGCCCTCGGCGACGCCCCAGCGCTGGGCGGTGTCGAGGCCGGAGACGATCGCGGCGATGACCTCCGGCGGATAGACCTCGGTCAGCGGCGCCTTTCGGTCGACGCCGACCGGCAGGCCGGACCAGAGCTTGACGAACTTCTCCGGGTCGTCGCCGTCGCCGCGCCGCACCGGGAACTTGCCCTCGGGCGCGATCGACAGGGTCTGGGCATAGCCCTCGTCCAGGGCGTACTTGATGAACTCGATGGCCGCGTCGGTATCGGCGTTGGTGGTCACGCCGAGGTACCTGATGTCCGCCCAGGCCGCGCCGCTCGGATTGGAGGGCCCGGAGAAGGCGGTGACGACGCCGGTCATCCCGGCCAGCTCGCGGCTCGCCGGGTCGTCGTTGATGGTCGGCGGCGCGCTGTCGCGGAGTCCCGCCAGCTCGTCGAGGATAAAGGGCGACCAGATGATCATCGCCGCCTTGCCGGCGAAGTAGAGCTCGCGAGACTGCTTCCAGTAGAGCTCGCCCGGGGGCGAGGCCTTGGCGACGGCTTTGTAGAACTCCAGGCTCTCGACCAGCTTCTTCTCGTCGAAGCCGGCGATGCCCTTGGGGCCGATCGGGGTCGCGCCGTTGGCCAGAAGCACGTGCTCCAGGACCTGGCTCATGAAGTTCTCGTCGATCTTGGTCGCCGCCACGAAGCCATAGAGCTCCGGCGGATTGTGCAGCTTGTCCAGGGCGGCGCGGATGGCGTCGTAGGAGGTCGGCGCCGCCAGCCCGGCGGCGTCGAAGAGGTCCTTGCGGTAGATCACCATCTGGGTCCAGCCGTCGACCGGCACCGCCGCGAAGTCGCCGTCGATGTCGGCCATCTTCAGGGCGCCCGGCGCGAAGGTTCCGGCGTCCAGCTCCTCCAGCGCCTCGGTGTTGGCGTCGATGTCCAGGATCCCGGCCTCGGCCCAGGGCTGCACGTACTGCAGGGTGTGATAGATCACGTCCGGCAGGTCGTTGGCGGCGAAGGCGGCCGTCGCGCGCTTGCCGAGGTCGGTCTCGGTGACCGGGATCACCTCGACGGCGGTGCCGGTCTTGGACTCGAAGTCGGCCGCCAGCGCCTCCTGCTTGGCGAGGCGCTCAGGTTGTTCCTCGGTGGTCCACAAGCGGATCGAGTCCGCGGCCGCGGTGCTCGCAAACAGCAGCGCCGCCGCCGTGGCCGCCGCGAGCGCTGCCCGCGCCTTGCTGGTCGGCATTTCTCTTCCTCCCTGGTTCTTTCCCCTCGCTTCGGCCGCGTCGGCGCCGCGCCGCGTCGAGCCGGGCCCTGAGCGATTGCGGCGTCCGGGCGGGCGGGCCGTGCGAAGCGCGCGGGATCAGCGTCGCCGGCCGCAGCTCCTGCAGATCCTTGGCCCGGCGACCGCGCATCAGGTCGAGCAGCATCTCGGCCACCCGCGCGCCCGCGGCCTCGCTCTCCTGCGAGAAGGTGGTCAGCGGCGGGTCCATGAACTCGGCGTGGGGCACGTCGTCGTAGCCGATCACCGAGACGTCCCGGCCGACCGTCAGTCCCCGCGCGCTCAAGGCCCTGGCGGCGCCGATGGCGACCGCATCGCGTACGCAGAGCAGGGCCGTGGGCGGGCGCTCCAGCGCCATCAGGGCCTCGGCCCCGGCCCAGCCGTCCGCCGCCTGCAGGCCGGCGCGCCGGATCAGCGCCCGCTCGTCGTCCAGGCCGAGGGCGTCCCGCGCGGCGCGGTATCCGGCCAGCCGCTCGCGGGCGAAGTTGAAGGCGCCCTTGGCGGCGATGAAGCCGATCCGGCGATGGCCCAGGGCGGCGAGCCTCTCGGTCGCCTCGGCGAAGGCGCGCCGGTTGTCCATGTCGAACCAGGCGTACTGGCTCGGGTTCTCGGTGCGGCCGTGGCTGACGAAGGGCACGCCGCGCTGGCGCAGGTAGTGGATGCGCGGATCGCGGGTCTCGGTCCGGGTGACGATGAAGCCGTCGACCTTGCGCGAGGCGATCAGGCGGTCGTAGGCCTCGCGCCAGCGGCCCGGCCCGGGCGCGGTCGTGACCAGGAGGTCCAGGCCCTCGCGGTCGAGGGCGCGGGTCACCCCGCGGAGGAACTGCACGAAGAAGGGGCTGGCGATGTCGGGGCCTTCGCCGGTCAGGACCACGCCGACGGTGTCGACACGGCCGCGCTTGAGGTTCCGGGCCATGCTGGACGGGCGATAGCCGCAGCGGTCCGCGGTGCTGCGCACCAGTTCGCGGGTCTGTTCCGCGATATCGGGATAGCCGTTCAGCGCCCGCGAGACGGTGCTCTTGGCCAGTCCCAGTTCCCGCGCCAGAGTGTCGAGGGTCACGCCGTTCTTCGCCGGCATTCCCGCAGCCGCCTCCCAAGGCTTCGTTCTTTGCACTTTTTCTACTATTGAGGACCAGCAGGCGTCGGGATTCAACGAAACCTTTCCGAAACCGGTTTCGGAGCGTGGCGCTTCACGGAGGCCTTTCCGACCGCCGTCCCGGTCTCGGCCTACATCTCGACCAGGCGTCCCCGCTTCTTCTGGGCGGCGGGCGCGTTCTTGACGGTGAAGCGATGGCCCTCGACCAGCTTCAGCAGGTCGAAGGAGGTTATGATTCCGACCACCTGCTTCTCGTGGGTCACGACGACGTGGTGGATCTTGTGCTTGCGCATGATCCGGGCGGCCGTGCTTACCTCGTTGTAGGCCGGCACGCTGTAGACCCGATCAGACATGATCCGCTTCACCGGCGTCGTGCCCTTCAGCTTCCGCGCCAGGTCGGCGGTGGTCACGATGCCGCTGGCCTCGCCCTCCGGCCCGACGATCGGGACCGCGTGGATCCGGTTCCGCTCCAGGATGCCGCGGACATGGTCGACGCTGTGGTGGGGCCGAGCGGTGATCACCCGCTTGGCCATGAGGTCGGCGATCTTGACGTTCATCCCCCGCTCCCTGCTCCCTGGCCCCCGCTCCCTGGACCGAGTCCTAGACCGTTTCCGGCTCCATCCTGATCGCTCCGCAGGGGCACTCGGCGGCGCACATTCCGCAGCCCTTGCAGTAGTCGTAGTTGAAGCGGAAGCGCGCGCCGGGACCCAGCTTGATGACCGCGTTGTCCGGGCAGATGCCGTAGCAGTTGTCGCATTCGAAGCAGTTGCCGCAGGACAGGCAGCGCCGCGCCTCGAAGAGGGCGTTCTCCTCGTTGAGGCCCTTCAGCACCTCCTCGAAGCCGCTCTGGCGGCGGACCAGGTCGAGCTGGCCCTGGACCCTCTGCGGGGCGTCGTCGTAGTACCAGGTGTTGAGTAGGTCGAAGCCGGCGAGCTCGTGCTTCGGCGGCTTGTCGTAGCGCCTCCCTCGCAGCCAGGCGTCGATGTTGCGCGCCGCCTTCTTGCCGTGGCCGACGGCGACGGTGACGGTGCGCTCCGAGGGCACCATGTCGCCGCCGGCGAAGAGGCCCTCGCGGCCGGTCATCATCTGGGAGTCGACCTGGACCACGCCGTCCCGGGCGATCTCGACCCCCGGGACCGCCTCCAGGAAGCTGGTGTCGACGTCCTGGCCCAGCGCCAGGATCAGGGTGTCGGCCTCCAGGGTCTCGAACTCGCCGGTCGGCTGCGGGCGGCCGTCCTGGTCGATCATCATCTTCTCGACCGTGAAGGTGGTCTCGTCGATCTGCTTGATCGTCCGCAGCCAGTGGATCATGACCCCTTCCTCCTCGGCCTCGCGGGCCTCGAAGTCGTGGGCGGGCATCTCCTTGCGCGAGCGGCGGTAGACGATCATGGCCTCCTCGACGCCCAGCCGCTTGGCCGTGCGCGCGACGTCCATGGCGGTGTTGCCGCCGCCGTAGACGACGACCCGGCGGCCGAGCTGGGGCGGGCCGTCGCCGGTCTCCATCTCGCGCAGCACCGAGACCGCGTCCAGGATCTTGCCGGCGGCGTGGGCCGGGATCTCGGTGCGCTTGGCGAGATGCGCGCCGACCGCGACGAAGACCGCGTCGAAGCCGTCGTCCCGGAAGGCCGCCTCGATGTCCTCGACCTTGGCGTTCAGCTCCAGGGTCACGCCCATATCGACGATGCGCTGGATCTCGGCGTCCAGGACGTCGCGGGGCAGGCGGTACTTGGGGATGCCGAAGCGCATCATGCCGCCGGCCATGGGCCCGGCCTCGCGCAGGGTGACCCTGTGGCCGAGCCGGGTCAGGTGGTAGGCGGCGGAAAGGCCGCTGGGCCCGGCACCGACGATCAGCACCCGCTTGCCGCTGGGCTCGGCGTCGAAGGCGGGTGCCAGGCCCTTCTCGATGGCGAAGTCGCCGAGGAAGCGCTCGACCGCGTGGATGCTGACCGGTTGGTCGAGCTGGGCGCGGTTGCAGGCGGTCTCGCAGGGGTGGTAGCAGACCCGGCCCATCACGGCGGGCAGGGGATTGTCCTCGACCAGGCTCTGCCAGGCCGCGGCGTAGTCGCCCTCCTCGGCGTGGAACAGCCACTTCTGGATGTTCTCGCCGGCCGGGCAGGCGTTGTTGCAGGGCGGCAGGCGGTCCAGGTAGACCGGCCGCTCGGTCCGCCAGGAGCCGGTCTGGTTGGCCAGGCTGGTGCCGGGATCCAAGGTGATCGCGAAGGGCAGCCCGTTGTCGGTCTTGGGTGCGTCGGTCATGCCTGCGCCTCCTCCGGCTGCAGTCCGTACCTGGCGACGTTGGCGTCGGCCATGCGCTGGATCGCGGCGATGCGCTCCCGGTCCTCGTCCCCTTTCTTGAAGAGGTGCGCGAAGCGGCGCTGCAGGCGCAGGTAGTCCTCGACCGGGACCACGCGGCGGATCTTCTTGACCGCCGTGACCATGCCGTGCTCGGCCTCGAAGAGCGGGAAGAGCCCGCTCTCCACCGCCAGGCGCGCGACCTTGATGGTGTCCGCCGCCTTGGAGCCCCAGCCCAGCGGGCAGGGCACCATGATGTGGATGTAGCGCGCGCCGCTCATGCCCATGGCCTTGGTCACCTTCGCCTCCAGGTCGTGCAGGTCGGCGACCGTGGCGGTGGCGACGTAGGGGATGTTGTGGGCCATGGCGATCAGCGGCAGGTTCTTGCCGGTGCCGAAGACGTTGCCCGGCGCCTCGCCGACCGCGGGCGTGGTCGCGGTCCGGGCGGTCGGCGGCGTCGCCGAGGAGCGCTGGACGCCGGTGTTCATGTAGGCCTCGTTGTCGTAGCAGACGTAGAGCACGTCGTCGTTGCGCTCGAACATGCCGGAGAGGCCTACATGAACACCGGCGTCCAGCGCTCCTCGGCGACGCCGCCGACCGCCCGGACCGCGACCACGCCCGCGGGCGGCGAGGCGC
>JANQGU010000132.1 GCA_028282935.1 Kiloniellales bacterium
ACAACCAGACCGCGGTGACGATCCGCGTCTTCCAGGGCGAGCGCGAGATGGCGGCGGACAACAAGCTGCTGGGCCAGTTCGACCTGGTCGGCATCCCGCCGGCGCCGCGCGGCCTGCCGCAGGTCGAGGTCACCTTCGACATCGACGCCAACGGCATCGTCCAGGTCTCGGCCAAGGACAAGGCCACCGGCAAGGAGCAGCAGATCCGCATCCAGGCCTCGGGCGGCCTCGCCGACGACGACATCGAGCGCATGGTGCGCGAGGCCGAGGAGCACGCCAGCGAGGACAAGAAGCGGCGCGAGCTGGTCGAGGCCCGCAACCAGGCGGAGGCCGTGATCCACACGGCCGAGCGTTCGATCGCCGACGCCGGCGACAAGGTCTCCGCGGCCGACAAGGAAGCGGTCGAGGCGGCGGTCCAGGACCTGAAGTCGGTCAAGGACGGCGAGGACCTGGAGGCGATCCAGCAGAAGACCGCGGCCCTGACCGAGGTCTCGATGAAACTGGGCGAGGCGCTCTACAAGGCGGCCCAGGATGAGGGCGCGGCCGGGGGTGCCGAGGCGCCGGACGAGGGCGGCCAGTCCGGGGGCGAGTCCGGGGCCCAGGCCGAAGAGGGCGTCGTCGATGCCGACTTCGAGGAAGTCGACGACGACAAGAAGGGCAAGACGGCGTAAGCGGTCGGCCCCGGATCGAGGGCGCGCAGCATGCCTTTCCTGATCGGATATGACGGTCGCGCGGTGCTGCCACGGCAGCGCCGCCGTCCGTTCCTGGCCGGGGTCTGAACGCGGCCATGGCGACGCAGGACTACTACGAACTGCTCGGCGTCGAACGCGGCGCCAGCATCGACGAGATCAAGAAGGCCTACCGCAAGCTCGCGATGCAGTACCACCCGGACCGCAACCCGGGGAACGAGGAAGCCGAGCATAAGCTCAAGGAGCTCAACCAGGCCTACGGCATCCTCAAGGACGAGCAGAAGCGCGCGGCCTACGACCGCTTCGGCCATGCCGCCTTCGAGAACGGCGGCGCGGGTGGCGGGCCCGGCGGCTTCGACTTCAACTTCGCCAGCGGCTTCGCGGACATCTTCGACGAGATGTTCGGCGACTTCATGGGCGGCAACCGGCGCGGCCGCGAGGTCCACGGCGCCGACCTGCGCTACAACATGGAGATCTCGCTGGAGGAGGCCTTCGGCGGCAAGGACGCCGAGATCCGGGTGCCGGCCAGCGTCGTCTGCGAGGAGTGCCAGGGCAGCGGCGCCGAGAAGGGTGCAGCGCCCGTGCCCTGCACCACCTGCGGCGGCCGCGGCCGGATCCGCTCGCAGTCCGGGTTTTTCACGGTCGAGCGGACCTGCCCGACCTGCCACGGCAACGGCCGGGTGATCGAGAACCCCTGCCAGGCCTGCGGCGGCGCCGGCCGGGTCCAGCGGGACAAGACCCTGCAGGTCAACATTCCCCCCGGGGTCGAGGACGGCACCCGCATACGCCTGGCCGGCGAGGGCGAGGCTGGGCTGCGCGGCGGTCCGGCCGGCGACCTCTACATCTTCATCTCGGTCGCGACGCATCCCTTCTTCCAGCGCGGCGGTGCCGACCTCCTCAGCCGGGTGCCGATCCCCATGACCACGGCGACCCTGGGCGGCACGGTCGAGGTGCCCGGCATCGACGGCAAGCGGGTCCGGGTCACGGTGCCCGCCGGGACCCAGAACGCCCACCGCTTCCGGCTCAAGGGCAAGGGCATGACCGTGCTGCGCAGCAGCCAGCGCGGCGACCACTACATCGAGGTCCAGGTCGAAACCCCGGTCAACCTGACCAAGCGTCAGAAGGAGCTGCTGAAGGAGTTCGAGGCGGCCTCCAAGGGCCAGGCGACCAGCCCCGAATCCGAGAGCTTCTTCTCCCGGGTCAAGGACCTCTGGGGCGAGCTCCGGGACTGAAGCCGTCCGCCGGCCGCGGCCGCCAAACCATCCGGCGGTCCGGGATCTTCTCCTCGTTGTCCCGACCGTCGCAGCGCTCTGCGGTGGCGAAGCCGTGGCGGGTATAGAAGCGGATCGCACCCGTGTTGGGCTCGAAGACCCAGAGCTCCAGGCCGCCCGGCCGCAGCCCCTTGGCCTCTGCCAGCAGGGCACTGCCGATCCCCCGCGACTGCTGGGCCGGGCTCAGGTAGAGGTTCGAGATCAGGCTGCCGTCCAGCGCCAGGAAGCCGGCCACCGCGCCGCCGCTTTCCGCCACGATGACCCTCTGCCTTGCGAAGACGATCGCGCGCATCCAGTGCCGCGTCTCCTCCGGGGTGTGGAGATCCGGCGGCAGGTAGGCCATGGCGCGCCGGGCCTGGCGGTGGATCTCCGCGCAGGTCTCGGCGTCCTCGATGACGGCGGGTCTGAGGTGCAGGCCGTCGATGGGTCTTGCTCCGCCTGACAGTCCGAATCCGCGGAAGCTCGCGGCGGCTTCAAAGCCGATCGTTCCTGTTGTAGCCTGAAGGCGGGCAGGAAATCTGCCGCCGTCCCGTGGCGGAGAAGGGATCGGTGGCGCAAAGGGGGGGAGAGGTCATGCCTGGCGGGTCGCTGCGCCTGAAAGGCGGAGAAAATTCCTGCTCTGTCTTGGCGGTCTGGTTGCTGTGTCTTTCCTTCATCGGACCGGCGGGCGCTTCGACAGCGAGCTGTGGCCAGCTTTTGGAAGCGGCCTTTCTCGAACACTGGGGGCTGCCCTGGGAGGGGCAGGCGGTCGATCTCGGAGCGATCACCGCGCGCTGCGCGGAGGATGATGTGTCCGCGGGCTTCGAGAACGATCCGCCCGGCACGCTGATGGCCTTCATCGGCTTCTCCGAGTTCGTCAAAGGCCGCGTCTCGGCCGCCGTGAAGGCCTGGCAGGCCGGTATGCCGGACGCCAACACTCTGTCCATGGTCGCCCTGGGCGACGTGGCGCTCCGCGAGGGAGCCGCCGAGGGCCGGATCGACGACGGCCTGAAGAAGGCTCATGCTTGGTACCGCCGGGCCGCCGAAGCCGGGTCGCCGCTGGGCATGTCCAAGCTGGCCTGGTTCTACGATGAGGGTTACCACGTGAAACGCGACCCGGCGCGGGCCCTGGCCTGGTACATGCGGGCCGCCGAGGCCGGCGAGCCGACGGCCATGCACAACCTCGGCTACTTCTTCGAGGCCGGAAAGGCGGTCGCCAAGGACATCGAAACGGCGATGCGCTGGTACGAGTGGGCCGGCAAGGCCGGCGTTTCAGCGTCCTACCACAACCTCGGCGTCCTCTACGACGAGGGCCTCGAGGTTCCGGAGGACGACGGCAAGGCCGTCCACTACTACCGGCTCGCCGCCTACGGCGGTCACCCCGAGGCCATGGTCAACCTGGGCTGGATGTACAGGCACGGCGCCGGGGTCGAGCGCGACTACGGGGAAGCGATCCACTGGTACGAGAAGGCGATCGACGCCGGCTACGACGAGGCCGCCACCAATCTGGGCGTGATGTACTACGAGGGCGTGGGGGTTGAGAAGGACCTCGAAGCGGCCTTGCGCTACTTCCTGCTGGCCGCGACCGCCGGCAGGCCCGAGGCCATGGCCAACGCCAGCTCGGCCTACATGGACCTGGGCGCCTATCGCGCGGCCTACTTCTGGACCGTCCTGGCGACCATGAACGGCATGGGCCAGGTCGCCTTCCGCCTGGTCGAGCTTCAGGCCCTGCTGCCGGACGCGATCATGGCGGAGACCGAAGCGCTGGCTGCCGCCTGGACTCTCGGTTCCCCGCCGCCGGAGTTCTAGTGCGGTGGGCCGTTTCGCGGCTCGGCGCCGACGGGCTGGCTTCATCGGCGATCGATCTTGGTGTAGTCTAAACCATAGGATGAGTTTTCCGCCGTCCCGATGCGCTCCGGGGCGGCGTTTCGAAAGGGGGACTTCATGGCGGGCAAGGCAGCTTCTCTCGCGCTCACGGCGCTCGGCCTCTCGGCCCTGTTCCTCGGTGGCCCGGCCGCGGCGGGCGAGCCCGGCTGCGGCCAGCTCATGAAGGAGACCTTCACCGAGTTCTGGGGGCTGCCCCAGGGCGAGGACCGCTACACCGCCGACCTGGGGCCGGTCGTCGCGCGCTGCGGAAGCGGTGGCGAGGCCGCCTTCAAGGACGAGGCGCCGGGCACGCGCGAGACCTTCCTCGGCCTGCAGGCCTACGCCGAGGGCCGCGACGAGGCCGCGGCCGAAGCCTGGCAAAGCGGCGTGGCGGCCGGTCATCCCCTGGCCATGGTCGCCCTGGGCGACCAGGAGGTCCGCGCCGGGCTCGAGGAGGGCTGGGCCGAGGACGGCCTGAAGACGGCCCACGGCTGGTACCGCAAGGCCGCCGACGCGGGCTCGCCGCTGGGCATGTCCAAGCTGGCCTGGCTCTACGACGAGGGCCACCACGTCGCTGCCGACGAGGCCGAGGCCACGGCCTGGTACATGAAGGCGGCCGAGGCCGGAGAGCCGACGGCGATGCGCAAGGTCGGCGATTCCTTCCGCGACGGCAAAGGGGTCACCGTCGACATCGTGATCGCCATCCGCTGGTACGTCTGGGCCGGCGAGGCCGGCGCCGAGGAGGCCTACCACAGCCTCGGGGTCATCTACGACGAGGGCCGGGGCGTGCCCGAGGACGACACCAAGGCGGTCTACTACTTCCGGATCGCGGCCCTGGCCGGGGTGCCCGAGGCCATGCTCAGCCTGGGCACGATGTACCACGAGGGCGCCGGGGTCGAGCAGGACCACGAGGAGGCGGCCTATTGGTACGGCAGCGCGGTCGAGGCCGGCCTCGACGAGGCGGGCGGCAACCTGGGCCTGCTGTACTACGAGGGCGCGGGCGTCGAGAAGGACGACGAGGTCGCGCTGAACTTCTTCGTCCTGGCCGCCACCGCCGGCCGGCCCGACGGCATGGCCTACGCCGGCGTCCTCTACAGCGAGATGGGCGACTACGAGGCGGCCTACTTCTGGACGGTCCTGGCGATCACCTACGGGGTCATCGAGGTCACCTTCCGCGCGCTCGAGCTCAGGGGCCTGCTGCCCGAAGCCGTGATCGAGGAGACCGAGGCCCGGGCCGCCGCCTGGACCCCCGGCACCCCGGTCCCGGAGTCCCAGCCCATCCAGCACTAACCCTGCTTCGGCAGGTAGTCGTCGGACCACTTCAGGACGACGTTGTAGGAGATGCTGACCCGCGTCTCCTCGGTCAGGTTCGGGTGCACGAAGTGGTGCAGGAAGGCGGGCCAGAGGAGGATCAGGCCGGGCCTGGGCCGGATCGTGTACTCGGCCTCGATGTTGGGGTCGCGCTTGATCGCGGTCATATTCACCGCGCCCCGCGGATCGTAGAAGCTGATGCAGCCCGAGCGCCGGTCGCGCCGGGTGCCGATCTCCGGCGCGCCCTCGGGCACCTTCACGTAGTAGGTGCCGCTGAGGTAGGCATGGGGGTGGTTGTGGCTGTCGTGGTAGTCGCCCAGGCGGTTGACGTTGGCCCAGCCCTGCAGCGACCAGTTCAGCGCGTAGTCCATGCCCAGGTGGCGGAAGTAGTCGATCACGGTCTTGTTGATGCAGTCCCGCAGCCAGGCCACGGCCGGGTGCGCGCCGGCCAGGAGGTTGCCGCCCAGATAGTCGGTGGTCAGGGCTGCGTTGTCGCGCTCCAGGCCCTCGATCAAGGCAAGCAGGGCCACGTTGGCGGCGTCGTGGCCGGGCAGCTCGCGCTCGACCAGGATCGTCGGCCAAAGGCTGCGAAAGCCGCCGGGGGCGGGGGGATCCGAAGGAGAGACCATGGCCGCCAGCCTGCACCGGCTTTGCCGGCCGGACAAGGCGTGCTACATCGCGGCGACGGGAAAGAGCAGGGAGGCGCCGCCATGGAGAGCTACAGGATCGGGGTCGTCGGCTGCGCCGGGCGCATGGGGCGCATGCTCCTCCGGGTGGTCCAGGAGACCGAAGGCTGCAGCCTCTCCGGCGGCAGCGACCGGCCGGACAGCGGCGTCCTGGGCAGCGACCTCGGGGTCCTGGCCGGGCTCGGCGAGCTCGGCCTGCCGGTCAGCGACGACACGGTGACGCTCTTCGCCCGCTCGGACGCGGTCATCGACTTCACTTCGCCCGCGGCCACGGCGGCCCACGCCGACCTCGCGGCCCAGGCTCACGCGGTGCACGTCGTCGGCACCACCGGCCTGGACCCGGCGCAGGAAGAACGCATCACGCTGGCCGCCAAGCACACGGCGGTGGTCCGCGCCGCCAACATGAGCCTGGGGGTCAACCTGCTGCTCGGCCTGGTCGAGCAGGTCGCCCGGTCGCTGGACCCGGACTACGACATCGAGGTCCTGGAGATGCACCACCGGCACAAGGCCGACGCGCCCTCGGGCACCGCCCTGGCCTTGGGCGCCGCCGCGGCGGCCGGCCGCGGGGTCGAGCTGGACCAGGCCGCGGTGCGCAGCCGGGACGGCATCACCGGGCCGCGCAACCCGGGCGACATCGGCTTCGCCACCCTGCGCGGCGGCGACGTCGCCGGCGACCACAGCGTGATCTTCGCCGGCCCCGGCGAGCGCATCGTCCTGGAGCACCGGGCGACCAGCCGCGAGGTCTTCGCCAAGGGCGCGGTCAAGGCCGCCCTCTGGGCCCGCGACAAGAAGCCCGGCCTCTACTCCATGCGCGACGTGCTCGGGATCTAAGCCTCACACACGACTGTCATCACCGGACTTGATCCGGTGATCCACCGTGCCGCTGCGCCATGGATTGCCGGATCAAGTCCGGCAATGACAGAGGCGTGGTGTGCGGGGTCCAGTGCAGGACATGCTCGGGCTAGGCTCTGCAATCCCTCGTTGACTGCTGCGATCGGGTCAAGCGCCTCCTCCCCCTTGATGGGGGAGGAAACAGGAGGGGGTGGCGGCCGTGAGGCCGCAAGAAACGGCTCCGAGGGGTCGGACGTTGAAGCGGCGTCACCCCCACCCCAGCCCTCCCCCATCAAGGGGGAGGGAGTCCCGCGCAATCACCGCGGCGCCGGCGCGCAGCGGCCCCTGGCCAGGGCCTGGCGCAGGGCGCGGGCCAGGTCGACCCGTTCCTCGGGGGTCAGGAAGCTGCCCACGATCAGGCTGCGGCCGTGGGAGCGCAGGGTCAGCTGGCTCTGGTGCTGGGGGGTGTCGTCGACCAGGACCTGCAGCCAGGTCGAGGGCAGCTGCCAGCGCTGCGCCCGGCCCCAGCTGTCGACCCGCTTGAGGGTCAGGTCGCGCCGGGTCAGACGCAGGGTCTCGTAGGCCCGCCCGCTGCGGTAGCTGGCCCGGAAGGCGAGGTAGATCAGCAGCAGGTCGAGGCCGAGGAAGCCCACGACCGGCCAGGCGCCGACCACGAAGAACATCGCCCCGGCGGCGAAGCTGACCAGGCCGATCAGCCCCATCAGCAGCACGAAGCCCTCCGGCGGCAGGCTGCGGTGCGGCGTCAGCTCGGCGTTGAAGAGCACCTCTTCCTCGCCGTCCGCCCTGGTCTCTGAATCCACGATCATGGGGCCGAGGATAGGCCTCTGTCAGGAGCCGGTCAAAACCGGTGTCTTGCCCGTTGGCCCCTGCAGGACCGACCGTTAGACTGCCGGCCATGAAAAAGGCCCAGATCTCGGAATTCTTCGACCGTCTGGCCGCCGCGAACCCGGAACCGCGCGGCGAGCTGGACTACGTCAACCCCTACACTCTGCTGGTCGCCGTGGTGCTCTCGGCCCAGGCGACCGACGTCGGCGTCAACAAGGCGACCCGCGGCCTCTTCAAGGTCGCCGACACGGCGCGGAAGATGCTCGACCTGGGCGAGGCGCGCCTCAAGGACCACATCAAGACCATCGGGCTCTACAACAGCAAGGCCAAGAACGTCATCGCGCTCTCCGAGATCCTGCTCCGGGATCACGACGGTGA